>JAPKFY010000069.1 GCA_026646335.1 Aequorivita sp. | reverse complement strand
CATAATCCAACAGTTGCTCATAACGGATTCCTATTAAATCTGCGCCTTTAAATTCCTTCGAAATAAAATAGGGAATCGTTTTATCGCCTTGGGTAAAAGCTTCTAGAGATTCTTCATTTGGTTTTTCCTCATAATTTTTTGCGAACTGACTTGCAACCAAATTCTTCGCCAAAACCACGTTTATGGGTTGAAAAGTGTATTGGTTGAAAGTTTTAACCAAGACATAGTCAATCTTTGAACCTACTGTCAATGCGGTATTACTCGGTAAAGTCCAAGGCGTAGTCGTCCAAGCGAGAAACCAGATGTTGTTTGATTCTTCCGCCAGAAAATCCGGCAAAGTTTCAGCCATCGCCCTAAACTGTGCAACCACGGTGGTATCTGTAATATCTTGGTACGTTCCGGGTTGGTTGAGTTCGTGAGAGCTCAACCCCGTTCCCGCTTTTGGAGAATACGGCTGAATTGTATAGCCTTTATAAAGTAAATTCTTGTTGTATATTTCTTTAAGAAGCCACCAAACGGTTTCCATATATTTTGGCTCGTAGGTAATGTATGGATCGCTCATGTCTACCCAATAGCCATAGCTTTCGGTTACTTTGTTCCATACATCTGTGTAGCGCATCACGGCTTTTTTGCAGGCTGCGTTGTACTCTTCCACCGAAATCTTTTTGCCAATATCTTCCTTTGTAATGCCTAATTCTTTTTCAACGCCCAATTCAATCGGCAAGCCGTGCGTATCCCAGCCTGCCTTTCTATCAACTTTAAACCCTTTTTGGGTTTTGTAGCGGCAAAAAATATCTTTTATGGCGCGAGCCATAACGTGATGGATTCCCGGTAAACCATTGGCAGATGGCGGTCCTTCAAAAAACACAAACGGCTCTGCCCCTTCGCGAATGGAAATACTCTGCTCAAAAATATTTTCTTCTTTCCAGAAATCGAGTATTTCTTCCGCCAGTTTAGGGAGGTCCAGCCCTTTGTATTCTTTAAATTTTGTGCTCATATATTGGGTAATGTAATAAAGTGTGCAAAAGTAAGGTTTTTTGAAGAAATAAAAGAGAGCATTCTCTGAAGCTCATCAGATTATTCTTAAATGAAAAAACGCTACTTTAAATAAAAAGTAGCGCCTTTCAGTTTTAATTATGTAACAGTTCTATCTAGAAAATCTATATTCTATGGGGCCCGGCGTGTCGCAGGCGTTCCACGGCGCGGCCCGCCGCTGCGCGCGCCTGTTCCTCCTCGGCCGCCTCGGTGACGATGAACACGGTGCGCAGGTCGCCGTCGGCGCCGAACAACCGGTCGCGCAGGTCGCGCATGTTAAGGTGTAGGTGCCTGAGCCCATTTCTACAGCTGCGTCACGAATAACAGGGTCTTCTGTTGTTGTGCTTCCATCTGGGTTTATGGTTGTTTGAATTGTAGTAAAAAAACCAGTGGCAGCAAAAGCTCCATTTGCATTAAAGACGAAATTTACATTTTGAAAAATACTCCCAACGATAGTAGTCGTTGAGGTAGATGTAGTTCCGTTACCGAAGGTAATTGTTTCAACTTCTTTAATTTCCAAAAATTTTAACTTGTAGGTGTCAACAAAATTTGAGACAGTAAGCCTATAAGGGTCTGGAACATAGTTGTCATTATCATCATTTTTGCTACAACTTACAGTAGCAATAGTTAATGCAAACAGGAAAATTAATTTTGTCAATTTCATAATTAAGGTTTTTTTTAAATTTTCGGCGAATATAACGCTGTTCCGAATAGTAACATCAAGATTGCCCTATTATTATGTTTACTATAGAATATTATAACATTCTTTTAAGAATTGATATCATTGTAGTTATACTTCTCTTTCGTGTTTTTAAGAATTTTGCGGAATATTCAAAACAAAATTTTGCTTTGAAGCTCTTTTATTTTACAAATTCTTTTTTTGGATTCCATTTCAACAACATAATCCCATAGTATCTATATATTTGTATTTATTTTTTAAGGTTTATTCCCAAAACCGCATCATAATTTTGAATACTGCATTTTTTACCTCAAATTTGAAATCTTTTTAAAGATTCTATATAATATTGTTCAGTAATGAAATGCCCTTTAATAATTAACAACCCCAACAATGATAAATAATTAGGGAATTACATCTTCCTATTTATCAAATATTAAATTAAGATGAAAAAAATATACCTCTTCCTCCTCCTCGCAACTATTTCAATTGCTTCAGTTCAATCACAGATTCTCGACCCCGTAAAGTGGTCCACGAGCATTAAAAAAATATCGGAAACGGAATATGATTTAATTTCAAAAGCTACCATTGATAAGGGCTGGCATCTTTATTCTCAAGTAGTGCCAGACAATGGGCCATTGCCAACCGTTTTCACTTTTGAAGAAAATAATGCCTACCAAGCTGTTGGAAAAGTAAAAGAAAGTAAAGGGACTACGGAGTTAGATCCTGTCTTTGATATGGTAATTACCTTCTTCTCCAATACGGCAACATTTACAAAGCGCATAAAATTGACGGGGGATAAAGGCACTACCATAAAAGGCGAAGTGGAATTTATGGTCTGCGATGATACGCGCTGCTTACCTCCAGCCTATGTAGATCTGGTCTTTAAGATTCCCGCTCCCGAAAAAAGTGCAGAAACAGCAATAATTTCAGAAAATACCGATAACACCGAAACTACTGAAGTTGGTATTGTAACTATTGAAGACACATTAGTTGCTTTGACCGAAAAAACGGAAATTGTAAAAGACAGTGTTCAATCTGCCTCAGAAACCTCGAAAGCGGCAATTAAACAAACAAAAAAACAGGAAAATAGAGGGCTTTGGACCATTTTTGTAGTGGCCTTCCTTTTCGGATTTACTGCACTGCTAACACCTTGTGTTTTTCCTATGATCCCTATGACGGTTAGTTTTTTTACAAAACAAAGCAAGTCTCGGGCGGCCGGAATTAGAAACGCCATTATTTACGGTATTGCAATTATTGTTATCTATGTCTTTCTCGGTGCAATTGTAACTTGGTTCTTTGGTGCAGACGCGCTAAACGCACTCTCCACCAATGTCTGGTTTAACTTTTTCTTCTTTTTATTACTTGTAATATTTGCACTTTCTTTTTTAGGTGCGTTTGAAATAATGTTACCCAACTCTTGGGCCAACAAAGTAGACAAACAAGCAGATCGAGGGGGAATGATTGGAATTTTCTTTATGGCCTTGGCGCTGGCAATTGTTTCTTTTTCATGTACAGGACCCATTATTGGAACGCTTCTGGTTGAGGCTGCTTCCAAAGGTGGAATTGCGCCATTCGTAGGAATGTTTGGATTTTCATTAGCCTTGGCGATGCCTTTTGCACTATTTGCAGCATTTCCGGGATGGATGAATTCACTGCCAAAATCTGGTGGATGGTTAAATACGGTTAAAGTTTTTTTAGGATTTTTGGAACTTGCTTTAGCCTTCAAATTTCTTTCCAATGCAGATTTGGTTCTTCAACTACACTGGCTGGAAAGAGAGGTTTTCTTAGCTATTTGGATTGCCGTTTTTGGGGCCTTGACTTTATATTTATTCGGGAAATTCAAACTTCCCCACGATTCACCTTTGGATCATTTATCAGTAGGCCGATTAAGTTTAGGATTGATTGTAGCGGCATTCACCATTTATTTGATTCCAGGATTATGGGGTGCGCCTTTAAAATTAATAAGCGGTTTCCCACCTCCAATGCACTATAGCGAATCTCCTTACGGTGTAGGATTTACAAAAATGAGTGGTGGCAGCAGCACAAGCACAGCAGAATTTCCTGAAGGGGCCCACCTAGGACCGCACGATATTTTGGCCTTCCACGATTATGAAACTGGATTAGCCTATGCCAAAAAAATTGGCAAGCCAGTACTGATTGACTTTACAGGTCACGCCTGTGTAAATTGCCGAAAAATGGAAGAGCGCGTATGGAGCGAACCAAAAATATTAAAGTCGCTAAACCAAGACATTGTGCTTATTTCACTTTATGTGGATGATAAAAGACCGCTGCCCGAAGACGAAGTATATATTTCTGAAATATCTGGCAAGAAGTTAAAATACATCGGGCAGAAATGGAGCGAGTTCCAAATTCTGAAATACAAAGCAAACGCACAGCCATTCTATGTTTTGATGGATCACAATGAGCAAAACCTTATCGATCCCGTAGGCTATACTCCAGATATTGAAGAATACTACACTTGGCTGCAAAATGGAACTGGTGCATTCAAAAAATAAAAGCTAAAGTCGCTTGGTTTAAGCTGTAATGATTAATTTTAAGTAATTTTTAATAATCGAATGATGATTTCTTCGGAAGAAAAAGTAAAACCCACCACATTGGAAAAGTATTTTGAACCTTTCCGAAAGAATATTGTGGGTATTGACCAAGAGTTTGATTCCCCTTTCGGAAGAAAGAAAATTATCTATACTGATTGGACTGCGAGCGGTCGTCTTTACGGTCCCATTGAAGAAAAGATGCTGAAGGATTTTGGGCCTTTTGTGGCAAACACCCACACTGAAACTTCCGTAACGGGAACGGCAATGACCAAGGCCTATCACGAAGCCCGAAAAATCATAAAAAACCACGTAAACGCCAACGACCACGACGTATTGATTACCTGCGAAAGTGGAATGACGGGTGCCATCAATAAGTTCCAGCGTATTTTAGGGCTGAAAATTCCCGAAAACCTAAAGCCATATACCAAAATCCCGGATGAAATTAGGCCGGTGGTTTTTGTAACGCATATGGAACACCACAGCAACCAAACCTCTTGGCTCGAAACCATTTCAGATGTTGTGGTTGTGCCGCCAAACGACGACGTTTTGGTGTGTATGAAAACCTTCGCCAAAACGGTTGAAAAATACAAAGACCATCCAATAAAGATTGCAGCGGTAACAAGCTGTTCCAACGTAACAGGAATTCAGACCCCGTATCACGAAATAGCAAAACTGATGCACAAAAACGGCGGACTCTGTTTTGTAGATTTTGCCTGTTCCGCACCTTATGTTTCAATAAATATGCACCCAGAAGAAGAAAGTGCCTATTTAGACGCTATCTTTTTTTCACCCCATAAATTTTTGGGTGGGCCAGGTTCTAGTGGTGTGCTTATTTTCAACAACAATCTTTATAAAAACACGATCCCGGACAATCCTGGAGGTGGCACCGTTTCGTGGACCAACCCATGGGGAAACCACAAGTATATTGACGATATTGAAACAAGAGAAGACGGTGGAACTCCGGGTTTTCTTCAAACCATTCGCACCGCGCTTTCCATTCGTCTGAAAGAAAAAATGGGGATTGAAAATATTTTGCAGCGGGAACACGAGCTTTTGGAAATCGTTTTTGAAAAGCTAAAAGACATTCCTAACCTTAAAATTCTGGCACCCCAAACGCAGGATAGGCTAGCAGTAATCAGTTTTTATATAGACGATTTGCATTTCAATCTTGGCGTGAAATTGCTCAATGACCGTTTTGGCATACAGACCCGCGGCGGGTGCTCTTGTGCAGGGACCTACGGCCATTATTTGCTCCACGTAGATCAGGAAACCTCAAATAGGGTTACTTGCGAGATTGACCATGGCGATCTTACCCACAAACCAGGCTGGATACGGATGTCCATCCATCCCACAACCACAAATGCGGAAGTTGAATACGTATGCGATTCCATAAAGAAACTTGCTGAAAATTTTTCGGAATGGAGCAAGGAATATAAGTACAATTCCAAAAACAACGAATATTTTCACCCAAAGGAAATAGCGGATGACAAAATGAAGGATTGGTTTACATTTCAATGATGAATTGTAATTAATTATTAAACAATTTGAAAAGACTTCTACTTCTAACTTTTCTTTTCCCATTTATTAATTCTGCTCAGGAATATGTGGATCTATTCCGAATTGGCTACGGACAAACTTTCAACAATAATTTTGAAGGGGTTGACAGTAGTACAGAGGTAAAATCCTTTGAAGCCGGCTTTACATTTCCTGTAGTTCTTAACGAGAACCACGCATTGATAACCGGTGTAGATTTCAGCAGCAACAATTTGCAGCTTTTTCCCGAAGCAGAATATACAAGTCTTTACAGCAGCAATATTAAATTGGGCTTGGCCTCAACTTGGTCCGAAAAATGGAGCACAACTATCGTTTTATTGCCGAAAATTGCCTCAGATTACAAAGATATTTCCAGTGATGATTTTTACTTTGGCGGTTTCGCAATTTTGAAATTGAAGAAGAATGAAAACCTTAAATACCGTTTTGGGGTTTATGCCTCGCAGGAAGCTTTTGGCCTTTTTACCACGCCAATTTTGGGCTGGTATTATCTAAGCCCCAACAAGCGGTTTGAGATGGATATGAGCTTGCCTATTGCTGCAGATGTAAGCTATAAATTAGGAGTTACAACTGTTGGGATTGATTATTTCGGAATTGGGCGTAGTTATAACGTGCACTATGAAAACCAACCTACCCTTTATGCCGACCTCAGCTCATTGGAATTTGCGGGGTATTTACAATTCAATGCTCTGGAAGAAAGTGTTTTGATTCGTGCGAAAGTAGGGTACTCCAGCAATGATTATGAAATGTATGCCGAAGATGATAAAATGGATCTCGGTATTTCAGCTTTCAGTTTTGGCGATGATCGCACTCAGTTGAATCCTTCATTGAACGGTGGAATTTTTTTGAAATTTGAAGCTATTTATAGGTTCCACTTAAAAGAAAAATCCAAATCCCAAGAACCAAATAAAAATTAAATTCCAAAAACCAAATCCTAAAAAAAACCTCCCTTTGGAATTTGGTTTTGGCATTTTGATATTTGCTTTCTAAATCCCTATATTTAAGGTATGGAAAAAACCTGTCCGGAATGTGGTGATAGAATCATTGGGCGCGCCGATAAAAAATTCTGCAGCGATGCTTGCCGCAATACACATAATAATTCCCTCAACAAGGACAACAAAAATCTGGTTCGGAACATCAATAACCGTCTTCGGAAAAACTACCGCATCCTCGAAAAGCTGAACACAGCAGACAAAACAAAAACAACCAAGGACAAGCTCCTGCGGATGGGTTTCAGTTTTGATTACTTCACCGGGACCTATACCACAAAATCTGGTTCCACCTATTATTATCTGTATGACCAAGGCTATCTTCCTCTGGACAATGATTTTTATCTCTTGGTGAAAAAGGACCTTAAATAACCCTTCAAGGCTTAGTACATATCACTTCCTAATCAGTTCTTTTCGAAATTTGGCGACTTCTTATAAATTCTAACACATTTTTAACCTGTACCGTTTCATAAATGGGATATCTTTAAATTAAAAATAAAAACTTACACTATGAAAACGAAAAACATTTTAATGATGATAATGCTGATTTTCAGCATCTCACTTTTTGCACAAAATGCAGATGACAAAAAAATAATTAAGGATGCCGAAAAAGCAAAGGCCGCTTTTCTTGAAGCAAATCCGAAATTGCAAGGCTATTTTGATGATGCCAAAGCATATGTAATTTTTCCAAATGTTGGGAAAGGGGCTATGATAATTGGTGCCGCATCAGGTAATGGGGCGGTCTATGAACGCGGTGTACTTGTGGGAATGGCTAGCATGAAACAATTAGATATTGGTGCACAAGTAGGCGGAAAAGCGTATAGCGAATTAATATTTTTGAAAACTGATAAAGCCGTTCAAGAATTTATGGATGATAAATTCCGTTTTGGATCGAACATTTCGGCTATTGCTGCAAACCAAAGCCCGCCTTCATTTAATGTTACCTATACTGATGGAGTTGCCGTATTCACTTTGCCAAAAGAAGGATTGATGGCTGAAGTATCAGTTGGTGGACAAAAATTTGATTTTGAAGACTTTGATTAATTATTAATGTTTTAGAATATAAAAATCCAAACCTGTTTAAAATGTGTTATGCATCTTAAACAGTTTTTTTGTGGTTACACTTTAACCATAAAAACTGAACTACGGTTTTAAATTTGATACCTTTGAAAAAAGATTGAACGGCTAAAATGACACTCGAAAAAAATCTTAAGGAACGCATTAAAGAGCTTACTTGTCTCTACGAAGTTTCTTCCATTATCGTAAATAACGATTTTAGGGAACTAGACAAAACGCTGTATTCAATTGCGCTTAGCCTACGCAAATCTTTACAATACAGCAAATATGCAACTGTTGAAATTATCTCGGAACCTTACCATCTTATCTCCTCTACAATTTCAAAAAAAACCGTTTTGATTGAAAACAATATCAATGTTTTTAACGACCCAAAAGGATTCATCAAAATTCATTATCCCGCAGATAAATTTACGGTAAATGATTTCTTAACAGAGGAAAAAAAGCTACTGGAAAACGTAGCTATTAATGTGGGCGATTTATTGGAACGCGTTTCCATTCGCGAAAATGAAGCCATTTTAAAACGAAAAATGGAGCATGCCGATCGGTTAAGTATTCTAGGCGAAATAACTGCCGGAATAGCCCACGAGCTAAATACACCTTTGGCAAATATTCTAGGTTTTGCCGAATTGCTGAAGAGTAAAGAACCTGAAAACACACAAACCGGCCAAGACCTCGACAAAATAATCAACAGCGCCATTTTCTCTCGCGAAGTGGTGAAAAAACTAATGTTTTTCGCTTGTGAAATGCCACAAAATCTGGGACATACAGATATCGTCCCCGTAATAAACGACGCTGTAAATTTGTTGGATCCAACATTTAAAAAGAACGAAGTAAAATATAAAGTCAACCTGCCAAAAGGGGAAGTTCTTTTGAAAGCCGACACTATTCAGTTGACACAGGTTATCTTTAATTTAGTGTTGAATGCTATCTATTTTTCACCCAAAAACGGTTTGATTAAAATTAGTTTAGAAGAAACAAAAAAGAAAATTATTCTTAAAATTGCTGACGAAGGCCCAGGCATCCCGGCTGAAAATGTTCAGAAAATATTTCAACCTTTTTTTACCACCAAAGCAGTTGGAGACGGCTCTGGACTAGGGCTTAGCGTAGTGCATGGAATTATACGCAGCCATCGTGGCACTATAGATTATCTGCCCAATAATCCCACAGGTGCCATTTTTATTATTACTTTTCCAAAACAATAGAAAAGATGCTTCAAAAGGAAAACATACTGATAGTAGATGACGACATCAACATATTGGAGCTTATCCAGCGGCACCTTCATTCACTTGATTATCACACTTACAAAGCAGTCTCCGTAAAAGAAGCCGTTGCCATTCTGCGCGATACTGAAATAGATTTATTGATAACCGACCTGAAAATGCCCGAAGTGGACGGTTTCCAGCTCATTCAGTTCGCTTCGGAACATTACCCGAATATGCCAAAACTGGTAGTTACGGGCTATCCTTCGGTCCAGGATGCGCTTTCTGCCATAAAATCTGGCGCCATAGATTATTTGGTGAAACCATTTACAAAGGAGGAATTAAAACAAGGTGTTTTAAAATCCCTTTCCACGAGAAGTAAGAAAAAGATTGCCCTCGAAGCTTCTGATGCCAAAAATTACAACGAAATAATTGGCGAAAGCGATGCCATTAAAAACGTAACACAAATAATTGAACGGGTTAAGAACAATAAAGCCACTATTTTCATCAGTGGGGAAAGCGGCACGGGAAAAGAACTCGTGGCGCGATCTATTCACTATAACGGCAAATTTTCGCGGGAACCATTTATTGCGGTGAACTGTGGTGGTATTCCTGAAAATCTTTTGGAATCCGAGCTTTTTGGTTATGTGAAAGGTGCCTTTACCGGTGCTAATGACAACCGCGAAGGCTTTTTTCAAGCCGCAGACGGCGGCACTATTTTTTTAGACGAAATTGGCAATGCTTCCCTGGCAGTGCAATCTAGACTATTGCGGGTTTTACAGGAAAAAGAAGTGATGAAGGTTGGCGAGCGCAAGACTGAAAAAATAGACGTTCGCGTTATTGCCGCAACCAATAGCAATTTAAAGGATATGATCGCAAAGGAAACATTTCGTGAAGACCTCTTTTACAGATTAACGGTTGTGGAAATCAATGTACCACCGCTACGGGAAAGGAAAGAAGATATTCCCTTGTTGGCAGACAAATTTCTCTTCAAATACGGCAATGAATATAAAGACCGCTACATCACTATGGATCCTGAAGCTAAAGCACTTTTACAGCGCTACGATTGGCCCGGTAACATACGTGAGCTGGAAAACGTGATTCAGCGCGCTGTAATTATGTGCGACCGCACCATAGGTGTAAAAGACCTGCCCGAAACTCTAAAATATCAAATAGACTTCCCCGATGACGGATTGCTCTCCTTAAAGGAAATGGAGAAAAAGTACATTGAAAAAGTACTCGCTTCTACCAATAACAACCAGACTAAGGCTGCCGAAATTCTTAAAATAGACCGCAAGACACTACGCGGGAAAATTAATTAGTTGATTTGAGAATTCGCCAATTCGAAGTTGCTCTTTTCTTGCTTCTTTCCCTTTTCAAGTTCTCCCAAGAGCTTTCATAATTGATTTCATCTTTATCTTCAACTTCGATTTCGGTTTCGATTTCGATTTCGATTTCGAAAACATGGGTAATTTCTCCCCAATGCGGAAAATACTCCCCAATTGTTTCTTCTTCACTGTCGGTCCTTAAAATTTTAAAACCACTGTGTTTCAGTTAGTTGCGTATTTTTTCAAAATAATTTCTTTAGATGGCACACAGCTTGCCAATAGGAATGGCAAACAATAAGTATTTATGATTAATAACCCTACAAACCTTTGTCTTGAATGTGCACACGCTGCTTATTGCGTATTGACGCACAATCAATCAGCTGTGTTTTCCTGTAGTGAGTTTGACGAACTACAACACCGCGCCCCCAAACCTTCACTGAAAATAACAAAAAGAAAGCCTGAAATGGCAACTATTTAAAACAAGTATTAAAATGACAAACACTCAAACCGTGGAAAAACCACAACCTTTAAAAAGAGGAATGTTGGACAATGTGCTGGAACAATTCAACAGCGCTGCAGACAAAATAAATCTGAACCCAAACGTTCGCAAAATTCTTAGTATCACAAATACCGAAATTATTATTCACTTCCCAGTTCGTATGGACAGTGGCGAAGTGGAGATATTCACAGGCTATCGCGTGCAGCACAACAACGCCCTTGGACCATACAAAGGTGGTCTTCGCTATCACCCAACGGTAGATATTGACGCCGCTCGTGCTTTGGCAATGTGGATGACCTGGAAAACATCTTTGGCAGGATTGCCTTACGGAGGTGCAAAAGGAGGAATCCAGATTGACCCTTCAAAATATTCAAAAGGAGAATTGGAGCGCATTACGCGAAGATTCACTTATGCTTTGGGTGAAAATATTGGCCCAGAGCACGATATTCCAGCTCCAGATGTAAACACCAATGACCAAACAATGGCTTGGATTGCTGATACATATATGAGTACAAAAAGTACCAGCGAGCGTTCTAAAAACCAACACGTAGTTACAGGAAAACCTGTAGGCAGTGGTGGTTTGGAAGGTCGTGACCGCGCTACTGGCTACGGTGTGTTTTTGACCATTAAATTTTGGGCCGAAAAGAACAATGAGAGCCTAAAAGGAAAAACTTTTATAGTGCAAGGTTTTGGCAATGTGGGCTATTGGGCTTCACATTTCCTTGAAAACGAAGGCGCAAAACTCGTTGGAGTTCAGGATGCCTTCGGAAGCCTTCAAAATAAAGAGGGAATAACCGTTGAAGACCTTTTCAACTACGGAAAAGCGAACAATGGAAGCATTGTAGGTTTCCCAGAAGCTTCTGCCCTGGAAGGCAAAGATTTCTTTGGCTTGGATTGCGACATCTGTATTCCTGCCGCTTTGGGCAACCAGATTACAAAAGATAACGCACGTTCAATAAAAGCCACTTTAATTGCTGAAGGCGCCAACGGCCCAACAGATGTTGAAGGCGAAAAAATATTGATTGAGCGAGGTATCACCATTATTCCAGACATTATGTGCAACTCCGGTGGCGTAATTGGAAGTTATTTTGAATGGCTTCAAAACCGTAACGGCGAGCTTTGGCAAATGGACGAAATTTTAGAAAAATTGGAGAAAAAACTTCGCTCCACTTTCAAAAAAGTTACAGCCTATTCCGAAGAAAATGGAATAGATATGCGTACGGCTGCATTTAGTATCGCCATAGAGCGTATTGAAAAAGCTTACATTCTAAGAGGGATTTTCCCATAATTAATTGAATCCATAAAGATGGGGCATCGCTCCTCATATTGTCTAAAATGACAATGATGTTCCATCTTTTATTAATACTGAAATAGAAACCATGAAATATGGAAATTTGATATTAGAGAAGAAAGAGTACGTTTTTTTAAAGCGTCTACTTAACGTTACCGGTTATTATAAAGATGAAAACACCAAGGTTTCCCTTAAAAAATTAAGCGGAGAAATGACCAGTGCAATCATTTATGACCACGAAGAAATGCCAGCAGATGTAATTCGTTTCAACAGTGTTGTAACGGTTCAGTCTGGAACATGGCAAACAGAATTTCAGCTGGTAATCCCTACTGAGCGCGATATTGCGGCAAACAAGATTTCCATTTTAGCCCCTATGGGATCGGCTGTAATGGGATATGCTGAAGGCGATTCCGTAATATGGAATTTTCCAAACGGCACAAAAGAACTAAAAATCACCAGCGTAAAGCAGGCTGAAAAACCTATTGATATTGACGTACTTTCATAGTATTTATCATTAACAATTTTTATTTAACATCATGGAAATTTACGATCACGACTCCCCGGAGGCAATAACTTTTAAGAATAGTTCCATTGAATTGGATAACTGGATTGAACACCTTAACTATATAGAAAAAGAGATAATCAATTTGTTGAATCTTGGCAAGTCAGAACTCTCAAAAATCTTTGACTCTCAAACAATACTTGATAAATTGTCCCGTGAAAAAGAAGCAAACGCTGCTACAATAGATACTTTTTTAAAGTATAAAGAAACTTTGCCAAAAGCCGCGGAATGTGAAGATGTTGATTGTGATATGTTCTACGTGACAGAACACGAAAGGTTCAGAAAAACCTATTTGGCACATTTAAAAAAATACAGAGGAGTTAAAGAAGAATACTTTGATATTCTGAGCAAATAGTCAATAAAAAAGAATACGATCTCAATAAAAATTTATGAGCGAACAGCCACAGCCCAAAACAATAGGAATCCTTAAAACCCCAAACGATCCGCGGGTTTGTTTGTTACCCAAAGAAGTTAAAAGACTTACCGGGGAGTTAGCGCTCAACATTCTTTTTGAGCCGGGGCTGGGCAGTTCGCTAGAAATTGAAGATGCCGAATATGTGGAGGCTGGTGCTATTTGCCAATCTCGGGAATCAATATTTAAAAATTCGGATACCATTGTATCCATTAACCATACTTTTAGCGAAGTGGAAATGAAGGGGGGTTGTTGCTTCATTGGTATTTTCAACCCCCTCTTTCATGATTCCAAGCTCGCTATTTATCAAAAGAACGGAGCTACGGTTTACAGTTTGGACCTTTTACCCAGAACAACCATAGCGCAGTCCATGGACGTTTTATCTTCCATGGCTTCTTTAGCAGGCTACCGTTCGGTAATTAAAGCTGCCGAAATATACAACGGTGTTTTCCCAATGTTTACAACAGCCGCGGGAACACTTGCGCCCGTAAAAATTTTAGTGCTCGGGGCAGGTGTTGCAGGTCTGCAAGCCATCGCCACTGCCCGTCGTTTGGGCGCTAGGGTAGAAGCTTTTGATGTTCGTAAATCTGCCGGAGAAGAAGTGAGAAGTCTTGGCGCAACTTTCATAGAAGTGGAAGGCTATACCGAATCTGCAAATGCGGGCGGCTATGCCGTGGAACAGAGCGAGGAATACCAACAGAAGCAAAAAGAGTTGATTCACAACCATATTCTTACGGCAAACATCGTAATCAGCACCGCCAATATTCCCGGAAGAAAAGCCCCATTGCTCATTGAAACACGCTCGGTAGAGGCTATGCAGCCTGGCAGTGTTATCATTGACCTAGCTGCCGAACAAGGTGGAAACTGTGAACTTTCCAAAAACAAGGAAACAATACATCACAATGGAGTTACTATTCTCGGAAACTCAAGCCTTTCGGCAGAAATACCAGCTGCAGCTTCAACACTGCTTTCAAACAACTATTTTTCGTTTTTAAAATATAAGCAAAAAGCAGAAAGCCAAAACGATGATCCATTGCTAACCGCCTGTCAGATAATGAACGAAGGCGAATGGACGCACCCACATTTCACCAAGCAACTACAACCAGCTTAAACTATGGACTTCATAAATCAACACATCCAAGAAATTTATTTTGTTATTTTCTGTGTCTTCATTGGTATAGAAGTAATCTCCAATGTTCCCGCTATTTTACACACTCCGCTTATGTCTGGCGCCAACGCTATAAGTGGTGTGATTTTGGTAGGAGCAATCATTGTAATGCTTCGGGTTCCGGCAGACGACTACCTCAACCTCACTTTAGGGGGAATCGCGGTTTTTCTTGGCACTCTTAATATTTCCGGAGGATTTTTCGTTACGGGGCGAATGCTCAAAATGTTCAGTCCAAAAAAATAATTCCTCAGCTTATTGACTCAACACTGAAAGACGTAAAACATAAGGCCCCTCAAATAGAAATATTTCCTTATGTTTTTGTCTTTTTTTTAAGTCATTCTATTCCCAATAAAAAAATAACTTCAGAATAAAAAACCATGTACGCAATCATCGAAGTAGGTTATTTAATTGCCACTCTTTCCTTTTTGGGAGGATTAAAATTTATGAGTTCTCCAAAAACGGCAAAAACAGGAAACCTTATAGCCGCAATGGGCATGGTTTTGGCTGTGGTACTCACCTTTATATCTGCTGTAACGGCGACCGTTCCTTATGTCAATTTAATAATTATGTTTTTGGCGATTGCCATAGGAACGTTAATGGGCAAGAGACTTTCAGACAGAGTAGAAATGACCGGGATGCCTCAATTAGTATCGTTGTTCAACGCAACGGGAGGTGGTTGCGCAATGCTTTTGGGATTGATGGAAGCCAATCAAATGGATCCGGCGACCACTATTTTGGGCAATCAAATTCTTCTTATCGCTGGTCTGGTTACTGGTGCGATTGCCCTAACGGGAAGTATAATCGCAGAACGAAAACTGGCTGGAAAAGTGAAAGACAGACGTAGCAAAACCGTTATCTTTTCTGCAAGAATTCTTTTAGTTTTGATGGTTTTATTGCCAGGGATTTATTTCTTTGATTTCATTCCAATAAGCTTTACTGCCTTTATGTATGTTTTGGCAACCTTAGCAATGGTCTATGGGGTCCTTTTTGTACTGCCTATTGGCGGGGCCGATATGCCTGTTGTAATTTCACTTTTGAACAGTATTACAGGTATTGCCACTGCCTTCGCAGGTTTTGTTTACGGAAACAAGGTAATGATAGCGGGCGGTATTTTTGTTGGTGCAGCTGGAATATTGCTCACACTCTTAATGTGTAAGGCTATGAACCGTTCGTTGCTAAAAGTACTTGCAGGAACTTTTAAAAAGAGCAAAAACGGCGCAGTTGAGGAAGAGCAGGAAATAAAGGAAATTAGTATCTCAGAAACCGCGCTTTCGCTTTCATTCGCTCAAAAAGTAGCGATTGTTCCAGGCTATGGCCTTGCCGTTGCGCAAGCACAACACGTTTGCGGCCAACTTCAGCAATTGTTGGAGAAAAGAAATTGTGAAGTAGATTACATCATCCACCCCGTGGCAGGTCGTATGCCTGGGCATATGAACGTATTGCTTGCCGAGGCAAACGTAGATTATTCCCACCTAAAGGAAATGGACGAAGGCAATGAGAATATGGCGCAATATGATACAGTCTTAGTAATTGGCGCCAACGATGTGGTAAACCCAGCTGCCGAAAACAATCCAGACAGCCCGGTTTACGGAATGCCCATAATCAGAACCCACGAAAGCAAACAGGTAATCGTGATGAAACGCAGCATGGGGAAAGGTTATGCAGGTGTTCAAAACGACCTTTTTGGCTTGGACAATTGTAGTATTCTTTTTGGCGATGCGAAAGTTTCTTTGCAGGAGATTGTGAACCAGTTGAAGTTGATTTAATTCTGATGGTTTTATAAGTTACTCAAAACTGTTAAGACAGACTTCAAGCATTTCCAAATCAAAGAATTCATCTTCAAGATTGGCATTATGGGTAAAGAAAAGACAATTAATTTTTTCACCTACAAAACGTTCGCCCCATAACTCCTCAAAAATAGTTATAAAGGCATTTTCCAAATCGGCGTCATCAATTTCTGCGAGGTTTAGCGGGAGTAGCAACAAAATATCAAAAATATTTTTTTCCGGATCCCACGAATAAACCGTAAATCGGATATCTTTTGGGGTTATGGAAAATCCATCACAGACAAATGGCTTTAACATCATTTTTGGCTCTGTTTCTATTTTGCCTTCCACCAAAGCTTTGATATCCCAATGCTCTATTTCGGGCGCCAGGTCTACCAACCGATTCACATATAATAACAGATCTCTATTCCCCGAACATGAAATGGTCAAAATATGATTTTTGCTAATATTCTTTTCCGGAGATAAAATATTTGGGGTAAGCCCGGGACAATAATCATCCAGTTGAGCGCATAGATATGAAAATGTCTCCATTTTTTTACCCTCCTTTACAAATTCTAGCTCGTGGCGAAGTCCTTCCTCAAAATCTTTAAACTCTTCCCAAAACTCCTTTGCTGTCATAAGAAAAAATTTTAGGGCCGCACTCTCTGCAGGTGAATGATTAGCTATCCTAAATTTAAGCAAAAGATTTAATATCTTTAAACTTCAAATGTAAATCCTATTTATGAAGACTTTTTCTGCCAAAATCACACTCTTTTTCCTTCCACTTCTATTCTTAAATTTTTCTTTGAATGCCCAGGTTTTAAGTGGCTCACAGATTGATAGTTTGGTCCAAAAAACAATGAAAACCTTTGATGTGCCTGGAATGGCTGTGGCGGTTTTGAAGGATGGTAAAATCTATCATAAAAATACATACGGCGTGCGTTCCATAAAAACAAATGCCGCAGTAAACGAAAACACCCTTTTTGGCGTGGCTTCAAATACCAAAGCTTTTACCACGGCAGCCTTGGGGCAACTTATTGACCAAGGAAAACTGACTTGGGATACCAAAGTGACAGACATAATCCCTGAATTTCAACTTTCAGATTCTTATGTAACTCGCGAATTCACCGTTCGCGATCTTGTAACACATCGCAGCGGGTTGGGGCTTGGTGCAGGCGATTTGATGGTCTTCCCAGCAAATAATACAACAACCAAAGCTGAAATGATCCACAACCTTCGGTATTTGAAACCTGTTTCTTCTTTCCGAAGCAAGTTTGATTATGACAACTTGCTGTACATTGTTGCTGGCGAAGTAATTTCACGAATTTCAGGAAAAGACTTTGATGATTATATTTCAGAAAACTTCTTTAAACCTCTGAAGATGGATCGCTCTCTGCTTTCTATCCCGAAAATAAAAGCAGACGCAAACCGAATTGACGGCCACGCGCCAGTAAACGGAAAACTGGAATTAACGGCAGACACTTTCACCCAAATTGCTACTCCAGCTGGCGGAATTTTTGCTTCCATCAATGATATGAGCACGTGGGTACAGGCGCAATTGAACGATGGAAAATACGGCGAAAAACTACAGGACAGCCTTTTCAGCAGTAAAGTACACAACGAAATGTGGACGCCACAAACTATTATAAGAAGTGGAAAAGGCCCGTACAATACTCATTTTTCAGCTTATGGTCTCGGATGGTTTTTAAGTGATGTAAACGGGTATTTCCAAGTCACCCACACGGGCGGATTGAATGGCATTGTGAGCCAAGTAACCCTTATTCCCGAAATGGATTTGGGGATTATCGTGCTTACTAACCAGCAGAGTGGCTCTGCTTTTACGGCAATTACCAATTCTATTAAAGATGCCTATTTCGGCATAAAAGGTCAAGACAGGATTAAGCAGTACAACGATCGTCGTTTGGCTGGCGAAAAGGAAGAAGATAGCATCGTTTCTGCAGTAGAGAAAAGTATTGCGGTACAACTTAAAAGCAAAACCCCAAAACCCAACCCTGCGGATTATGCTGGAACCTATAAAGACGTTTGGTTTGGCAAGGTTGCAATAACCAACCAAAACGGAAGCCTTCACTTTAAAGCGGAAAAATCTCCAGATTTAACGGGAACGATGACTTTTTACAAAGGAACAACCTATGTGGTGCGCTGGAATGACGCCTCGCTAAAAGCAGATGCGTTCGTGAATTTCAGTTTAGATACCGAAGGCAAGGCGGAAGGTTTCACAATGAGCCCTATCTCGCCATTGACGGATTTCAGTTATGACTTTCAGGATTTGGAGTTTAGGAGAGGGGAATAAATGCAGCAGCCGATGTCTTGGGAATGGTTTGATTATTACCTGGGTTTGAGTTTCCCACTTGGCGCTGCTGTAACGCGGGTGCGTATCGCCGGCAAGTATGTAGATGAAG
>JAPKFY010000068.1 GCA_026646335.1 Aequorivita sp. | reverse complement strand
ATTTCTGCAAATGTGGGGTTTTACACCGATAAGGAGAAGGATTTATCTGAAAAAATAATAGAAATCCTTTATGCCAGCAATATTAGAAATCTAAGTATGTATAACCTAAAAAATATGGAAGGCGCTGATTTGGATACAAATTTTATAGTCAATTCATATTCAGGAAAAACTATTGAAGAAGCAGAGGTTTTGCACGAAGCGTATTTAAAAGATCTTGAAAAATTTAAAGCTACAAGGGCTAATGTAAAAAATGACGAAAACAATCCGTGGTCAGTTCAAGTTGGTGAACCTGAGGAAAGAGACGAAAACACTGGCAAAATAATTCAACAAAAAGCCACCAAAGTAGAACTCGACGAATACAACAAACTGGCAAAAAAGTACAACGCAGTGGATATTGAAAAGCGAATCATCAAAAAGAATGATTTGGAACGTTTGGAAACCATTTACCAAAAAATGACACTTGTGCAGCGGGCAAAAGCCCAAGCTTTTCCGGAATGTAATCAAACACAAAATTATTCTAGAGAAGAAGACAATAAAAAATTCAGTGAAGCGAATTATTATTTTAAAGGAGAGCGTATCACTTTTGAAAAAGCCAATGAGTTGCTCAAAGAAAATAATAATTTAGGAATTTATATAGATAAATCTGGGAAGTATCCAGGTAATATTCATTTGTATGAAGAGCCTTTTGATATAGAGAAAATTACGCCTCCCGCTTCCCCTACCGTTCCAGAGCCTCCAAAAGTAAAGAAAGGTGAGAAAAGTGATATTCCACCACCGCCACCTACTGCACCCATAGCACCTTCAGCGACTAACGGAAATTTATATACGCCTGCCCAAGCCCCGCCACCGCCAAATTCAAATCCAGTTGAATACATAAAGGAACTGGCAAAAAGAGGCGCCACTTTCTACATTGGGCCACATAAATACAGCACAGATGAAGCCATCAAAATGGTTGAAAAAAGCACGAATGAAGTCACCATTGATGTTAGCAAATACCCTGAAGTACACTTGGGTGGCTGCTAAATAAAATTGACATACCGTATCATGAAAAATGCTTCCAAACTTTAAAGTTGGAAGCATTTTTTTTAATCTTATAACGTATTAAAGTTTATTCCAAGTATCATTCAAGACGTTTACATCTGGCAGCATCTTGTTTGGGTCCAAAACCACACGTTTTACTTCTTTTGTAGTTTTTAAAAGATGTGTCCAGCTATTGCCGCGCTGCCATATTTCTACTGGCAGTGAAATGTTTTCAGTTGTATTGTCTGTATAGATCACCTGCAATTGAACGGGCATCGGGATCTGTCCATCGTTTTCAACCGTAATCAAATAATTCCCTTGAAAAGGCTTTACTTCCGAAATGCCCAAATCTATATTGCCATTGCCATAAAACCAGCCTTTCCAGAACCAAGAAAGGTCTTCACCGGCCACATTTTCCATATGGTTAAAAAAGTCGTTCGGTTGCGGATGTTTGTAGGCCCAGGTGTGAATGTAGCTTTTAAAAGCATTGTCAAAACGCTCAGCGCCTAGAATGTATTCGCGAAGCAGGTAAAGCCCAACTGCCGGTTTGTAATAAGCGGTATAAGCTAAATTCATTGCATTGGCCACATCTGGATAAGTATCTATACCCTCGCGGTTTTCGTAGGTTAAGTAGCGCAGCAAACTTTTTGGATTATCTGTAGTTGTTGGGAATTCACTATTATTAAAAGCTACAGTACTGTAATGGTTTATAAAGGTGTTGAAACCTTCGTCCATCCACGGGTAACGGCGCTCGTTGCTACCAACAATCATCGGGAACCAATTGTGTCCGAATTCGTGGTCGGTAACGTCCCAAAGATCAGCGCTCCTGCTTTTGTAATGGCAAAAACTAACTCCAGGATATTCCATTCCCCCAACGCTGGCTGCAACATTAATCGCGTTATGGTACGGATAAGGGAAATAGGTTTTTGAATAAAACTCGACAGACCCCTTTGTGAATTCCGTTGAGCGCGACCAAGCGGTTTTGCCATCGCTTTCTTTTGGGTAAACTGACTGCGCCAATCCTGTATTTCCTTCGCCAAGATTCATACGGGCCGCGTCCCAAATAAACGCTTTGGAGGCTGCCCAGGCCACATCACGCGTATTTTCCATTTTGAAATGCCAAGTGAGCATCCCGTCTGTTTTGACATGTGCAATTGGTTTTCCAACCTCTTCAGGTTTTATAATATAAACCGTTTTATCACTTTTTTCAGCTTCTGCCCAACGTTCTTGCTGTTCTTTAGTCAATACTTCTTTAGGATTTTGCAAAACACCGGAACAGATTACTGTTTGACTTGCAGGAGCTGTTATTTTTACATCGTAGTTTCCGTACTCGCAATAAAACTCGCCTGCGCCTAAATAAGGGTCGGTGTTCCAGCCTACCACATCATCAAAAACTGCCACGCGCGGGTACCATTGCGCAAGGGCATAAATGGTTCCATCTTTAACGTCCAGTCTGCCCATTCGGTCCATGCCTTCCACTGGAACTTTAAATTTAAAATCCATTTTTATTTCCACTTCCCCGCCTTTTGCAGCCAAAGGTTTATCAAGCCAAAGTTGCATCCGCGTATCTGTAATTAGGTATTTTGAAGAAGTTCCGGTTTTGGTCTTTGCTGAAATATTCTTCAATTCGAAACCGCCTTCCACATCGCCGTTGTAACGACTGCCCTGAACGGGCGTGGTTAGCGTTCCACGTGAATTTTCAGTAAAACGGTCTTGTTCTAAATAGAGCCATATAAAATCCAAAGTTTCGGGGCTGTTGTTTGTGTAATGAATGGTTACGTTTCCGGAAACGGAGTGGGTTTTATCGTCCAAGGTTGCTTCCAAATTGTAATCGGCGGAATTCTGCCAATATTCTGGACCGGGTTTACCGGAAGCAGTGCGGTAAACATTTCCCTGTCTGTATGTGAAATTATCAAAAAGGTGTTGATTGTCTGGGGCTACTTCCTGGGCGGTAATTACAAAAGAGAAAGTGAAAAGGAGCAGCGAGAAAAGAAAGCTGCTTTTTGAATATGTCATTTTTTTAACAGTTAAGAAGAGATTGCGAAGGTAATAAACCAGATGTAAAAATCTTGTTAAAACCCTCAGATTTGCTTTGCGATATGGGAAGTGATTGCAAAAATTTATTCCATTTTTTTATTGCCAAAATTAGCCTTCAGGTTTATATAACTTTTTTTTAAAAAACGTTTGTACCAAGGACTTGAGATAACACTATCGCTATAACCATAGCCGTAACCATAATTATAGCCGTTCAGTTTGTCAATCTTTACATCATTTATTACGAAGGCCATATTTTTTAACCTATGGTTTTTGTTTAACCCTTTAATAAATTCGAATAAGCGTTTATCAGTAAACTCTGCCCTTACAACATATAAGGTGGAATCTGCGTATTCGGATATTAAAAGAGTATCGGTCACCAATAATGTGGGAGCGCAATCCACAATAATGTAATCAAACTCTTTTTTTACGGCATTAATAAAATCTTCAAAAGCTGGACTCGATAAAAGTTCTGGGGCGTTTGGGGGAATGGCACCGGCGAAACATACTTTATGAAAATTGTTTAAGCCAAAGCCTTTGTGAATGCAGTCTTTCCATTCAATTTTTGGATCGTGCAAATAATTTGAAAGGCCCACAGTATTTTTGTCAACATTAAAATAGGTGTGCAACTGTGGGTTTCTTAAATCGGCACCAACCAACAGAACTTTCTTTTTTATACTCGCATAGGCCAATGACAGGTTAAACGAAACCAAGGTTTTTCCTTCTTCTTTTACGGAAGAGGTTACATAAATAACCTTGCCTTCTTTTACTTTTTTACCCAAAAGATAGTTAACATTGGTGCTCAAAATCCTAAAAGATTCAGCAAGTATAGAGCGATCGTTGGCTTGCGTAAAACTTTTGATATTTTCAAAATATGGGATTTCCGCCGCTATTAGGATATCTGTATGCAATTTCTCAACATCAGCCCGTTCGTGTATCTTAGTATCCATTGTAAATTTCATATAAAGAAATCCAAACGGAAGCAAAACTCCCATAAGAAGCGAAATAGCATAAACTACTTTTTTCTTGGGAGATACTGGCTTGCTATCGCTCAATCCATAATCCACTATTTTAACGGAAGGGGCCGTTACGGCATAGTTAATTGCGGCCTCCTCTCTTTTTTGCAAAAGAAGAAGGTAGAGGCTTTCTTTTATGCTTTGTTGCCTTTCTATGGAACGCAATATATTCTGTTTTTCCGGGATTCTGGAAAATTGGGCACCGGCCCGATTTTTTTGTTGGCTAAGTTGCGCCAGTGAAATGTTCTGTTGTTGTTGGTAAACATTTACTGTATTTATAATATTCTGCTTTGTGCGACTCAATTGGCTAGACAATTCCTGTAATGTTGGATTGTTTTCACCTGCACTGGCTGCCAATTTTTGACGTTCCAGTGCTAATTTGTTATAACCCGATACCAAAGAATTGATACCGCTGCTTTCCAAGCCTATATCTGCCGGCAATAACCCATAATCCCCTTGATCTGAAAGTGACTCTTTCAATAATTTAGAAAGTTCAATCTGTGTTTCCAGTTTGTTTACTTCATCTTCGGCAATAGACTTTTTCTGTATGCTCATTCCAGCATCAGCCTCGATATAGGAAAGATTATTGCTTCTTTGAAAAGATTCTTTTTTGCCCTCAATCGTACTCAGCTCGCCCGAAAGGTCCACAATTCTTTCATCCGTAAAATCAACTGTGCGTTTTGAAACCAATTGCCTATCCAAAATACCATCGTCGTTGAAAGTTTCTATTATTTTGTTTAAAATGCGTTCGTTCCTTTCAGGGTTTTCCCCTTGGAGCGAAAGGGTGAGGATTTCACTTGTTTTGTTTGTAGCTTCTACCTTCAACTCATCAATCAAGTTAATGACCACTTCTTTAATAGGGCTTATGACCACTTGATAGGTGGGATCTGTATGCTCTTCCAGATTTATACCCTTCAAAAGTGTTACACTCAGGGGAAAGTATTTTGTGGGAACACTAGTCTGATTTGGTTCAACTAATAGTTTATGCTCCTGCTCATCAACGAGCGTAAGCCCAGATGCATTTATAGTTGCGGTATAGGAAAGCGGTTTGATCAAACTATCTTTCGGAAATTCTTTAGCTACAAAAAATGGGGCGTCCCATATTTGGGTTGTCTTCAGTTTGCCAACTACTGCATAGGTTACATCCAAATCCATTTCGTTGACAACATGGCTCAAGATTCGGTAAGACTCTAGAACTTCTATTTCATTATCCATGTTAATCTTGGAGTTTCCGTTCAAAACCGACATAGGATCCACGGAAATATTCAGTTGTTTGGAATCGTCCAATATTTTTATTTTGGCTACCGATTCAAAAACTACGGGCGAGTAGCGAAGATAAAAATATCCCATCACGAGACTTATGAAAACTGTTAATAGAAACCACGGCCAATACCGAATGTATTTGGACAAGGCTTTCTTGACATCAAATTGTTCTTCTTCTCGAATATCCAGTGAATATGGAGGTGATCCTTTCATTTTTATCTTACTATTAATACAACTGCCGTAAGTGCAATGGACACAATGGTCAGTACTATCCCTGCATCCCCAATAATACCAGCGCTTTTTACTTTGGCTTCGTTTGGGTTCACCACAATGAAATCATTGGGCTTTATATAATAATACGGCGTGTTGAACCACTTTGCACTTGTTAAATCAATATGGACCACTTTACGAGCGCCGTTTTCCTCGGTTATTAAAAGAATGTCATCTCTTTTTCCATTTATGGTTAAATCTCCTGCATATCCCAACGCTTGGGGCAGAGTGATGTTTTGTTCAGTAAATGTATAGGTTCCTGGGTTTTTTACCTCTCCCAAGATAGTAACTTTGGCATTCAACAACCGAACGCTCACAGTGGGTTCCTTGAGGTGACCTCCATCCTCCAAAAGTTTTTCTATGCCCTTTTCCGCTTCTGCGGTTGAACTTCCCCCAACAGTAATTTTGCCCAAAACGGGGAAAACAATAGTCCCTTCCTTTGAAACCAAATAGCCCTGAAGTTTGATAATATCCAAACTGGGACTTGATGAGGAAGAGACAGTCTGAACGTTATAAGGAATAGCTGTCTCTGGCACTAAGGCACTTACGGTAATGCTTAAAATATCATTAGGTTGAATTTTTGAAGATTCATATTCTATGCTTTGATAATCATAGAGATCTGCGTCCTGTAGGTACAAAATTTCCTTTTTGCTAGTGCAAGATTGTAATACCAATGTCAACAGAATCAGTATTATTTGGATTTTATTTTTCATTTTATTTCTATGAAATTTACAAAGGTTAGTTTGCTGTTCACTACATTAGTAATACAACGAATTTACTTATAATATTTGAAATAGAAATTAGGAATGTGTTTTCAAAATTATATTTAATTAACCCATTTTTCTCATAATTCTATTTTTTTTACTGAGCTCCAGTCTATTTGCTTTTCAGCGGTTTCAATATCCATAAATTCAAAATCCGTAAGCCATTTTTCAAGTTTCTGTTTTGAATGCTTTAAGCCAACATAGCTTTTCAATTTTCGCGAAATAGACAATTCTTTTATCACAGGTTGTCCAGGATCCAAGTCCCGGGGATGTATATAGCTCATGACATAGGGATGCTTGGCGGTCCATTTTTTTAGGAATGCATAAGGTGTTAAACGGAAGTAACCTCCGCCCGAATAAATAAAGGTCTTGCCTAACACTGTATGAGTGTTTATAGGAAATTCCCGCAATTGAATCCCATTGTACCGCAAGACAGATGGTTCTGCAATGCCATAACTGGGCATGCCGCCATGGGCTCTTCCCGTGGGAAATACGGAAGAATCCGTTTCAATTCCCAATTCATAAAGAACCTCAAAGGCCCATTTGTTTTTTTCGGTAATGGAGAAACCGGGAGCACGGAATATGCGCACTTTTTTTCCTGAAATATCTTCCAAGGTTTTTATGGAACGGCCCACATCTTCTTTAAATTCTTCTCTTTTTTGTTCAAAAACTAATTGGTGCAAATGTGTATGACTTCCTATTTCGTATCCTCTATCCACAATTTCTTTAACCACATCAGGATATTGTTGCGCCATCCAGCCCACTACAAAAAAGGAGGCTTTAACGCCTGTTTTATCCAATATTTCGAATATAGTTTCCATATTTCCATGGATCCTTGATTCATATTTGGACCATTCCTTTTCAGTTTTTGTGGAAGCATTGTCCAGAATATGAAACCAGTCCTCTATGTCGAACGTTAAAATATTCATTGATTCATCCCTTTTTTTTGTTCCCTGAATTTTGGGTTCAATTGTTTTGCCAAGCCTGAATAGGTTCCAATTATAAAAGGCAGGGGGTCCGTAAATTCACCATCTTGTAAAAAATGTTTTGCTGAGAAGAACCGTCTTGCCCATTGCCTCATCGCTGATAATTTGTTTTTGCTGGAAAGTAACCAAAGTAAGTCCATGCTAAAATAACGCAAATACTTATCCGGTTTATAAATATAGGTTTCAAGGGGATTATTAAGCGAAAGGGCCACAATAGATTGTGGAAAATCGACACCTGAAATTACAGAAGCTTTTATACAGGCAGGCACACGCGGGTTTATTTCCATAATCTGGATTTTGCCACTTCGGGGGTCTTCAATCAAATCGAAATCGGCAAAGCCTTCCCAGCCAATTATCTGTAATACCTTTGCACAAACTTCTACCAACTCGTCTTTTACAATGGTGTGGTTAAAACAACTGCTGCCGCCGTTTATGGGGTAATATCGGTGCTTTTCTATTACGGTACTATTGACCACTTTTTTATCATTCATTAAAATCTGGACCTTGTACTGCATACCCCCTTGAGGAATAAATTCTTGGAGGTGACAATTACCAAACTCATTGTAGATGGCTTCGTAATGTTCCCAAAGTTCCCAATAGCTTGTTACTTTTTTGAAACCCCGAGCCCCTGTTGTTTCATTCGGTTTTATTAGTGCCGGAAAATTGAAATCTGACGGTTCAGTCCCTTTTTTTAAAATTGAAATGTCTAAGCTTTTTGGATGTGGCAAATTGTTTTCGGCGCAGACTTGCATCAATTGATTTTTATCATATCCTTTCATAAAAATAGGATAGTCAGGAATCGAAAAATTCACTATTCCATGAAGTAACGCTTTATTTTTGCTCAAATATTTTGCAGAATAATCGTTCATAGGCACTGCTATATCCAAACCCTCTTTATCAAGGTAATCCAAAAAAAAGTCATGGAATTTCGTCGTTTCCTTTTGGGTGGACGGACAGATTACCTTGGCGTGGGCATACCGTGTATGGTAGCCATAGGACATTTTAGTGTCACAAAACAACACTACGTGGTAGCCTGCTTTTTTAAGCTGTTTTGCAAAGATTACGGCCTGTATTGTCTGCCCATCCAACAATCCTACTTTTATCATTTTTTTTGTTTTAATATGTTTCCAAAATTTCACGTGGTGGGAACCTTATTGAAAATGATTAGCATAAAGACGCAAAGAAAAATATTTTGATTCAATGTAATTTCAGGGATTAGGGTTTAGAAAGTTAGTGTTTTTTAGGTTGAAAATAAGATTTGGCAAGAGGAATTAAAATACTAAACAAGGTCTTCATAGATTTAAAGGTAATGCGTTCCGGTTGTTTGGAAAGTCTGTAAACCCATTCAAAACCATTTTTGTGCATCCAGGCTGGAGCCCTTTTTACGGTTCCGGCAAAATATTCAAAGGCAAGACCAACACCAACTGAAATTGTATTTTCAAGATGCGGTTGTAAAAGCGCCATGAACCGTTCTTGTTTTGGAGCTCCAAGCCCACACCAGAAAAACGTAGGTGCAAGTGCGTTGACTTCCTTTGCTAAACCTTCAACATCAAATGCCTCCAAGGGTTGAAATGGCGGCGAAACCAAAGCCTTTATATCCAGACCTGGGTATTTGGCCAATAGATTTTTTTCAAGGAAGTCTAAGGACGTTTGAGAGCTGCCATAAAAATAATGTGAATATCCTTTTTCTTTTGAAATGCTGAAAATGGCATCCATTAAATCCTTGCCCGAAGTTTTCCCAACCTCATCAACCCCTTGGTTGTGCGCAATCCAAACCAAAGGCATTCCATCAGGAACAGTAAGCAAGGAACCACTTTGAATTGCGCAATATTCCTCTTC
Organism: Aequorivita sp.; assembly: GCA_026646335.1. GTDB lineage: Bacteria > Bacteroidota > Bacteroidia > Flavobacteriales > Flavobacteriaceae > Aequorivita. The sequence goes on along the minus strand of JAPKFY010000068.1, from coordinate 8,176 downwards.
ATGATTTGAAATATAGACCGTTCGTGAATTGGTTACACACACATATCCATACTTTTTAGTGGTAATCGCATTAATTAAAAAGTCAAAAGCCGTGCTCAGGTTTACTTTTGATATCCCTATTTTGCCAATGTAATAACGTTGCATCTTCTTTATTTTATTATTTCATTTAATATTGTTGTAAAACAATTTTCAAAAGCTTCCAAGGTAAAATTTTCCTTATATCTTTTTCTTCCCTCCTGTCCCATTTTTAAAAGCAATACGGGATCAACAATGAGTATTTCCAATTTTTCGGCAAAAGCCTCGGCATTTCCTTTTTCCACCAAAAATCCTGTTTTTCCATCTTCAATTACATCCGGAATCCCGCCTTCCAATGTAGAAACAACAGGCAATGAAAACTGCATAGCCTCAAGATTTACAAGTCCAAAGGTTTCGTTTAGAGTGGGAAACGCAAAAATATCCGCTTCCGAAAACGCCCTTTCTTTTTCTAATCCATATTTCTTTCCGGCATAATGGACTTTTCCCGATAAGCCAAGTTCGGTTACTTTTTTCTGAAATATTTCAGAGGAAATATCGCTTTCGCCACCAATAAATGTGCAATGAAATGGAAGGTGTTTTTCCCGTAATATTTTACAGGCCTCCAAAAGCACAAATACCCCTTTGGCCTTCATTAAATTTGACAAAAACAGAATTTCTACCACCTCGTTGGAATTTGGAATTTTTGCATTTGGGGTTTTCGCGAATGCGTCAGGAATTCCATTCGGACAGTAATGCACGCGGTTTTCGGGAACGTATTTTTGTATTTCAGGATATAAATACTTCGACAATAAAATAACGTCCGTGTTTTTGAAAAGCATTTTGCATAACACAACATCCAACCATTTATCCTGCCGTTCCGCCATACTCCGGTTATGAAGATGGTAAACTATTTTTTTGCCGAAAATTTTTGCCAACAAAGCAATAAACGAATCTTTATAAAAGGCTTGACCCTTTGCCGTTAACGCTATATAAACCAAATCTGGCTTAAAAAACATCAATTGCTTTAGGGTTTGAAAAACGATTTTTAAATACAGGCCTATTTTCTGAAAAGAGTTTTTACCAATTTCATCCATAGATCTGGAAGTGCCCAAATTGATATATTTCGAATCGATAGCTTCATTAATAATTGAACTTTCCTTTATGTATTTACCAACCATAGAGGAGCCATGAACTGGCGGCGGAAGATGAAGAATAAACAATATCTTTTTCTTCATAACTGCTTGATTAGTGAACCTATTTTATCATCAAATGAGAAAGGCATTTTATTTTCCCGAAGTTTTGTGATTTCAGAATCCAAAGGTTCTGAATTGTAAATTGCGGTTTGAAGTTTTTCAGTAAAATCCATTTCATTTTTTGGGTCGAAAAGTTGGCCGTTTTTGTCGTCAATTAAACTGGAAGCCCCCGCCGCAGTGGAACACAAAGTGTAACATCCGCCAAGCAAGGCTTCGTTTACCACGGCGCCAAAACGTTCATAGGTACTGGGAAAGACAAATATTTGGGAAAAAGTGTACCAATTGTTAAGCGCTTCTCCTTCCTTTCTTCCTGTGAAAATTATCTTTTCTGAAATATTCAATTTTTCCGAAAGTATTTGTAATTCTTCCAGAAGATCTCCGTCCCCAACAAGTACCAATTTGCTATCTTCATTTTTCACTTTTGAAAAACATTTTATAAGGAAAGGCAGGTTTTTAACTTCCACCAATCTTCCGACGAAAAGGATGATTTTTTTTCCTTTCAAATTATATTTTTCAATGTTTGCATTGGCTTCATTCAAACTGTCCAAATATCGAGCGCGAAGCACTTCATCATTATGAATGATAGGCAATTCCAGTGCTTTTATTTTTTTGGAAACATATTCTTTGTGCCAATAGCATACTGCTTCACTGGTAAAAAGAACGCCGTTGCCATTTTTGGAAATAATGTTTCGCAACAATTTCCGCACGCCTGTTCGTTCTATGGAATTGGCGATGCTGTCATCACTTATGGTGTAAAATCGAATGTTTTTTCGGAACAGTTTTACATACGCAAAGACCAAACACGTAAGCGGGCTGTACTCACTGCACAAAATAATACTTGGCTTGTGTTTTTTTATAGCTGAAATGGCGCCTGTGCGAAATGATTTTCCTCCAAACTCAAATCCATTCTGCAGATAATTGGGAGAAAATTCACTCTTTTTTTTCAAATCGTCCTGATCAAATTTTTGATCGCTTACATTTGCCAAATTAAAATAGAAATGGGCATCGAAAGCTCGGTGCAATGCATTAAAAAAGTCAACCCTATAAGGCGCCAAAGCGGGATGGAATATTAAAATGGTTTGCTTTGTTTTCATTTTTATACCAAATCTGCGTAACTGATTAAATGGGTTTTGGCTTTTCCAACAATTTCTGGATCCGTTAAAAAATCAATTTCCCCATTTTCCTTTAAGGGATGGACCACTAATTCAATTGTCTTTTTATTTGAATTTAAGATAGTTTGAAACTTTGCGTGCATTTGGTCTGAATCGCACCCAATAAGACTGGTATAGCCATCCACTGTATTATATCTGCTCGACAAATGGAATTGATGATAAAGTCTATAAACATTTTTTGGAAATGGGTTGTTTGCGGCGTATAGTATTTTCTGTGGGCGGATGTAGTGGATTTTATATTTTTTGGCCACTTCAATCACTGCTTTCAAAATAGGAAAATAGAGGTGAAAATGGTGGTGATGATCCAAATGCGTGATATTTATTCCTGCATTTTTAACCTTTTCAATTTGAAGCGAATATTCCGATACCAACTCTTCAAAATTAAATTCGCCATTCCTTATTTTTTTTAATGCGACTATATCTTCATAAAATTCGCCGGTTTGTGGGTCGAGCAGAGTAGCATACTTTTTTCCAATATTGTTGGGCCCGTCTATAGCCAAATGTACCCCAATGCCGAGTTTTGGATTTTCTTTCGCCAATTGTATAGCATCATCAAAATTTTGGCCGCCTGAAAGAATCGTCGCGCTGGTAACAATACCTTTTTGGTGGCATTTTACAATATTCGCGTTCACCTCTTCTGAAAAACCAAAATCGTCTGCATTGACTATAAGTTTCATAATACAGTTATTTCTTTTTTAAATCCCACAAACTTGGGAACAGGGTTTTTGCCCAAAGTTTTACAAACATTTTTGGAACCTGTTTTGGAAAATGGCTCCTTCCATAATACAGGTATTCTTTGTAGGCCAAACCAGTCGGACTTTTTAGGTATGCGATTCTGTTTTTGAGTTTTTTTGAATTGCTCCAATTATTTCCGTGGTCATCTTTACAATAGCCACATATACCCGGAGTGATATATACTGGAAATCCGGCTTTAAAAGCCCGCAGTGAAAAATCGTAATCTGCAAAGGCGTGGCTGAAATTGTCATCGAAAAAACCTATTTCGCCTATCACTTCTTTTTCCACATAGAGCACGTTTGCATTGGTAAGATGGCATGGCTGAGGTGTTTCTGAAGGTTGCACTAATTTGTATGCGGGAAAATCAATTCCTTTGGTAAGTATATTGCCACCGTAGGAAATCTTGCCGGATCTTTTTTCCTTGGTGGAGCCAGAGTACAAACCACCTTTTTTGTGTTTTTGCAAACAATACTCTTGGGTCTCAACGATTTTTGAAAGAAAGTCCTTGGTTAATTCCACATCGTCATTGAGAAGTAGATATCCATCATAATCCCTTTGTTTTCTAGCTTCATTGAAAGCGAGCCGCATTCCGCCCGCCCAAAATAAATTGCCGTTCCCCAACACAATATTTATTTCTGGATAAATATTGGTCACGGCTTTGCCCGTGCCATCTGTGCAGCCATCATCGACCAGAAAAAATTCCATTTCCAGGTTTTCAGGAACATCAGCTTTAAACAGTGTTTGCAGGCACTGTAAAGTTTTTTCTTTCCTATTGTGGCAGGTTAGCAGTACGGCGATTGTTTTCATCATAAATAAATACAAAGGGTAAACACAGAAATAAAGGATAATTCAACAAGGGCTCTCCCTGTAGCAAAAAAATTATACAAATAACAAATATAGCAGGGTGGTTTTTATTGTATCGAACAATATAAAACAGATAAAACAAAAAGCTTAAAACTCCCATTGATGCAAGAAAATCACTGAAGCCGTTGCCATGCCCCAAATCCTCTTTTTGGAGCGCCGGATGGTCGGCAAACCTAGTGGAAACATGCATGCCATTGCCAACTAAGGGATGTTTTCCTATATAATGCAGGTCAAAAAGAAGTGCACTCATACGGTCCGGAGCAAATTCGCCTTCATCCCTTTGGGAAGCTGCGGCTACTTGGGTATCCATCTTGTCCTTCATAAATTCGGTATTTTCATACGTAAGATAAGCAATGAGCCCGAAGGTTAATAAAATTGGCAACACAAAAGCCCCGTATTTTTTTTTGTATTCAATATAAATAGTTGCTATCCCAATTATAAAAAGCACAATATAGCCGGTGGTGCTAAAGGTGGTGATTAAGGCTACCAGAATGATGATGACTTTCCATTTGTGCAGCTTTAAAAGGGTTCTTATATTCCCTAGGTAGAACAGGAAGGCTAGGCAGATATAACAGGCAAAGGCGCCGGGTTCCCAAAACATGCCTGAATTTCTATGGCCATCGGCGTGTTGATTGAATAAAATTATATTTCTTGAGGAATTATCTGAATATTGGGCAGTGGTCTCAACCACAGAAATCGCTGGTATGTCCATTCCCAAGGCATTCCAAGCGAATCCGAAGAGGCTTATCAAGCTCACAATAAAAATTAATTGAAAGAAAGCGAATTTAAAATTGTGCCCTATATGCCGGATTATAATATAGCCCAAAGTAATTCTCGCCATAAAAGCGACAGTACTCGGGAAGGACACAAAACCCAAGACCAATTTCTGAAATAGGAATATGAGTGCATAAAAGACAAAAAACCTATAATAAATAATCCCTTTGTTAAGGTTGAAATAGGTGTGATGTTTTGCTACCAGAACGAGTACGAAAGCAATAAAAATATACTTTGAAGAATCACTTGATATACTGAAAAGAGGATTTCCACTCATTGCTGCGAACAGGAAAGTGTAGAGATAAACTTCTATTTTTTTTTGGGGTATCCTCATCTATTTAAAGCCGTTTTGAATTTAATCATTCGCTAGCTTTTCTTTGTTTTTGACAGTTTTATGATTCTTAACAAGGCCTTTTTTATAAAATGCCAACATTAAATCAACATTTGTAAGCATACTGTGATTCTTATTAACGAATACGGAAGCACGGTTCCCTTTTTCTTTTCTTAATTCAGGATTATCCGAATATAAAACAATTTTATCTGCAAGCTCCTTTGGATTTGATTCAATTAAAAATCCATTGTCATCATTCGAAATTAGATCTCTTAAGCCTACTACATTATATAAAATAACTGGAAGGGCACAGGCCATTGCTTCGAGACAGGAATTACCCAACCCTTCAAATTTTGAGGTCATAACGAAGACATCTGAGGCTATTAAATAATCCCGCACGTTGTCCTTATTCCCTTCAAACCGCACCATTTCATTTATACCCAGATCTTCGGCCAATTGCTTCTCTTCACATTCTGTTTTGCCTTTCCCTAAATGTAAATACAAAATATTTAGTTTTCCCTTTAAAAGTGCAATGGCCCTCAAGACATCGTGATGGTTTTTTATCGCGGCGCATCCGCCTACTGATATAATCACAAATACATCGGTCGGTATATTTAATTTCTTTTTAAGTTCGCTCCTTTCTGATTCGGTAAACCCATAAAATCTTTTTGAATTATACCAATTGTTAATTTTAGTAGACGGGTTTTTATAATATTTCAATTCGTGGTTTTGCACACTTTCGCCTATGCTGTGAAAATCCGTTTTAAAGAAAACCCTAACGATTCTCCTTCTCGCTATTGATATAGGAAGCGTAAATTTTCTATTATAAAAGATACTGTGCTGCGTTTTTAAGCTTCGAACTCTTAATAGGTAGGCAATTACAGCAGCAAAATAAATATCATCTCTATGTATATGAAGGACATCTATTTTATTTTGCTTAAGGAATTTATATAGAAACCAATAGAAAGAAAGCCCTGCCCTGGAAAGAACGAACTTACTTCTATATGGTTTATGGACAGTATTTATTCCCTTTTCCCTAAAATTATCAATGAAATTCCCAAAATTCTTGGCTGTGCCCAATGCATACATTTCCACCCCCCTTTCCCGGAAATAGTCCGAAGCATCTCTATACATTAGTTCCGCTCCCGAAAAATTTATTTCATTAAACAAATGCAAAACTCTCATCTTATCTGTTTTTCTGATTTATACCCCATTATTAATCAAAGCGTATATTGTTTGAGAAAAAAATTAGGTTCAAATATTCCATATTGGGAGTGTTATTTAAATTGGCATATTTTATTTATTCCAAATGCCAAGAGTCCGATTGCGCATTAATTTTGAATACTGCAAGGGACAAATAATCGCATGAGGTATAATACAAATTATGGTAGCTATGATAACCCCTTCCACTCCCAAGGGCGTATACTTAACTAAAATTATGGATAAGGGGATGTTTAAAATCGCTGCCCCAACTAAAGTATACATTTGTATCCGTACTTTTCCCAGACCATTAATAAAAGCATTATAAGGGGAATAAAAAATACATATCATAAAAAATACTGCCATGCTTAAGGTCAATTCAAAAGGAATTGTAACGAGGTCTCCAATCCAAAATTTGTAAAAAATAGGCGCTAGGAGTACCATCAAGAATGTTAGGAGCATACTTCCAAATGAGAATTTGCTCAAATTTTTCATTGAGCTCTTTATCCATAGAAAATCGCTCTTTGTATAAGCATCGGTAAAGCCTGACCAATATGGTGTCAAAAGCATATTGAAGACCATCAGTGAAATACTAAAATATTTTTGAGCTATGTTATATGGAACAACTTCTTGTGGATTAAATAGCTGTGTAATAATAAAATTATCGGTAGAAAATAAAATGATTACGGCAAATTGAATAATGAAAAACGTTGCTCCTAACCCAAAAATCTCATTGAAGTATATTTTCTTCCATAATAATATGTTGGGTTTATACATTTTATATCTATTGGAAAATGCATAGACATTAAAAAGCAGTAGTATCAATACCGGTAATAAGGAGAACAGGGAGCCGAAAAGCAATAAGGAGTTAGTAGCCGTTTGTGTGAGTATCCAAATTAAAATTAATGAACTGGCAGAAGTGATTAAGCTAATTTTCCCTTCAACCGAAGGTTTTTGATCAGCGGTATAAATGGTAGCGATTAATTTTGCTATCAATTGTAAACTTAAGCATCCAAATACTATCGGCATCAATATTTGCAATTGGCCTTTCAAACTGGGAGAAGCATTAAAAATAGTTGTCCAATCGATAAAAAAACTCCCCAAAACCGTAACACAGAATAACCCCAAACAAATAAGTCCCAAACTATAATAGGCTGTGCTGACAAAACCTTTTGCCAATTCCAAATCTCCTTTAGCCTTAGCTTCAGCGAATTTATTTCTAAGGCCATTTCCTAAGCCTACATCAAAAAAAGAAAACCAAGCTATAAAGGAACTTATGGTAAGCCAGACCCCATAATTTTCGGTATCTAAAAACCGAATGCTCAAAGGCACCAGTAAAAAGGTTGCAAAAATGCTTCCGCCCCTGTATAAAAGGGAAAGCAAGACATGCTTGCTTATATTTTTTGTTCGGGCACTATGTATCCCTAATTTGGACTGTATTTTATTTATTAATTCTCTCAATTATAAAGTAAAAATTAAATAGTGATTTAAAAACAAATAACTAATTGGCAGCACTAGACACCCCAGTATTTTCCATAATAAATTGAAAAGAAGTATAAAAAAAATAGTAACACCAGAATACGATACCTATCCACTTAGCTCCATCCTCAATAAGGAATAGCCATTCCCCAAGTTGGCTTCCAAAAACTTTGTAAACAATTGTGTCTGCCAAAACAGACAGAAAGAGGAATGCTAAAGCTATCAAAAAAGGAATAATTTTTGTTTGCAACAAGATTTTTCTAAAATAGATGACCCGGCATCGGGCCGGTGATGGCGCAACGCATTGTCGACTACCGCACCCGGCAGGGCCGGTTTCGCAGCGTGACCGAGCT
>JAPKFY010000067.1 GCA_026646335.1 Aequorivita sp. | reverse complement strand
ACTGCCACTGACGAGTACGGAAATACCTCGACCTGTGATTTTGAACTTACGGTCACAACAGTTATTGGAGTAGATGAGAACTCATTGGACAAAGGTTTGGCCTTATACCCCAACCCAGCAGACAATGTGGTCAACCTTGTGAACAAGACCGACATTTCTCTTGAGAAAATGATGATCTATGACATAAACGGAAAACTAGTGAGCCAGACAGACCTTCGCACTATGCAAGGTACCAAAGCAGTAGATGTTTCATCGCTTGCTTCTGGAGTCTATATGGTACAGATTGTTGGTGATACCGCGAGCACTGTGAAGCGCTTGATTAAAAAGTAATCGCCAAATAACCAACCAAAATGAGGAAACCCCTTCAGCTTTTGCTGAGGGGGTTTTTGATTTTGTAATATTCAAAATTAAAAGCATACTAATTCAGTATCTTTACAATCCAATAAAAAAATCTTCTAAGTATGAAAAAAGCAATTCCCATTCTGGCGCTTGCCCTCCTTGTATTGGCCTGCAACAATTCCAAAGAAAAAGAAAACCCAAACAAAAGTGAAGAACAGATGAACAACACAGAAAACCCGCTACTTTCAGAAAGCACATTACCCTACGGAGCACCGGATTTTTTAAAAATAAAAGACGAACACTTTAAACCTGCAATGCTCGAAGGTATTGAACAACAAAAGAAAGCCGTAGAAGCAATTGCCAATTCTGAAGAAGAGCCCACTTTTGAAAACACGGTACTCGCCCTTGAAAAAAGCGATGAGTTGTTGAATAGGTCTTCCCAGGTATTTTATGCCCTTGCAGGGGCAAATACCAACGAAACCCTACAAGCGGTGGAAGAGGAAATGGCGCCAAAATTCGCTGCCCAAAGTGATATGATTTATTTGAACGATAAACTGTTTCAACGCTTCAAAAAATTATATGACAAAAAGGAATCACTCAATCTGGATGCGGAATCTTTAAAACTGCTTGAAGAATATTACGAAGATTTCGAAATTGCGGGAGCCAAGCTCTCTTCAGAAGACAAAGAAAAACTAAAGGTATACAATGAAAAAATAGCAACGCTTACCACCAAGTTTGGCAAAACCCTTTTGGATGCCAATAATGCCGGTGCAGTAACTTTTACCAATAAAGAAGACTTGGCTGGTGTTGATGAAGATTTTCTAAAATCTAAAGAGAGCAAAGACGGCAAAGGCTGGAGCATTCCGTTGCAGAACACTACCCAACAACCTTTGTTGCAATCTATGGAGAATAGGGCAAGTCGCGAAAAACTGTATAAGGCAGCTTGGCACAGGTCAGATCAGGGAGCTAATGATACCAATGGGATTATTAAGGAACTCGTGGAAGTGCGTGCCCAAAAAGCAAAACTCTTGGGTTTTAAGAATTATGCCGAATGGAGCCTTCAAAAAACCATGGCCAAAACTCCCGAAAATGTTAATAAATTTTTCAGCGGACTTATTCCTGCCGCAACCGCCAAAGCACAAGCTGAGTCCGATGAAATCCAGAAAATGATAAAATCCAAAGGACAGGATTTCACTTTGGAACCTTGGGATTGGAACTATTATGCCGAAATGGTCCGAAAGGAAAAATATGATCTGGACGAGAACCAAATAAAGCCCTATTTTGAAATTAACAATGTATTGGAAAAAGGCGTTTTTTACGCAGCCAACAAACTATACGGCATAACATATAAGCCCAGAACCGATATACCAACCTATCACGAAGATGTAAAAGTATATGAGCTTTTTGAGGAAAACGGAGAGCCACTTGGTCTTTTCTATACAGATTACTTTGCGCGACCAAGCAAAAGTGGCGGGGCGTGGATGGACAACTTTGTTACACAGTCCAAACTGTATAACAAGAAGCCAGTGATCTACAATGTGTGCAACTACCCAAAACCCGCAAATGGCGAACCGGCTTTGTTGACCTATGACGAGGTGGAAACCATGTTTCACGAGTTCGGCCATGCCCTTCACGGCTTCTTTGCGAACCAACAATATCCATCTCTTTCTGGAACATCCGTGGCTCGAGATTTTGTAGAGTTTCCATCGCAGTTCAATGAAAACTGGGCATTATACCCAGATGTGTTGAAAAACTATGCCCTTCACTACAAAACTGGAGAACAAATTCCGCAGGCGTTGATTGATAAAATTAAAAACTCTGGAACTTTCAATCAAGGTTATAGCCTAACCGAGAATTTGGCAGGCTCAAATTTAGATATGCAGTGGCATATCATTTCAGCTGATAAAAAGATTGAAGATGTAAACGCTTTTGAAAAAGAAGCCTTGAACAGAACCAAACTTGATGTTGTGCACGCTGTGCCGCCAAGATACCGTTCTACGTATTTTTCCCACATTTTTGCGGGAGGATATGCTGCGGGATATTATTCCTATTCGTGGACTGAAATGCTTCATCACGATGCCTACAACTGGTTCGAGACCCACGGTGGCTTGACCCGTGAAAATGGTCAGCGCTTCAGAGATATGGTACTTTCAAGAGGAAACACTATGAATCTTGAAAAAATGTACAAAGACTGGCGCGGCAGCGACCCAAAAATTGGGCCTATGCTGAGGGCGAGAGGGCTGAAGTAACTACTTTTATTAGATATCCAAGTGTCAGTCTGAGCCTGTCGAAGACCTTGTCAGTCTGAGCCTGTCGAAGACCTTGTCAGTCTGAGCCTGTCGAAAACCTTGTCAGTCTGAGCCTGTCGAAGACCTTGTCAGTCTGAGCCTGTCGAAGACCTTGTCAGTCTGGACGTGTCGAAGACCTTGTCAGTCTGAGCCTGTCGAAGACCCTCGACAATCTGGATGGCCATTTTCCGTACCTTTTTTTTCGAAGATGTTTTCTTTTAATCCTTAAAGAAGGTCTTCTTTTTTTTGCTTCTCATAAGATATTTCTACAATAAAAATATTATTAGTATGCTATAATTGAGTAACTTAGGTTTCGTTTTAAGCGGAATGGACGAAAAATTCTCATCATGGGAACAAGAGATTTTGGTCGCTAATTTCGAAATATTTATATACCTATGGAATCTATTTCTAACGATCAGGCACTTTACGAGGTCAAGCTCGGGTCTTCACCCACAGAAACTGATTTAGCCGTTGTTTCTATTGACATACATGGTTCTCCTGGCGAACTGAACAGATATGTTTTAAAATCTTTTGGATATACTGATACAGCACTGAAGGAGTTGGAGCTGAAGAGCGGGTATGCTCTGCTGGAACACGATGGCTTAAACCCCATATTGTTTATAGTTACGGTGGGTGAAGATAGACCGATAGTCAATTTAAGAAAAAACCTAACCAACGGTTTGCGGGTTTACAAAGAACTTTTTTACGGCAAAACCATTTGGATTCCACTAATGGGAATGGGAGCGGGAGAACTTGATGCAACAGCGAGCTTTGATATTACTGTAAATGTGCTGGTCTCTTTATTTCCTGATGGTGCTGCGGAAGGATTCCGATTTATTATTTCGTTGCCCCCAACCCAAGATGGAGAGAAGCTTTTCAACCAGTTAAAAAACCCTTTTGAGGGTAGCACCAATACAACAACCTTTGGAACCCATGCCGAAATCAATAATATAAACTTATTGGATGGCAGTGATGCCCGTGTATATTTGGTGGAAGCCGAATGGGGCTTAGAGTCGCAAATTGAGCGGTTTTATACGGAAGGCATTTGGGAAACCCGTGAAGAAGAAACCTACGACGAAATTATTAACCCCATAGAAAGCGGGGATTTTTTGATTATCAAATCTCCATTAGCCTATAAAGGCAATGCTTCTTTGTACTTGAGAGGAATGGGTGTGGTTGTTGGCAACCCCAAAAATGGGCGTTCCTTAAATGTGGAATGGATTGTTAGGGATATTGAAATTCCAATAGCGGAATTAAACCACTACACCAGTTCTATTGCTGAAGTGAGCAAACAGGAGATACAGACCATCATTTCCCAGCTCAATCCAGCTCAATTTGCCATCTTCAAAGACCGATTACAAAATAATTTGCCCGCAAGACCCACTCTCATTGCAGGCTTGCTAAGTGATGCCGATGTTGGGGAAGACCAGCTCAATATTACAAAAGACGTGATGGCCTTTGCAAGGGTAATGGCCGCCAAGAGTTTTATTCCGCCTCTGGCGATTGCACTTTTTGGCAGATGGGGCTCGGGCAAAAGTTTCTTTATGAACAAATTGAAGGAGCGCATCAACACCTTTTCATTCAATTCGGAACAGACCGTGTTTTGCAAGGGCATTGCCCAAGTGCATTTCAATGCTTGGTCCTATATGGATTCCAATCTCTGGGCCAGTATGGTCACTCGAATTTTTGAGGGTTTGCAGGAATATATAAGCAATGACACCAAGGCACATAAAGAAAAAGAGGGCATCGAAACCATTTTCAAAGAAAACCTGAGCATGGCCAATGAAGCACAAGAAAAGCTGAAAAAGGAGAAAAACCTAGTGGAAGAAAAGCTCACTGCATTGCAGACAGAAAAGGAAACCATCCAAAAGGAACTGAAAAAGAAAATAGATAACATTGAAGAAAAAACCCTGTTTGGGATGCTTTCGGAAATGGATGCCAAATTTCAAATAGAACAAAAAATAACAACAGCGTTTAATAACAATAAGTCCATTATTGAAAATGTAGCCCAGTTTAAAACCATCATCCCCGAGGAATATTGGAAAACCCCCAAAGAACTATACAACCGTACCACTTCCGTTTTCACTTTTCTAAAAACCTTTTTCAAGGCAGGCAAATGGTGGAAAAACCTATTATGGCTGGCAGTGATAATTTTCATAATAATCACCGTGCCCTTGACCGTCAATTTTATTGCCGAACAAATGGGCAAAGCCAACCTAAAACTATCTCCTGAAATCTGGGCCTTCCTAACCCTTGCTGGCGGAGCGGTAGTTCGCGGAATAAAAACCTATAGTCAACTACAGCCTTTGGCGGCTTCTTTTTGGAAAATAAAGGAAGACTACGAACGCGAAACCGAAAAGACCACCTTAGATTTCCACCAACGCCAAAAAGCATTGGAATATGAAATACAGAGCTCGCGCAACGAAATTGAGGCCATAACACAACAGATAAATGTTACTGAGGAAAAGAAAACTGAGTTGGAATTCCGCATAAAAAATACCCTGTCCACCGAAGCTTTGTATTCCTTTATCGAGCGGCGTTCGGAAAGTAAGGACTACAAAGACCAATTGGGGATAATTTCCATCATCAGGAAAGATTTTGAAGTGCTCAACGAGCTTTTTAAAGAGCACGCCGTGGAGCTTAGCAAGATAACGGTGGAAGATTCCCAAAAATTCAAGACCTATTTTGAAAAACCTTTAGAGCGAATCATACTGTACATAGACGATCTGGACCGCTGTCCCGAAGAGCGGGTGGTGGAGGTGCTGGAAGCCGTAAACCTATTGATGGCCTTTCCATTGTTTGTAGTAGTGGTGGGCGTGGATCCGCGTTGGGTAAAGAATGCCTTGATAAAGAGACACCAGTTGCAGTTCACAAAATCCATGGAAGAAAATGGAATTCAACCAATAAGCCCTTCAGACTATTTGGAAAAAATATTCCAGATACCTTTCACTTTAAAGGAAGCGGATGACAAAAGTGTAAAAAGCATGCTTGCATCCATTTCCGGCAATTCTTCAGTAAAAACCAAAGCGAAAAAGGCAGCCAACCCACAAGCCAATAACCAAAGCGAAAATATACAAGCTAATTCGGAACCACAACAGGAAATAGAACCCAGCCAAAAGCTGCCCACCAAAAAAGAATTGCAGCAACTCGCTGAAATCCTAACCCTTACTGATGAGGAAATGCAACTCATACAGTCTATGTCGCTCATTATTGGCTCCAGCCCCCGCGGTATTAAAAGATTTGTGAACATTTACAAAATCATCAAGGCCCACGACGACTTTCCCACAAAAATAAATAAAGAGCGAGTGCAGGGAATTCTGTTTCTCTTGGCCTTGCCCATTGGGGAATTCAAAAAACTATACCCAGACTTTATTGAATATCTAGAAGATGACGCTAATGGCCCTATGCAAGTCAGGGATTTTTTAAACATCCGCTACGGCAATGAGCAACAGGATTTAAACGAGAGGAAACAGGAGCTTTTCAATATTCTAATCACGGAAAATATTGCGTTGAATGTTGAAGATGTAAAAATGTATTATCCTTTTATACAGCGGTTTTCCTATCATATAACTTAAGATTGAATTCGTGGTTTACTACAGTTGCTTTTTTAAAAGAAACTAAAGATTCCATAAGTCAGTCTGAGCCTGTCGAAGACCTTGTCAGTCTGAGCTTGTCGAAGACCTTGTCAGTCAGAGCTTTTCGAAGACCTTGTCAGTCTGAGCTTTTCGAAGACCTTGTCAGTCTGAGCTTGTCGAAGACCTTGTCAGTCTGAGCTTGTCGAAGACCTTGTCAGTCTGAGCTTGTCGAAGACCCGCGCGAATCAGGATGACCATATTCATTGTAATTTTTTGAAAATTCAACTAAGTCTTGCCAATTTTCTTCTATCAAAGCAGTCTTTTTTCTGTGTGACCAACCTTTGATTTGTTTTTCAATTTTTATTGCTTCAGAAGGGTTTGTGCATTGAACAAACCATTTTAGTTCAACAGGCCTTCTTTTGAAAGTATAACAATCTCTTTTCTTTCCGGCTTGATGTTCTGTAAGTCTTCTTTCAAGATCATTCGTCATTCCGGTATAGTAGCTTTTATCTGAACAAAGAAGAATGTACGTGTAATAAAATTTCATCTTGGATTGCTTTTTATTCAACATCCGTATACCTCGACAAGCTCGGCATGACATACTGCTGCCAATTGTCATTTTAGATAACAGTCAATTAAAATTCCTATTGTCAGTCAGAGCTTGTCGAAGACCTTGTCAGTCAGAGCTTGTCGAAGACCTTGTCAGTCAGAGCTTGTCGAAGACCTTGTCAGTCTGAGCTTGTCGAAGACCTTGTCAGTCTGAGCTTGTCGAAGACCTTGTCAGTCTGAGCTTGTCGAAGACCGCCTCAACAAGATCGGCATGAAATTACTTCTTCTTTTTAGAACTTTTCTTATCCTTCTTAGGATGCACCAATTTCAACTCATCAATCAAATTCTTCGCCCCGGCGTATTTATCCATTATAAAAAGCACATAGCGGATATCTACCATAATATTGCGCGATAGGGCAGGGTCGTAGTAGTAATCACTCATAGTGCCTTCCCAAACGCGGTCAAAGTTTAGGCCTATTAGGTTTCCGTGGGCATCAATTGCTGGGCTTCCAGAGTTTCCGCCGGTAGTGTGATTGGTGCCAATAAAGTTGATGGGCATCTTCCCATTTTCGGCATATTGACCGTAGTCTTTTGCTTCGTAAAGGTCGATAAGCTTTTGGGGTACATCAAATTCATAATCGCCAGGTACGTATTTCTGCATTACGCCTTCCAGGTGGGTTACGGGTTCATAATAAATAGCATCAGCCGGGGAGTAGCCAGCCACTTTTCCGTAGGTAACGCGCAGGGTGCTGTTTGCGTTCGGAAAAATACGGGAGTCTTTTGGACTTAGCTCCAACAACGCCTTCATATAATCGCGTTGCAAACCGGAAATGTTCAATTCCAGCTCTTCATATTTGGGTGCTACTTTTTCAAAATAAGTGTCTGCCATTTCTTTCACCACTTGAAACCCTGGATCGTTGTTCAGCTTTGCAATAACTGTTTCGGCATCGCCTTCCAATAGTTTTTTTATGGAAGCGTAATCCACAAAAGCAGAGTTTTTATAAATCTTGTCGGTCAATTGCTGCGCATCCATATTCTTAAAAGAAGCGGGCAAAAACTGCAGTGGCACTCCTTTAGCGTATAGCGCGATCAAAGCCTCAAAAACATCTTCATCCACTTGCTTGCTGTAATCTTTATATTGGCCTTCCAGTCGCTCCACCATATTGTCTCTTCTATCTTCAAAGGATTGGGCACCGCGGGTTTCATAAACCTGTTTCAGTTGGTAGGCTTGGTAAGCCATACGCAGCAGTTCCACATTCCGCAATACAGTTTCCAAGTAATACTCACGGGCAAGGGCATAAGGCTCAATTTCAGTATAGTATTGTTCGAATTTTGGCAAAAGCTGTCCGTATTCCTGCTGTTTTCCTTTTTTGTTTATCTGTGCGGTAAGTTCCTTTTCCTGCTGCTTCTTAATACCTACAGCGTTCGATTTTGTTAAACCGAGCGTTTCACCCTTCCACTTTTTCCAGTAATTGGCAATGCGGGCAAATTTTGAAGCATATTGAATCTTGA
Organism: Aequorivita sp.; assembly: GCA_026646335.1. Classification (GTDB taxonomy): domain Bacteria; phylum Bacteroidota; class Bacteroidia; order Flavobacteriales; family Flavobacteriaceae; genus Aequorivita. The sequence continues at coordinate 9,122 of JAPKFY010000067.1, read as the reverse complement.
TCTGTGGATCGGCGCGCATATATTTATCCTGAATAGCCAAAGCAGCATCGCGAATGGCAATACGGGCTGGGTTTAAAGTGTTTATTACCTGCTCAATAGCGATGGAAGGCAAATACTCATCCGTAGTCCCGGGATAACCAAATACCAAAGTGAAATCATTTTCTGCTACGCCATCCAAGGAAATAGGCAGGAAGTGTTTCGGGGTGTAGGGCACGTTGTTTTCGGAATATTCTGCGGGACGGTTGTTTTTATCGGCATAGATCCTGAAGAGGGAAAAATCGCCTGTATGTCTTGGCCAGATCCAGTTGTCGGTATCGCTCCCAAACTTCCCGATGGAGGAAGGCGGCGCTCCCACCAAACGAACATCCTTATAGGTTTCCACCACAAAAAGCATATATTGGTTGCCTTCATAAAAAGTACGCACGCGGTTTTCCTGCCAGGCTTCCTTGGGAGAAGTCTGCGCAACATTGGCTATATTTTCCTCAATCTTTTTCAGCTTATCAGCTTCGGTCATTGCTTGGGTAATGCCGTTCAACACTTGGGTTGTAACGTCTTCAATTTTTACGATAAAGGTGGCGGTAACTCCCGGATTTGGAAGTTCCTCTTTCAAGCTCATCGCCCAAAACCCGTCCTCCAAATAATCGTTTTCCAAAGAGGAATGGCTCTGAATTTGCGAATAGCCACAGTGGTGATTGGTGAGCAAAAGCCCTTGGTTGCTGATAACTTCAGAAGTACAGCCGCCGTTAAAGTGGGGCACGGCATCCTTTAGGCTGGCGTTGTTAACGTCATAGATATCCTTGGCGGTCATTTTCATGCCCAGGTTGGTCATTTCAGCTTCGTTCATTCCTTCCAAAAGCGAAGGGATCCACATGCCGCCTTGCTGGGCGAATAGGGGAAGGGATAAAAAGATAAAGAGTAGGCGTAGTGATTTCATGTAGTACATTATTTATTAATGTCGCAATATACTAAATTGAAATACTCTTTTAGTGCTGATCAAGAGATTTTGACTCGGTTAATAAAGTTCTTTACTTCAATATAAAAGCCCGATTGTATACAGTCGGGCTTTTGGAAGTCGGTTATAATTATTTTATTAAGAGCCGCACTGATCTAGGCAATATTCAAAATACATTGCCCAGCTATTACCTCCATAAGGTAGGCCATCTGCCCAGGCTGTCTCATTCCCAGAAGGGCCATTCACTTCTGCATGGGCTGCAATGCACAGACAATTTGGTAAAGTGGCTAAGGGAATACTATAAGTGTAGCTTGTAGTGCCTTGACTATGAGTGGCAGAATAAGGGAAGTGACCAATACGTGGATTGCCAGATTTATTTGCTGGTCTTTCTGAGCAATCCCCAACAAAAAGATGAGAGGCGTTCAAAACCCAATCGCCTTCCATAGTATAGGTGATTAATAGGTTTTCTCCGTCAATAACAACTTCTACATTTCCAGAATCGTAGTTCTGTCCAGCTATTAGATCTACTTGAGTACAATAGTTAACGCCTGAATTAGGTTCTTCGCGAGAAGAGGTTACGGTTTCAGGATTGTTATCCTTTAACAATACATCATCAGTTTCTTTAGAGCAACTAATGATAAAGAAGCAGGTTAAAAGCAAGGTAAGTAGTTTTAATTTCATAATATTTATAATTAGGGGTTTGTAAACCAAATCTACTTAAAATTATTGCAATAATCGTTAAAGCGATATAAATAATCGATAAAATACACAAATTAAATAAAAATATGTTAATTAATGCATGGGTTTAGTTAATATATCTGCATAAACTAAACTGCCTCATCAAAGCTGTTGCTATACGTCCAAAAATATTATAGGATCATTGGTAGGTGTTTCGGGGAAGTACGATAGGTTCTACCTTTTCTGGAAAGAATGCGTCCATATAATTTTCCGCTGCTCCTTTCTTGCTGGGAGCATAGATTTCACTTCCCAAATACATCATATAGGTGGGGTGTTTTCGGCTATGAAATAAATAGACGAGGCTTTCTTTTAAGTTTCAGAATTGTCGGTCCAAGTAGATAGGTAATTGGTTTTTAATTCGGGCGTATTTTTTGAAGATAAGAATACCTCTTGAAAACACAATTTTTTTAAATGATGATAGAAGGAAAAGGTATTAGATAGGGAAATAGGAAAGAGATAAATGAAAATGAAAATGAAAGAAGAAAAAAGCAAAACGAAGCCCTTCAGACAGCGAATATTCTTTGCTTCTGTAGCCATATCATATAAATAGTTGAATCTTTTTTAGAATCTTTCCTGTAACTCCGCTAGGATAAAAAGAACCAAAAATAAAACTGCTGTTCCAACTGCTAATGCACCTACTCCCATCCCGCAAAATTAGCAAAAAATTAATTTGAATAAAAGCAGTTGGGATAAATATAATGTGGAAGGAGACTGTCTTTTTCCATCTACATCCAATCACAACCATTCCTGCCAAAAAAATTTTGATGATTTCTGCTACTCTATATAATTAGTATCTCACATGTCACATAAAATGAGCAGATTATGTTTGAATGTCATAATTTATTATTAATTTTATTACTCTCCTCTTCCCCATTCAATATTTGGCAAGTAAAAAGGTCAAATTTAATAACCTACTTATGTTGGAATCTGTTGTTTATTTTAAACCAGGAACGATCACTAATTTGATCAAGGAATCTCGTTTACTTAAAACCGCTTTACTTTTTTCCGATACTGTTTATGCGAATAATCGGGAATTAGCTTCGTTGATTGCAGTCCATGGGCTAAACGATGCCATCAGTACAGAACATCAGTATGAAACTATTTTAAATGCAATGCCGGCATTGAATCCCACCGCTTCTGTGGAGCAGATGAGGGAAAATTTACTGCAGATAAAAAAATTAAAAAATAACAAAAGAAAATCCTCACGCGAAATTATTGCTCTTAAAAAGGCGCAAAAGCAACTAGGGCAGATAAACAATACTTTCAGAATAATAACAGAAACATTATTTGATTCCAGTAGTTTTTCAAGCATTACTCCCCTTTTAGGTAAAAAAGTGTTTTTTGAATGCAATACTGTCTCCTTAAGCGCAAATTCAAAATATCTCTACATTTTGGATGAAGACTTATTAAAAGGTTATTCTCAAACAAGTTTTGTAAAGTCAATCCAGAAAAAAAATGGCATTGAAGATCAGAACATAATTACGCAGCCCCTCCTTATTGAAAAGGATTTTGACCAATTTTCAATCCCCAGCCTTTTAAAATCACAAAAAATAGCGAAACCAGCACTTGTAGCGTTATTGGCTTCATTAAACATAACGCTCCAGAAGCAAAACATTGATATTATTAAAACAGAGCTGGAGCGGTTTAGCGCCCTTGCTAAAGATCTTCCCCTAAAAAAAGTATCCAAAAAACTAAAAACTACAGATGCAGCGTTTATCTCCTTAGGTATCTGTACTTCCCAAGTATTTGAAAAAATAATAAAAACTACGCTCCCCGAATCTCCCCGAATCCCCAATCCTCAGGGATTTGTCCCATTCATATTCAACCAAACAATCAAAAAAAATAAATCTAAAGCCACGAAGCAGGCTGTGCTTCAAAAAAATTAGTATTAACCTTAAAACCAAAAATCATGAACCGTATCACACTAGCACTTGATGGGGTAGCGATGGGGCGAAGGGCAATGGTTGCAAAAAAGTTGAAAGAAACAGCTTTTAAACCAGTGGACTTGGCACCCGCATTTCTGACAGTGTACAAAAAAAGCAAAGATCAAGGTATCGTGTTGGCTGAAGCCTATGCAGAGACCATTAAAAATCCAGAGGAACACCGCGAACTTTTTCAACGTGTTTCCTTAATGAAAAAAACTGAAAGGAAAGCTTTCATCAAAGGCTACCAGAACGCTGGGCAGGGTAAGGGCGTAGTTCACGCCATCAGCCAATTGCCTAGAGGGCAGGCTCATTTATTGATGGGAGATTTGCTGTTGAAAACAAAAAGCAAAAAAAGCATCGACAAACAGGGGGCGCAAGATGTTCTTATTTGGTTGCGGGATGCAGGTGAAACCTCCCGTAAACTTGAAAACGACGGACGCAATACTCCGGCAGATCCAGACGTAGATTCCGCTGTAGTGGAATTTTTCGAAGATATTGCAGATGCCATTGCAGACGCTATTGATGCTATTGTTGATGCCATTGAAGCAATTGTAGATTCCATTGGCGATCTACTACAAGAAATTGCAGACTGGACCCGTTCAGCGGTTTCAGCTCTTTGCCAAGCATTAGTTGCAGCGGCAAATACCGTGGCAGAAGTGCTTCAGTATGCAGTTGAATCAGGATTTCAGATTCTCAAAAAAATGGTCCAGGGCATACAGGATATTGGCAGATCGCTTTTTAATATTCTGGAAGAAGCCTTTACGCTAGTGGTTAATTCCGTCAGGGAAATCTTAAGGGCCATTGACAGTCTTGTAGGGGTTTTGGTCGATTTGTTGTCGTGGCTGGCTGCAAAGACTTTTGAAATTGTAAGAAAAGGTATAGAAGCACTTATTGAATTGGGTAAATCTATCGGCAATATATTATACCAAGCGCTGGAGTTTGGACTTACACTTATTCGCAATACCGTTCGTGCGTTACTTGCCATAGGCAAGGCCATTGGCGAAATACTGTTGACTTTGGTAACTCGACCCTTATCCCTTTGGGACCAGGTAATACAATCGTTTACTGATTTGGGCAATACGCTAACTGATCTCTTTGATGAAGTAATAAGCGCGGGCGCAGATTTAATTGAAGAGGTAGCGCGCTCCTTGGCCAATATTGGCACAGCTCTGGTAGAATTTATGACTTACATTGCCAATGCTGCAGTGGAAGTGGTAGAAAAAATAGTGGGTGCATTATTGGCCGCAGGAAAAATTATTTCAGATATGGTAATATCCATGGCCCAGATTGCGATTTCAGGAATAAAAAAGATAGTTGATGCTCTTTTTGCCATAGGCACTACCCTAATCAAATTATTGAAAGACGTAGTTTCCATAGCTTTCGATTTATTGAAACACGTAGTAAAAGCAGCATTTGAACTTGGCAAGACCATAGTTGAGTTTATAGGTAATATGGTAAGTTTTACCTATCGTTTGGCAGCGCGTTTAATAGAAGCTGCCATGCAAGTGGGCCAAGCACTTGCCGATATTCTGGAAGCCGTTGTTGGCGCAACCTATTTTGTGTTCCGAAAAATAATAAATGGCGTGTTACAAGCCTTGGGCCCTGTGGGCGATGTTTTGGGATGGTTGCTTGACCGTGGCGAAGCCTTAGTTTCAGGACTCTGGCGAGAAGCATTATTGGCAATTCGATTTGTTAAGAAATCGGTTACAGAAATTCTAGATTGGGGGATGACTCAAGTAGATGCTGTATTTGATAAAATGTTGGAATTAATTGAAGACATAGGCGAAAATGTTTCTAAAGCCATAGATTGGGCCGCCGCAATGGGCGATGCCGCACTAAGGTTATTGGGTGAGGCAACAGTACGTATAGGCAACTCCGTTAGTTATGTTTTGTCATATTTGGCAAACGATTTCTTGGAAGGTATCAGATCCTTTATTAACGGCGTATTGCAAATGGGATATTTGGCCCTTGATCTTTTGGTTTGGGCTGCCCGTCAAACAATTAATGCCATGAAGGAAATTGTTTTGGGGTTACTGGCCTATGGCTTAACCTTAGCACAAATTATGGCAGATACTGTTCGCAATCCCGAAAATATCATCGCCAATTTTGTCCAGGCTTTCCGCGAAGCCGGACAGACGGTAGAAAATATCTCAAGGGCCATTGCCGAGCAGCTAGAAAGCGAAGCCCAACTGCTTATAGCTGCTGCATATAACAGATTGGTCATTACCGGACAGGAATTTTTGGATGCCTTTATCCAGATTGGTGGAGGTGCGGTATTCCTTTTGGTCGGACTTTTATTGGAAATTGCAGGTCTTTTCAGAAGTCTTACAGCCGAAGAAGAAACCGAAGCGCGACGCGTATTCGGCGACTCATTGCCTTATAATATGATTCATGTATTTATTGGATCGTTTGTGGCCAATGTGGCTTCCGGCAATACGGGAGGCGATACAGGGGTAGGTACAATGCGTATTATACATTTCCCAGACGGTACCGTTCTTTCAAAAGGAACGCCAGCTGCTCCCGGTAATTTTGGGTGGCTTATGCACGAACTGACACACGTTTGGCAAGGTGAATATTCTGGACCTATCTATATGGGTGATGCACTGTATTCCCAAGCTACTGAGGGCTATGATTATGCCGAACCAGGAAAGACTAGGGAACAAACCTTGCTTGACGCCAACGCTAATGGTTTAGGATTGGATCATTTCAATCCAGAACAACAGGGCGATATAGTGCGTGATTATTACAATGGATTGTTTGTAGGTAATAACGTGTCTGCCTGGGAACCGTTCATTGATGAAGTTAGAGCCGCATGATCACAATTATAGCTTCAAAAAAAGCAATGGAAGCCTTGCAGCCGCTCATAGAAGCCTATCAAAAAAAAGGGTTTCTTCCACGGCCTATAGTTTCCGATAAACTGGATGTTTCATCGGAACTCTTGGCCCATTATGCTGAAGACAGTCAAGCTATTGTATGGGTGGGGGCACCGCGGCGCTCCCCCCGTACTTTATTGACAGGACCGGTACTGATCCGTGGAGATGGCACCGCAATACCCATTGGTTATCTTCCGGAGAGCAGCATAGCGTCTATAAGGATTTTTGCGGAAACAGCTGCCAAAGTGCAGCTCCGCGAATCAGAACAACAACCTGTGGCTATTTTGGGGCAACGCCATAAAAAATACATCAGGCTTGCCACACGTATTGAGACCTTATTGAAAGAGAACAACGGAAAAACACCGCCTTATAGATGGACAAGTGATTTATTGGTAAAGGAAGAAATGCTCAAAGGCCTGCGCAGTGGTCTGGGGCTGGCCCTCTATTTTGGTCACGGCCGACCAATTGGATGGGTAGGATATTACGGCTTGCGGAAACACCATTTTGAAGAATCCAAGGGCGAACCCTTGGGGGCCTTACTTTCTATATGCTGTGCAACGGCCAGTAGAAAGCGAACTGGATTATCCTTTTCTGAGGCCATTCCCCTGCAAGGTGCCGCCGCAGCTAGTTTTGGTGCGGTTATGAATACCTATCACACAGACAATACGCGTTGGGCAGTGCGCATTACCAGCGCATTACAGCAGGGCGTAAAAACCATAGGCGAATTGATTGTTGCTGCAAGTCCGCCAACAGAATCTGCCATGCACAGTTACCGTATTTTTGGTGATCCGTTGGCGCCCATTTGTGGTACACAGCAAGCAATTCAATTGGCAGATAAAATCAAAGTATACTCATGAAAACAGAATTTGACATTGCAGATCATTTAAAAACGATGCTTTTTAAAATAAGCAAGAAGATACCCAGAAACCTGCTGTATGATGATCATTTTTATCACGATTTGAATATTGATTCTTTAGACCTTGCCGAATATGTGGCCAATATTGAACAGGAATACCAAGTGCGAATTTCAGACGAGGATTGGGAAAAACTCTCCTCTATAAATGCAGTGGTTGCTTATTTACAAAAACATTCAAACACTTAAAATGCAATACCTAATGCGGAAGGAAGAAGTTGTGGTAAGCGGGATGGGGGTAATGACCCCTTTGGGAAACACTGTTGAACAATTGTGGCAGAATATCCTACTGCAAAAATGTGCCGCAAAACATTGGGATGATTTAGAGACCGAAGGTTTCAGAACGACCCTAGCTTGCAGGGTTACAGACTCATCCATACCCCACGATGGCACCCGTGGACAAGTCCTGGCAGTACGGGCAGTACAGCAAGCGTTAACGCAGGCGAATATTGATATTAATCGCGACGTAGGTGTTTTTGTAGGCACCACTATGGGCGAAAGCTTTGCGTTTGAAGAGGCCGCGTCTGGTAAGCCGCTGGACCTTTCAAGAGCTACTGGCAATGTGTTTGCCACAAGCATTCAAAAGCATTTTAAGCTCGAGGGACCCACGGCGGCATTTGGCAACGCCTGTGCGGCTGGTAATTATGCCATAGGCGCTGCCGCACAAGCGGTACGCTCAGGAAGGGTTAAGGTGGCCATCGCTGGGGGCGTGGACCCTTTTTCACGTATTGCCATGGTAGGTTTCAGTCGCTCTAGGGCAATGACCCCAGACTTTTGTAGGCCCTTTGACCTTAATCGGAAAGGAATGCAATTAGGCGAAGGTGCCGCCTTTTTAATCCTTGAAACTTATGAAAACGTCCTTAAACGAAAAGTAGAACCCTTGGCAGTTATTGGGGAACTGGGTTTAAGTTGTGATGCCTATCACCACACAAAACCCAATGAGGATGGTTTTGAAATGGGGCAGGCTATGCACAATGCCTTAAAAGCAACCGGCATAGATTCTGGAAAGGTAAATTGGATATGTGCCCATGGCAGTGGCACCATAGCTTCAGATGCAGCCGAAGCTTTAGCTATTAAGAATGTTTTTGGAGAGAGGAACGTTTGGGTAAGTGGAGCTAAAGGTGCACTGGGTCACAGCCTGGGCGCGGCCACTGCAATGGAAGCGGTATTGTGCGTGCAATCCTTGTTGCACAAAACGGTGCCGCCAACTGTAAATCATTTACAATTGCCTTCAGATTTTGGTATTAAAATAGCCTCCGAACCTATTAAGTTGAAAAATATGGATTGGGTATTGAATTGCGGATACGCCTTTGGCGGAATCAATTCTGCCTTATTAATTGGAAAAGTATGAAATCCCAAAACCTTTATTTTTTTCAGCATAGTTTTTCTGAAACGGAAATGGACGCAAACGATATATTCAATGAAGTAGCCGAAACCATTTCGGCCTGTTATTCCAAAAATACGTTTCCGGCAAAAACAGCAATCTATCTTTTTACTCCAGATGCTGGTGTCTATCACTCCGTCGGCCTTTGGGAAAATGCCCTGGAGCATGGCCCTGATTTTGCCAATCCGAGGAATTTTCCCTGGACACTTGCTTCCTGTCCTGCCAGTTTCTTGGCGCGTAGTCTTAAAGCGCATGGCCCCAATACCACCTTGATAGGCGGGATAGAGAATCTTCCCCAAATACAGGAGTGGGTGCAACTTCACGCAGCGCAGGATTT
>JAPKFY010000066.1 GCA_026646335.1 Aequorivita sp. | reverse complement strand
TAGACTCACACACTATTTTAGACCTTTTAAAAGTGCCAACAGTGCAATTTCAGAATCTGCTGAAATAGGCGAGGGCACTGTTATTCAACCTAACGTATTTGTTGGCAACAATGTGAAAATTGGCAGTAATTGTTTAATTCACCCAAATGTTTGCATTTATGACAATACGGTTATTGGCAACAATGTAACTATACACGCCGGCACAGTTTTGGGCAGTGATGCTTTTTACTATAAAAATCGCCCCGAAAAATTTGACAAACTCCTAAGCGGCGGCAATGTTGTAATTGAAGACAATGTAGATCTTGGAGCGCTATGTACCATTGACAAAGGCGTCACGTCTTCAACCACAATTGGCGAAGGCTCTAAGCTTGACAATCAAGTTCACGTTGGCCACGATACTGTTATTGGCAAACGTTGTTTGATTGCATCACAAGTTGGCATTGCAGGCTGCGTTTTGATTGAAGATTTTGTAACCATTTGGGGGCAAGTAGGTATTACAAGTGGGATTACCATAGGAGAAAAAGCAGTGATTTCGGCACAAAGTGGGGTTAGTAAGTCACTGCCAGGGCATAAATCGTATTTCGGATCGCCTGCAGATGAATTTAGAAAGAAATACAAGGAATTGGCGTCTATTAGACTTATTCCAGAAATTATAAAAAAATTGGATAATTTATCATGAGCAACAGAGCAAAAGAAATTGTAAGAGATTTTTACAGGTCAGATATTTTAAGGGATGAAACAGTGATGAAACGTTTTTTCCATCCTGAATTGGTCCTTATTTGGAACAGCGCCAACGGTCTTTCCATTATGCACTACGATGATATTATTAATTTTTTTAGCGAAGTGAGAAGGTCTTATAATGACCTAAGGGTGGAAGTAAGTCATCTTTTGGCAGATGGCCCACACGTAACCATTCGCTACAAATATTATATCCGCACTATGGAAAACCCAGATGAAGAATTGGGAATTGCCCATTTCATTGCTATTTGGGAGGTAAAAGACGACAAGCTATACCATGGCTACCAAGTGAGCCAGCCGGTTACCGATAAAGATGATACCAACGAAAGCTATCACAGAGTTAAGGTATAATATCTTTTAAATCCGTCAACAAAAGCCGTATCTTTGCGGCGTTTATAAAAAAAATCAATCGCAATTCTACTTCAATAATTAATAAAAATAATCAATAGAAAATACTTAAAAATGAGCGTTTTAGTAAATAAAAATTCAAAAATAATAGTTCAAGGATTCACAGGGACTGAAGGTACTTTTCACGCCGAACAAATGATTGAGTACGGAACCAATGTCGTTGGTGGCGTTACCCCTGGGAAAGGCGGTCAAAAACATCTTGATAAGCCCGTTTTCAACACTGTTGAAGAAGCTGTGAAAGAAACTGGGGCAGATACAACTATTATTTTCGTACCACCCGCATTTGCTGCAGATGCCATTATGGAAGCCGCTGATGCAGGTATCAAGGTAATTATTACCATTACCGAAGGAATTCCGGTGAAAGATATGATTACCGCTTCAAATTATATAAAAGACAGAGATTGTCGCCTTATTGGCCCTAACTGCCCAGGGGTTATCACTCCGGGTGAAGCGAAAGTTGGCATTATGCCTGGTTTCGTTTTCAAAAAAGGAACCGTGGGAATCGTTTCAAAATCTGGAACACTTACTTATGAAGCTGCTGACCAGGTAGTAAAACAAGGCCTTGGAATTACTACGGCCATTGGTATTGGTGGAGATCCTATTATTGGAACCACAACTAAGGAAGCTTTGGAAATGCTGATTATGGACCCTGAAAGTGAAGCCGTTGTAATGATCGGCGAAATTGGTGGCCAATTGGAGATTGACGCAGCCAAATGGTATAAAAGCAGCGGCATCAAAAAACCGGTAATCGGCTTTATTGCTGGTGAAACCGCGCCTGCTGGACGCACAATGGGACACGCCGGAGCAATTGTTGGCGGAAGCGACGACACTGCACAAGCAAAGAAAAAAGTAATGCGCGAATGCGGTATACACGTTGTGGACTCCCCTGCGGAAATTGGCAAGAAGGTAAAAGAAGTATTGGGTTAATCCCTCTGCAATTACACATAAAAAGCTCTGTGAAATTCACAGGGCTTTTTTTATGGAGAACCCGCAACCTTTTGTTATATTTGAATCCCCGCCATTTGCGGTTTTTTTAAAATGTCAGACTGAGCGCAGTCGAAGTGCGTTTGGAGCCTATTAATATATCAAATTTGAACCGAAAACATTTTATATGAAATTATTAGAAGGAAAAACAGCAATCATCACCGGCGGTAGCCGCGGAATTGGAAAAGGAATCGTAGAAGCATTCGCCCAACACGGTGCCAATGTAGCTTTCACATATAGCTCTTCGGCTGAAGCAGCAAATGCTTTGGCAGATGAAGTTTCAAAAACGGGCGTTAAGGCCAAAGCCTATAAAAGCGATGCCGCTTCCTACGATGAATCTCAAAAACTCGCAGAGGAAGTTTTAAAAGAATTTGGAAGTATTGATATTCTTGTAAACAACGCCGGAATCACCAAGGACAACCTGTTGATGCGTATTTCCGAAGAAGATTTTGATAAAGTAATCGAGGTAAACCTGAAGTCTGTTTTCAATATGACCAAGGCCGTACAGCGCGCTATGCTTAAGCAACGCAAGGGTTCTATAATAAATATGAGTTCCGTTGTTGGAGTTAAGGGAAATGCCGGGCAAACCAACTATGCAGCCTCAAAAGCGGGGATTATTGGTTTCACAAAATCTGTTGCGTTGGAATTAGGTTCTCGCGACATCCGTTGCAACGCAATTGCACCCGGCTTCATCGAGACCGAAATGACCGGAAAACTGGACGAAGCTACCGTACAAGGCTGGCGTGATGCTATTCCACTCAAACGCGGCGGCTCACCTGAAGATATAGCCAATGCTTGTGTGTTTTTCGCCAGTGACCTTTCAGCTTATGTTACTGGGCAAGTCTTGAATGTTGATGGGGGAATGCTTACTTAAAAAAAGTGTTCAGTGTTCAGTGGCAGTTAGCGGTAAAAACTTCTCTTCACTATCGAACATGCAATTTGAAACTTGCAACCTGGAACCTTAAACTTGCAACCAAAAACTTGAAACCACTTTAGTGACTACAGAAACCATACTTTACATAATCCTCGCCGGAGTAATATCGCTTGCTCTGGCGGTTTTTATGTATGGCTATAAGTCAAAACAAAAAGGATCGCTTCGCTGGGTTTTTGGAATGCTGCGTTTTATAACCTTGTTTTCTATTTTACTGTTAATTATCAACCCCAAATTTAAAAGTAAAACCTATACCGTTGAGAAGCCGAAACTGCCGGTACTGATTGACAATTCAGCTTCGATAGGGGAGTTGGACCAAAAAGGGAATGTCTCCCAGTTACTTCAAAAACTAAAAGATAACAGTGCGCTAAACGATAAATTTGACATTTCCTATTATTCCTTCGGAAGTGATTTCCGCGAAAGCGATTCGCTGTCTTTTGATGAAAAAAACACGAATATTTCCAAAGCACTTGCTTCGGTAAACGAACTTTTCAAAAACCAAACTGCGCCAACAATACTTATAACCGATGGTAACCAAACCCTTGGCATCGATTACGAGTTTTCTTCAGCAACCTTTAAAAATCAAATCTATCCAGTAATCCTGGGCGATTCCATAAAATACACCGACCTAAAAATTGAACAGTTAAACACCAATCGGTACGCTTTCCTAAAAAACCAGTTTCCCGTTGAAGTTATCTTGAATTACAGTGGAACAAGTCCTATAAATTCTGAGTTTGTCGTTACTCAGGGCGCGTCAACCGCCTATCGCACAAACGTTTCCTTTTCAGAAAATGAATCTTCAAAGACATTAAACTTTACGCTTCCTGCAAATTCCGTAGGACTTCAAAAATATACCGCGCAAATCCTTCCGCTTGCCGACGAAAAGAACAAAACCAACAACAGCAAACACTTCGCCGTTGAAGTGATTGATCAGGCCACCAAGGTTTTGGTGGTCAGTAAAATAACCCATCCAGATTTGGGCGCACTCAAAAAAGCAATTACAACTAACAAACAGCGCACTGTATCTTTTAAAAAGCCAGGGGAAGCAATAGCAGCATTGAACGAATACCAACTTGTAATCCTTTATCAGCCAGATAGGAGCTTCGCATCGGTGTTTTCTGAAATTGAAAAGTTGAACAAAAACACCTGGATAATCTCTGGGCTACAGACGGATTGGTATTTTCTGAACGGCGCACAGGACAATTTCAACAAAGAAGCTTCCAGCCAAAGTGAAGATATCCAAGCTGAATTGAACAGCAATTACGGCACCTTCGCTGTGGAAGATATTGGTTTTGATAGCTTTCCACCGCTTTACACAGAGTTTGGTGCCTTGAGCATCAGCGTGCCAAATGAAGTGATGTTGGAACAAACCGTAAGCGGTCTTGACAACGGAAACCCCTTGCTGGCCACTATGGAAATAAACGGCAAGCGCGATGCTATCTGGGACGGTGAAGGATTTTGGCGTTGGCGTGCCCGCAGTTTTCTGGAAACCGAAAGCTTCCAAAACTTTGATGATTTTATAGGAAACCTTGTTCAGTATTTGGCTTCCAACAAACGCCGAAGTAGGCTGGAGGTATCTTCGGAAACCTTTTATTACAATAACAGCCCCATAAAGATTTCGGCACAGTATTTCGACAAAAATTATGTTTTCGACAATCGCGCCTCTCTGAATATTACAGTAAAAAACAGTGAAACCGAAAAGCAAACCGTTTTCCCAATGCTCTTGCGGGACAATTATTACGAAGTAGATTTGAACAGCCTTCCGGCAGGCGAATATAATTTTACGGTTTCCGCTGCAAACGAGGCAGTTTCCAGCAGTGGCAACTTCACCATTTTAGACTTCAACGTAGAGCAACAATTCCTTAATGCCGACGTGTCCAAACTTCGCCGTGTTGCACAAAACTCAAATGGAAAAGCCTATTTTACAGCACAAAGCGATTCTTTGATTAATGCCTTGATTGCAAATACTAACTACCAAAATATTGAAAGAAGCGAACAAAAAGTAGTACCTTTGATCGATTGGAAACAACTGCTCGCTCTTATCGTTCTAGCCCTCGCTGCAGAATGGTTTATCAGAAAGTATAACGGACTCATCTAAAAAAATAACCAAAAGAAAAATATACAATGGAAAAATTACCCAAACTCACAATACCCGTAATCGTAGGAGTTATTTTGCTCATCATTTTAGTGGCAAAATCCTCTGTAACTATTAAATCCGGTCACGCCGGCGTGCTATATCAAACCTTTGGAAATGGTGTAGTTACTGACGAACCGCCACTCGGCGAGGGTTTTCACATCATTGCACCTTGGAACAGGGTTTTTGTTTACGAAGTACGTCAACAGGAACTCAGCGAAAAAATGCAGGTGCTTTCTTCCAACGGACTTGAAATAAAGCTTGATGCCTCTGCGTGGTATCAACCTGTAAGTACTGATATTGCAAAACTTCATCAAGAAAAGGGTGAAAACTATTTGCAACGTGTTATCCAACCAGCAATAAGAAGTGCTGCAAGAAGCGTGGTGGGGCGTTACACCCCAGAACAGCTTTACTCCAGCAAGCGCGATGCTATTCAAACTGAGATTTTTGAAGAAACCAAAAAGATTCTGGACAATCAATACATACAACTGAACGAAGTTTTGGTTCGCGATGTAACGCTTCCGGCAGCAATAAAAGATGCTATTGAACGCAAACTTCGCCAAGAGCAGGAATCTTTGGAATATGAATTCCGTTTGGAAAAAGCCACAAAAGAGGCTCAAAAAGTGAGGATTGAAGCTCAAGGAAAAGCTGATGCAAACGCGATTTTAAGCGCTTCATTAACAGATAAAGTTCTACAGGACAAGGGAATTGATGCTACCTTAGAACTTGCAAAATCACCAAATTCCAAAGTTGTTATAGTTGGTTCGGGCGATAGCGGCTTGCCTTTGATTTTAGGGAATAACTAAGATCTAAGCACGACTTAAATAATAAACTGAAAACCTTCCCTTGAGGAAGGTTTTTTTATGAAAACATACTAATCAGTCTTCTGAAAAGATTTTATAATCACCAATCCACAAACTACCGCCACAGTTGATAACCCGAAGCCTAAACCATTGTTGCCGTAAATAAAGTTCCCGATGGCAAACAAAGAGCAGTAAACACCCACAACACCAGCAAAGAACCCAAGAATCTTCATTCCAAAACCTTTGAATTTAGATTCTTTTCCAAAAATAAGGCTGTTGAAACTGTTAAGAGTTTCCGCTTTTGATGGTTTAGTTAAAAGCGTGACAAGCACCCAACCAATGGTTGTGATTACTACGCCCAAAACCAATTGCCAATGGCCAGCAATTTCAACTAAAGGCGTTTCCATTTTTCCATTTATAAAGAAAAAGGCTGCGATTATAAAAGATATTAGCATTGCGGCAATTTCGCTATAAGGGTTTATTCTGCTCCAAAACCATCTCAAAATAAATAGCAAACCTGTCCCAGCACCAATGGATAGCAATAAATTGAAACCATCGCGTGCCTCTTCCAAAACAAGTGCCAATAATCCCGCGAGAATCATCATCATTACTGTGGAAATCCTTCCAACGGCAACTTGCTCCTTGTCTGTAGATTCTTTCCGCAGAAATCGGACGTAAAAGTCATTCACTACATAAGAGCTTCCCCAATTCAAATGTGTGGAAATGGTGCTCATAAATGCCGCTATAAGCGATGTAATTACAATTCCCAACAACCCAGCGGGTAAAAATGTAAGCATTGCGGGATAGGACAAATCATTTTTTACAAAAGCCGGGTTTAAATCGGGGAAGGCAGCCTGCAAACTTTCAAGGTTCGGAAAGACGATAATTGACGCCAACCCAATAATAATCCATGGCCACGGCCGAAGGGCGTAATGTGCAAAGTTGAAAAATAAGGTAGCCCAAGTTGCGTGCTTTTCATCTTTCGCGGCCAACATCCGCTGGGCAATATACCCACCGCCGCCAGGCTCGGCCCCGGGATACCAAACACTCCACCATTGTACTGCAAGCGGAACAATAAGCAAAGGGATCAACAATTCAGGTTTTGAAAAATCTGGAAGCATTGCTGTTTTAGCAGCAACAGCAGGAGTGGAGAGGAGTTTTTCAATCCCGCCAATTTCTGGCATATTTACAATGTAAATAGTTGCCCAGATGCTTCCAACCATTGCAATTATGAATTGTACAAAATCCGTCAGCAAAACGCCTTTCAATCCACCAAAAGCTGAATAAATAACCACAACAGGTGAAGCGATCAACAAAACTTCATAAGAAGACAATCATTACATGACCAATCTTAATAGCGGCCAAGCAAACATTCGCCATAATCACTATATTGAAGAACACCCCGAGATAAATAGCGCGAAAGCCCCTTAAAAAAGCAGCGCTCTTGCCGCTGTAACGCAATTCATAAAATTCCAAATCGGTGGTTATTCCGCTTCTTCGCCATAATTTCGCATAAAAAAATACGGTCAACATTCCCGTTAAAAGAAAACTCCACCAAATCCAATTTCCAAATACACCGTCTTCACGTATCACTCCGGCTACAAAATTAGGCGTATCTGCAGCAAAGGTAGTTGCTACCATACTTACGCCCAGTAGCCACCACGGCATATTTCTATCAGACAGAAAAAATGATTTGGAATCTTTTCCTGATTTTTTGGCAACCACCAGACCTATTGCGATAAAAACTATAAAAAAAGAAATTATAACGATCCAATCAATAGCGCTTAGGTGCATAATTCTGGGTTTATTAGGTTGGTTTTAAAAGTTCGGTTAAAGTACTTATTTTGAAAAGGTTTTTAAAAGACCATTAATTTAAATATTCACAAGTTTTTGAACAATTACAGTTTTTTCAAAAGCAAAGAAATTTCGGAACCATTAAAATATTCTAATATCATTTTTCCTACCTTTAAAAAATAATCCAATTTTTATGGCTGCCAAAAGAAAAAGAAAGCAACAAACCCCAAAAATCGAACCAAAAAGAGCGAGAAACCTTTCTCCTGGAACGGTAAAGTACACGGGGGAAAAATCAATTACAAAAACGCAGCTTGATATAATTGATTATTCAATAGATCATTACGAACGTTTTGAAACACATAATATCAAGGATGCTTTCAACTTTGAAGATTCCAGCCACATCACCTGGATAAACGTAAATGGGTTGAGCAATACCGATGATATTATTACCCTCGGAAACCATTTTGAGCTGCACAAGTTGATCCAGGAAGATATTGTTACCACCAACCAGCGCCCCAAGATTGATGAATATGAAAACTATCTTTTCATAGTTTTCAAGATGTTGCATTACGATGAGAACGAACAATTGACCAATGAACACGTGAGCATGGTGATGGGAAAGGACTATGTAGTTATGTTTCAGGAAGCCGAAGGCGATGTTTTCAATGACCTTCGGGAAAGATTGGAACACGGAAAAGGAAGAATTCGTGGCGCAAGAGCAGACTATTTAATGTTTGCCATTCTGGATGCCGTAGTTGACAATTATTTTACCGTGGTCGAATTTTTAAGCAATAAGTTAGAAGTACTGGAGGATAAACTTTTTGACGACAAGGAAGACCCAAATATCATTGAGGAAATCCAAGACCTTAAAAAAGAAATTTTAAAAATCCGTAAAGCAGTCGTGCCTTTGCGAGAAGTGGTAAACCGATTGGAAAAAATGGAATCTTCACTTATTGAGGAACGCACCAACAAGTATATCCGCGATTTATATGACCATATCATCCAAGTAAACGAAAGCGTTGAAATATACCGCGAAATGATCTGGGGCTTGATGGATATGTACATGACCACCATCAGCAACAAGATGAACGAGGTGATGAAAGTGCTTACCATTATGGCCTCCATTTTCATTCCATTGACCTTTCTAGCAGGAATATATGGGATGAATTTTAGCAATATGCCCGAACTTCAATATCACTACGGATACTACTACCTGTTGGGCGCTATGGTGTTAGTGTTCTTTGCAATGATTTGGTATTTTAAAAGAAAGAAGTGGTTGTAGGATTTAGATTTTTTCTACAGAAACTCGTTTTTGTTTAGTTGAAATTTTCTCATAGAACAGTTGATCCCATTGATGCGATATACTTATTTAAGTAATTGAAATATAATATTTTGTGACTTGAAAAACTAATATCCATTTTCACTATATTTAGGGTGTCAATTTTAATATCCAAAAATTATGAGATTATTTTTATTAGTTATTGTAGTTCTCTTGGGATGTAGTTGTAAAAGCGAAAAGAAATCAAATGAAGCCGTTGATATAGCTGTACCTGAACGTGGCGAATTGAGCTTTGACTCCCAAATATTTCTTGGAAATCGATTGTTTTCAGAGAAAACTTGCATCACCTGTCATGATGTAAATCGTGTGAAAAAAGGTCCTTCCGTCAAGGAAATCATGGCTGTTTATAATCAAAAAAGCGGCAATATCGTTGAATTTTTAAAGGGAAACGCGAAACCCATTGTGGACACAACGGCTAGCCAAGTAGCTATTATGCAGGAGAATATAGATGGTTTCCTAAAAAAGATTTCAGACGAAGAACTGAATTCCATCGCCACCTATATGATGCATGTAGATCGATTAAACCCAGATTAGCTTTGTTTAATGCTGTAATTTGTAAGTACCTTTAACGACAGAACTTCCCGTAATCAGCGTTAAAACATGGAAAACAAAAAGACAGAATTAATGACAGTAGGCGGCGGATGCTTTTGGTGCATTGAGGCCGTATTAAACGAAGTTAAAGGTGTAGAAAAAGTAGTTTCCGGTTATACGGGCGGCACCGCTCCCGGAAAACCAACCTACCGCGAAGTATGCTCTGGATTAACAGGCCATGCCGAGGTAGTCCAAGTTGCTTTCGATCCAAATATTATTTCTTACGAAGATCTATTGGTCATTTTCATGACCAGCCACGACCCAACCTCCCTAAACCGTCAAGGTGGCGATGCCGGCACCCAATACCGCTCGGTGATTTATTACCACGACCAAACCCAAAAGGAAATAGCAGAAGCGATTGCAAAGGAAATGGCACCTTATTACGAAAACCCAATAGTAACTGAAATAAGTCCATTGCAAACCTTTTACGAAGCCGAAGACCACCATCAGGATTATTACAAAAACAACCAAAGCGCAGGCTATTGCAGCGCGGTAATCGCTCCCAAACTTTCAAGACTTCGGAAGATGCATGCCGATAAACTGAAAAGCGCTTCCGCCTAGGACTAACATTTCGCCTTTGCGAATAAAGCCTATCATAGTTAATCCCATAAAGCTTCCCTATTGACCTTCACAGATTCAATAAATTATAATCTATTGAAAATAAGTAGTTTAAAAATTAATACAAGTGCTTTTTTTAGTAACTTTAAGTGTTAACAATTTAAAATAAACTACCATGAAAAACCTATTCAAGTATCTGATGTGGTTTGCAGTGATTTTGCTTGTTTTCAGCAACTGCCAACCAAAAGGACCACAGCCCCCAATTGACAAGCCTTGTGAGGACAGCGCGCCATTGACTACTAAAAGAGTAGAGCCCCGAACCGTTAAAGGGGGAGAATTTCCTCCTTTTGATCCAAAGTACGATACATTAAACAAGGAAACCAAACCTTTTTATGTTCCTAATGGACCCATTAGGGGCGATGGTAAACCAGCGAACAATGAATATAAAATTGAGAAATACGATCCTAGCGGTGGTGGCTCCCAAGCCGTTTCATTTGAGGAGTATAACGAGCATAATGATGTAGCCAACGCCCATTCAGTACTGCCCGAACCCAGTGTGGCCGAAAATGGACAGACCGTTATGACCACCGGAAACTTCTGGATGTCCCTTTCCTTGGATGGCGGACAAACTTTTACCAGTGTCAATCCCACTACCATTTTTCCAAACGACTACGGCGGGTTTTGTTGCGATCAAGTATTACAATATGTTCCCGAGTTTGATATGTTTGTTTGGCTGTTGCAGTACAGCGCTTCTTCTGGCCAAAATGCCATTCGCATTGCCGTACAGAATACCGCCGAAGTACGAAGCAGCAACGGCACCTCCTGGACGTACTGGGACTTTACAAATGACGCCCTTGCGCCCAGTGGACAGTTGGATTATAACGACATGAGCTTCAGCAGACAGTTTTTGTATTGGACCAGCAGCATTGGCGGCGGCGCCAACCGTTATGTAATACGCATCCCATTGCAGGAACTCAACGCCAAAGGAACCGTCAACTATCAATTTACGGGCAGTACCACAGCCTTTTGGTCCCATTTAACTCAAAATGGAAACAATGCCGTCTTCTGGGCCGGGCATACCAACAACAGCACGATGTTGGTATATAGCATGCGCGATAATGAGAATATTTACAGCTGGCGCAATGTAAACATCAATTCCTGGCCCAACGGTACCATGTCTTCTATAGCTGCCAATGGCAACAATTGGTTGAGCGATGCCTCTTGGAAAACCTATGTGCGTGCGGCAACAATGCGCGATAATATTGCGGTGTTTGCGTGGAATGCCTCAAACAGTTCCAATTTTCCGCAGACACACGTACAAATTGTTGAAATCAATACCAGCACATTTAACAAAGTGAACCAAATGCAGATCTGGAATCCTGACTTTGCCTTTGCCTATCCGTATTTTGAAACCAACAACAAAGGGCAGATTGGCATTATTACCGCTTTTGGCGGCGGGCCTTATGATTCCAGCAGCGGAGTAGGAGTGTGGGGCGATTTCGTAATCTATTATCCGCGATTAAGCCAGCGCAGCAATACCAACTATGGGCATTACCATACCACCAGACGGTCGGGCTCCAATCCCGAAGAATGGGTTTCAGCAGGTTTTACGTATGAGGCAGGAAATGCTGTACAGCCCTATTATGTGAGGTTTAAACATTAAACCATAACTTTCCTTGTGATAGATGTCTCTAGTCAAAAGGAAGCATCAATAACTAATAGAGCTCTAAAATATTAGTGCTCTATTTTTTTTTCTAGCCATAGTAATAAATAAACTATTATGTGGTAATTCATTTTAATGGCGCCATATTTGCAAACTATTAATTATTAATAAATTAAATTACATTACAATGAGTAAAGGAACAGTAAAATTTTTCAACGACACTAAAGGGTTTGGATTCATCACTGAAGAAGGAGTTGAAAAAGATCACTTTGTACACATTTCTGGATTAATCGATGAGATAAGAGAAGGTGATGAAGTTACATTTGACCTTCAAGAAGGAAACAAAGGATTAAACGCAGTAAACGTAAAAGTTAACTAATTATATATACTTATATTTTCAAACCAAGCCCGTCTTAATCGATGGGCTTTTTTTTTTCCGTATATTTTTCCGTCCTGAAATAGCGATACACTAAAACCTTAGTGTAATGAAAACATCAGCTAATTAATTTTTTAGAAGAACATACGCATTTAAAGAGGTAGCAATCAATAACCAGATAAAATAGGGAGCTACTAATAGCGATTTAAGTTCCATAGCTGGCCAATAATAAAACAGAAAAAAACCGATAACTAAGGTAAGTGCAGTAATTATAAATAAACCTGCCAAAACATTATGGTAATAGAAAAAGGTTGGATTCCACGCTATGTTCAGTACATAATGAAGAATCAATACGCCAATAAGTAGTTTTTTATGCGCAACCACAGGCCATAAATACGCCAGATAAATACTAAAACAAATCATAATCAGAGTCCACGAGGCACCAAAAACCCATCCCGGTGGTGTCCAAGGAGCTTTTGCAATACCCGCATACCATTCAGACCTAGGGCCTTTCCCAGCCAATAAGCTTCCAAGTCCGATAGAAGCAAAATTTAGTATTATGAATAATATAAGTCTGTAAATCATTTGAATGTGTTTTTGAAATTCTCAATTATTTAAAAAAACTTGTCTCACTCAATAATCTCGTAGTCAATGGAGAGTTTTCGCAAAGCTCTCAAAGCAGAACCGCTGTCTTTGTCTTTCACTTCAATTTCCACGGCATCTCCTTCTATGAGTATATTAGTAAGTTCATTGGCTAAGGATTCGTTTACGCCTAATGAAATTGCTACAATACATTGGGCTATCGCCCTTTTATCAGGCCTTTGGGCATCACAGGACAATAAGTTTAATTTCATCTGTATAAAATATTTGAGAAATGGGAATGCTTCGACTGCGCTCTGCACAGGAATGGTATGCCCCAATATACAACTTCAATTGGTTTGCAATTTGTTAATGGGCATTTCATAGTAGTGATTTAGTAATTCATTATACCAAAATTAGAAAAGGTAAATTTTCCATAATCCAAAATCAAGTAATTCGTACTTCGTCGTTCGTACTTCGTCACTCGTTTCACTCAAAACTATACCGCTGTTCAGCAGTAGAAGACGCGTTTAGCAATTGATTAAAGACTTTGATAGTATTAAAATCGCGCGTAATAGCTCCAGACACAGCAACCCCAGAAATCCCCGTTTCCAAAATGGCCGAAACATCTGCTGTGGTTATGCCTCCAACCCCAAGAATGGGAGTGCCGGTTTTCAAAATATCCGTAATGGCAGTATAGCCCACTAAGCCTAAAGCTGGAGGTAAATCATCTTTAGTTGTTGTCGCTCTAAAAGGCCCCAAACTAATATAAGTCACTTGTTTATCGAGTAGTGTTTCGCAATCCTGCATGCTATTTGCCGTGCCGCCAATGATTTGCCAAGTGTATAAATGCCTTCTAACAATAGTAGGGCAGGAGTCTGTCTTTCCTAAATGCACGCCATCAGCCTTAACTTCTCTCGCTATTTTATAATGATCGTTAATAATCAATCTTGTTTGAAAATGGGAAGTAATTTCCCGAGCCTCCTGGGCAAGTTTCAATAATTTCTTTTCCGAGACACCCTTTAAACGCAACTGCACCAATTCCGCCCCGGCATTACAAGCCTTCTGTATGTTCTCCAAATGCTCCTCCGCAGAACTTCCCTGGGTTATATAATGTAGTTTAGGTATCATTTTTTCAATTAACAATTAACAATTAGCAATTAACAATTAGCGATTTTTACACTTCACGCCTCACGCCTCACGCCTCACGCTTCACGATTCACTACTCACTATTTTGGAATACTCCATAAAATATCCCTCAAACCGTTCCAGCATCGGGTGCATTGTTTCCGAATACAGCACATATTGGCATCTACTAATACTTTGGGTAATCGACATAATAGCTTTATAGACTGATTGTTGCACTAAAAACTCCGCATCGTCAATACTGAGAATCTTCAAATCCGCGATACTTACCCCATTTGTTAAAAACAACTTGTTCATACTCTTGGGCGTGGAAATAAGAATATCTATCCCCATAGCGATTTCCGATTTTTGCACGTCTATATGCAGCTCTTCATACCCAATATAAACGCGTAGTGATGTGTGTTTGGTGTAAAACAAGAATTGATCGTACAGTTGCGTGGCAATTTCCTTGTTTTCTACCAGAACTACTGCCCTTGGGGCATTTCCAATTTCCCTACACTTCAATTTTTGCATGGTAGTAAGGATAAGCGTGGTGGTTTTTCCACTATCCTTTGGCGCAATGCAATACACATTGGCGCCACTTTTTATAACGGGAATGCTCTCGTTCTGGAAAGGAGTAGGGGTTGTTATCTCAAGTTGCGCAAGCTTCTCTTGGATATCGGGATGTAATTTTTTAAAAGGCATAGCATTTTTTACGGATGAAGGCCTAACGAACTATTTAAGCCAATTATGGCAAATATACTGCCTACAATTAACATTGGGGGCTGTTGTTGGGTTTTCTATTTTAATAGCTCGATTAGCCCATTAGGATATTCAGCAAACAAAAAGAAACAAATTACATCAATACCAGACGTAATTTGTTTCTAATTTTTAATGGAAAACTGCCTATTAATTCTTTAAAAACCGCTGGACGGATTTCTTTCCATTAGCAACTATTTCACAAAAATACAAGCCACTGGAAAAGTTAGAAATATCCACTGTAAAAAAATTGGTTGTTGGAGCGTACCTTTTAATTGAACGTCCTAGGGCGTCGTAAATCTCAATATGCTCAAAAACGCTATTTTGGATTGAAAAATTTACTGCGTCACCTGCAGGATTTGGATAGATTACAAATTCGGAAAGACTGGTTTCTTCAATGCTTAGAGCGAAATTATTCAGTTGTATAACCCAAGCGTCATAGCTTCCCAAAGAGTTTTCAGTTTTGTCTCCTGAAATATTTGAAACCGAAGAGCCCACCACAATTACTTTGGAGCTTGAATCTTCAATAAGCGAACCCATAAAATCCTGACTGCTTCCCCCTAAAGTATTTTGCTCCAACAGTTGAAAATTTTCATCCAATAATAAAACCCAATAGTCAGCAAGTCCCATACTGTCCTCAGTTTTGTCTCCTGAAGTTGATGAATATGAAGTTAAAACCACAATGTATTTTCCCGAACTGCTTATAATAGCATCTGCCGCAAGATCGCTATCATTGCCCCCAAGGGTTTTTTGTGATTGGATTTCACCATTTGAATCTAAAGTAAGAAGCCATAGATCATACATACCAACATTGGGTTCGGTTTTATCGCCCGAAATTCCGGATTGTGATGATCCGCCCACAACTATAGTGTTGCTGTTTTTTTGAAGTAAAAAGCTAAAATTGTCTGGGGCATCGCCCCCTATAGTGTTGTCCCAAACCACATCTCCTGTTGCATTGAGTTTTACAATCCAATAGTCAATAGCGCCAATGTTGTTTTCAGATTTATCGCCAGAAATATTGGAGAGTGAATTTCCTCCTAAAATATAACCGCCGTCCGCCAAAGCTAAGACATCATTTATGTTATCCCCATCGCTACCCCCAATAGTATTTTGCCATAAAATGGAACCACTTGCATCAAGTTTTAACGCCCAATAATCTGTTAATCCCAAATTATTTTCGGTTTTATCTCCGGAAATATTAGATGCAGAAGTGCCTCCCACTATAAAACCACCATCAAGTGCTTCAGCAATTTTAGGCAAATTATCATCGGCGGCCCCACCAATGGTATTTTCCCAAGCAATGGTTCCATCTGCATTTAATTTTACGATCCAAAAGTCTGTGCCACCAAGTGAGTTTTCAGACTTATCTGCAGAGGCATTGGAATCTGACTGAACCGCCAATATATACCCTCCGTCTGATGTTGCCGAAAAAGATGATGGCAAATCCGCGCCCGTGCCGCCAATAGCCTTTTGCCACTGAATATTGCCTAAAGCATCTAGTTTTACTAGCCATACGTCGCCACCACCAATTTGCGGTACGGTTTTATCTCCAGAAATATCTGTAAAGGAATAAATGGCAAGCACTGAACCTCCATCGGTTGAAGGCGCAATTAAATTTGCCCCATCAGAAAGGTCGCCACCATGGGTGTTTTGCCATTCAATCTGTGGATCTTGGGCATTTAGTATTAAAGCTGTAAATGCAGCGAGTAAAGTAAAGTAGTGTTTCATATAGCATAAGTTTTAAAAAATGATACCCTGTTTAAAAAATTATATCAATACGTCAATTGCCCTATATATACTGTAATTAAAGCCGTAATAGCTTTCTGGGCAATTTTAAAAATAATCAGTAATATTTAAGATTCCCCATTAACAACAGCAGCAGGCACCTCTCAAACAGTTTCAGCCAAAATTATTTTTGTGTCAGGGTTTTTGCTTTTACGGCAGCTATAATTGCTTGTAAATTAGCTTTGGTTTCGGTTAAAGGCATGCCGCGATACCCATCTTTTGCACCAAGTTCCAAAACGAATACATCAATATCCTGCTTTTGCCACCGTCGGGAGTTTTGCCGCTTCCCCCAGAATTTACAACTTCATAATTCAACCCCAACCAACCAATCTTAATCTAAATAATTCCTGGAAAAGTATCGTTAGTATCATCAAGCCCATAGCCAGTCTTATACATAATAAATCTTAGATTAATTTAAAATCACAACTTTTGTGAGACATATTAGTATTAAATGTTTTATATTTATGATTGTCAATAAAACACTTAACTATCTTATATTGAGATAGGATGAATGGATATAGGTCCTCCTAGTCGGCAGGCAGGCGGTATCACTGTATCAATTTTCATGAAAAAGTCATTTCATTGCTATTTTGTCTTAAGTCTTAGGTATTAGTTCTTAAGCATATTGAGGTTTCTGAACGAATAAGCATATTTATAAATGTCTAACTCCTTAAAAATAAAAAAGATGAAAAAAGTTTTAAAAGTAATCCTGGTAATTGTAATTATTGCTTTCATAGTGATTCAATTTATAAGGCCCGTAATAAATTCAGGGGAAGAAAATGCAGCACATCAAATTACAGCGAAATATCAAGTCCCACAAGATGTACAGCAGACCTTAAAGGTTTCTTGCTATGACTGTCATAGCAATACAACCCAGTATCCTTGGTATTCAAAAATCCAACCCATAGCCTGGATGCTTGAAGGCCATATCCTGGATGCTAAGGATGAATTGAATTTTTCTACGTTTATGAATTATCCAGTCTGGAGACAATATAAAAAATTTAAGGAAATAGGGAAAGAAGTAGAAGAAGGCGAAATGCCCCTATCTTCATACACAATCCTTCATCGCGACGCAATATTGAACGAAGACCAAAAAATATTGATACAAAACTGGGCGGCCAATACAATGAAAGAAATGGAAGCGGAGAATCCGGCTGAGAACTTGGAGGAACCGAAATAGGGCTATAATTAGTGATTAGTGATGGATAATTTAATTAATTAACCTTGCGTCCCTCATCCAGCTAAATTCAAAATTCTTAACCTTTGCGTTTTTAACGCCTTTGCGGTAAAATTCACTACTGGTGCTCTAGTGTTTTGCAAACAATAATCTATCTGGATCGTTTTCGATTTTGGTTTTGTCAACGCTACGATTCCCCCTTGATCACGGGATAAAGCACCTCCCAAACATTCTTAGCCAAAATCCTATGCCCCTCAGCAGTGGGATGAATCCCGTCTTTCTGGTTTAATTCCTTAACCCCACCAACATCCTTCAAAATAAAAGGAATGAAGTCAAGCTCATTTTTCGAAGCCAGATCAGAGAAAATAGCTCTAAACTGTGCGGTGTAATCCTGCCCCATGTTGGGAGGTAGTTCCATCCCCGCCAAAACGATCCTTGTACTGGGGTTTTTGGCTTTAACCGCATCTATAATTGCCTGCAGATTAGCTTTGGTTTCAGATATAGGCACCCCGCGCAGACCGTCGTTGGCACCGAGTTCCAAAACGAATATATCGATATCCTGGTTTAGAATCCAATCGATCCTGCTTTTGCCGCCGGCCGTAGTTTCCCCGCTTACGCCAGAGTTTACAACTTCATAATTCAACCCCAAGGAATCAATTTTATTCTGAATAATTCCCGGAAAAGCATCGTTGGTATCATCTAGGCCAAGTCCGGCAGTAATGCTATCGCCAAAAAACAAAATGGTTTTATTCGAAGTGTTTTCAGAAGCTTCAGTTTCAGTAGTGGCATTTTCGTTCGTATCTACAGCAGCTTTTGATTTTGTGTCATTCCCACAGGACATCACTGCAAAAACCGTCAAGAAATAACAAAACTTTAAGAGGTTTCGACACTTCGAAAGGCTTGAATTTAAAAGGGTTTGCGTAATTTTGGGCTTCGGCATAAGGTCGGTAAATATTATAAAATTTAAATGACAAAGATATTAAAGATTAACGGGCTGGAAAAGACTTATAAAAGCGGGTCCAAGCAATTGACAGTCCTTCAAGATGTTTCCTTTGACGTTGAAAAAGGACAAACCTTCGCTATCGTAGGTCCGTCGGGAAGTGGGAAAACCACCTTGTTAGGCCTATGCGCAGGCCTAGACACGCCCAATGCAGGCACGGTGGAATTATGCGGTCACAACTTAAACACCCTTAACGAGGACGAGCGCGCACAACTGCGCAATGAAGAAGTAGGGTTTATTTTTCAGGATTTCCAATTACTGCCCACCTTAACGGCTCTTGAAAACGTTAGCGTGCCTTTGGAGCTGCAAGGCGCCAAAAATGCCGTAAGCAGGGCGAAGGAGTTATTGGAAAAAGTTGGTTTGGGAGATCGCATCCACCATTATCCCTCGCAATTATCCGGGGGCGAGCAGCAGCGGGTAGCGGTAGCAAGAGCTTTTTCAAATAGGCCCTCTATTTTGTTTGCAGACGAACCTACCGGCAATCTGGACGAAGAAACCGGTGAGAAAATAATACAGTTGCTCTTTGAGCTTAATGAGGAGGCAGGAACAACATTAATGATAATTACCCACGACTTAGACTTGGCCGCAAGAACACAGCAAATCTTAAGATTGAAGGGCGGCAGGATTTTAACGAACGAAACAACAGCAGTAATTTGAACAAGTCCCAGTTAAAATCAAATCTCAACCCCGCTTGGCTCTTCAAAATGGCTTGGCGCGATGCAAAAGCGAGT
Organism: Aequorivita sp.; assembly: GCA_026646335.1. Classification (GTDB taxonomy): domain Bacteria; phylum Bacteroidota; class Bacteroidia; order Flavobacteriales; family Flavobacteriaceae; genus Aequorivita. The sequence goes on along the minus strand of JAPKFY010000066.1, from coordinate 5,426 downwards.
AGGGCCCGACTCCTGCTGTTTATGGCGTCCATTATCTTGGGGATTGCCGCCGTAGTTTCCATACAGCTGTTCAGCCAAAACCTAACGGATAATATCCAGCGGCAATCAAAATCCTTGATGGGTTCCGATTTTCGCATTGACATCAACGAGCTTCCCTCTGAACGCGCCCAAGCAATTATCGATTCCTTAAAGCCCGATGCCTCTGAAGTAAGCTTTGTGTCCATGGTCGCCTTTCCGAAAAATAACGGCACTAAATTAGTTCGCGTACGTGGATTGGAAGGCGATTTTCCTTTTTATGGCAAGCTTGAAACACAGCCTGTTACGGCTGCTACTTCCTATCAAGCTTTAGGTGGCGCTTTGGTAGATGCCACTTTAATGCTGCAATACAACCTGCAAGCTGGCGACTCTATAAAGGTAGGGGAAGTAACCCTGCCCATAGCCGGGGCATTAAATGCAATTCCCGGGAATAATGCTGTTTCCAGTTCCATTGCGCCATTGGTAATTATTCCGGCCCGATTTGTTGAGGAAACCAATTTGTTGCAGTTTGGAAGCCGAAAACGATATGAGTTTTTCTACAAGCAACCTGATGTAGATCTAGTGGCACTGGAAAAACGCTTGCAACCCATGCTCGAGGCAGAAAACGCAGATTTGGACACCCATACCAGTACCAGCAGCAGATTGGGGCGCCGCTATGACAATGTAGGCTCTTTTCTTAACCTAACCGCCTTCATTGCGCTCTTGTTGGGCTGTGTAGGGATTGCCAGCTCGGTAAACATTTACATCAAGGAAAAAATAAAGGCGATTGCCGTATTAAAATGTCTGGGCGCATCCAGAAAACAAAGCTTTTTGATTTTCCTGATACAGATTGCGGGAATAGGAATCTTGGGAGGCATTATTGGAACCGCAATAGGAGTAGGGCTTCAGGAACTTTTTCCCATTGTTCTAAAAGAGTTTTTGCCCTTCGATATAAGCATTAGCATTACCGCACAACCCATAATCATGGGTGTTCTCTTGGGCTTGGTGATGTCGGTTCTGTTTGCCTTGCTGCCTTTGTTGCGCACTTGGTACGTTTCGCCATTGGAAGTGCTGCGGGTTGGCACTGGCCCCTCAAAACAATCGCAGAAGGCCAGCTATGTTGCCATTGCTGTAGTTGTTCTGTTTTTATACGCCTTTTCCTATTGGTTGCTTAAAGATTGGTTATTTGCGTTAGCTTTTATAGTCGGCATTCTTGTAACCTTCGGCATCCTGGCAGGAATTGCAATCGGTACCATGAAATTGGTCAAAGCCTACTTCCCCAAGGGCGCAGGCTTTACTACACGGCAAAGTCTGCTGAATCTTTTTCGTCCCAACAACCAAACTATCGTGCTGCTGGTAGCTATTGGTCTGGGCACTTTTTTAATCAGTACCCTATACTTTACTAAGGATATTTTACTGGAAAAAACGGCAGTAGGCCAAACCTCAGAAAGTGCAAACCTGATAACCTTGGACGTGCAACCGGGCCAAGTAGGGCAGGTGGTAAACACCTTTAAGGCGAATGACCTGCCCGTAATGGATAATATCCCGCTGGTTACCATGCGCATGCACAGCATAAAAAATGAGTTGGTAAGCAGCTTGCGAACCGATACTACTTCCCAAATAAAAGGATGGCTTTTAAATCACGAGTTTAGAACCACCTATCGCCCTAAACTTACAGATTCCGAGGAAATTGTAGTAGGCGAGTGGGTGGCCTTGCAAAATGCAGACGATACCATCCAAATCTCCATCTCCGAGAACCTGGCGGAAGATGCCAATGTAACGGTTGGCGATGCTTTGGTTTTTAATGTGCAGGGCGTCCTGATGGAAACGGTTGTTAAAAGCATCCGAAAAGTGGATTGGACAAGCCTGCAGCCTAATTTCTCCATCGTTTTTCCAAAAGGGGTTTTGGAAAACGCGCCCCAGTTCAATGTCCTGACAACCTATGCCCCAACGGAAGCCAGTTCGGCCAGGTTGCAACGCGACTTGGTGCGTAAATTCCCCAATGTGTCTGTGATTGATTTAAGACAGATGTTTACAATAGTAGAGGACATCCTGAACAAGGTATCTTGGGTTATTAATTTTATGGCGTTTTTTAGCATCCTTACAGGGATTATTGTTTTGATTGGCTCTGTGCGCACCAGTAAATACCAGCGAATCAAGGAAAGCGTCCTCCTGCGGACCTTGGGCGCAAAAAACAAACAGATACTAACAATCACCGCCCTGGAATATCTATTTCTGGGCATTTTGGGGAGTCTCTTGGGAATCCTCTTGGCGCTCGTTAGCAGCTTGCTCTTGGCAGTATTTGTCTTTGAGGAACCATTTGCACCTTCGTTAATCCCTTTCTTGGTTTTTCTACCTGGAATCTCACTTTTAGTTTTGGGGATTGGGTTGAGCAATATCCGGGAGGTTTTGAGGAGCTCGCCTTTGGAGGTGTTGAGGAAGAGTGGGTGATAGGTTGTGAGACGTGGCGTGAGACGTGGCGTGAGGCGTGAGGCGTGAGGCGTGAGGCGTGAGAGGTGAATCGTGTTCTCGGTTGTCAGTTCTGTTAATACGACTTCTTTTTGGATTCTTTAGTCTTTGTTCTTTAGTCTTTCTTCTTTTCTCTTTGTTCTTTTCTCCAGGCTTTGGAGATACTTCGGAAAAATGCGTGATTTATTGATTATTTTTTATTAAACAAGGTGTTATTAAAAAATTATAATCATTTTTTCTGCGAATAAACCATCAAACCTGCAATTATTTAGGTCCAAGTCGCAACCCGACATTTGCGCTTTTTAGAAATGTTTTGTTCGAGTGTTGTTCGAGTGTTGTTCGGGTTTTGTTCGGAAAAAGGGGGTGTTTCCCGAAGAACACTCGAACAAGTGTGGGAGCAGTCTCGAGTAAAGGTGTCTTAATGCCCGATTTTTATAGCATTGTGTAGTTCCCAAAATTAGTTGTTTGTTTTTATCCAAGTGTCATTGCTACAGCGCTTCCGAGACTTCGGGAACATCGCATGGTCTCCTAAGTTTTATTGTAGGAACCGCTTTCACAGTCACTTTTAATATCTGTTTCTTTTTCCGATATTATAAGTATTCCGCTATTGATTGAGAAAAGGAACGCGATACAATCGCGCACCAGCGGGGGTGAGTTTGAATTCATAATCAATTTTCATCCCTTGGAGATTTTAAAGATAAAAAAGCTGTAGAAATTTCTCCTGCTTATTTGTTTATAAATTTTTAGCTTATTATATGTCGTAATGACAAAATAATTCTTAACATTTAATAAATACGCCAACTTGTCTTCCAAGTAATTAAGGGTCAGATTATTGATATAATAAGATTATTAACAAAAATAATTATGATAGTAAGATCAATTCATCTTAACCAATGGGCAAGCACTTTAGATAGTAAAGGAATATTACCATTATTAGTAAGGAAGCTAATTTTTGCAAGCCTAAATTTTGAAAATATCAAGTCAGCAGATTTCCCGGCAGAAGAAGATACCTATATTGGTGGCTATGATGGAATTTTGAAAACGTCGTTTGGAAATAAATTTATTCCAGAAGGCGATTCTGTATGGGAATTTGGCACCAATTCAGATACTAAAACAAAGGCTAATAAAGATTATGCTAAAAGAACTAAAGACTCTTTGGGTATTAATAAATCAGAAGCGACATTTGTTTTTTTAACATCTAGAGTATGGGTTGGAAAAACTGAATGGGCAGAAGAAAAAACAAAAGAAGGGATTTGGAAAGAAGTAAAATGTTATGATGCTAGTGATTTAGAACAATGGTTGGATATTGCTAGAGGTGTAGATTATTGGATGGCTAACCACTTACGCTTAACAACTGAAGGAGTTTATATTGGAGAAGATTTTTGGAGTAATTGGTCTAAAACTGATAAGTATGAATTTCCTCCCGAAATATTATTAGGTGGTAGGGAAGAAGCAGTGGCATCATTGAAAGAGCTATTACTTAATTCAAGTGGAGTATCAACTTATATGAAAGCACCAACGACCGATGAGGCTTTGGCTTTTGTTCTAGCTACTATTGCTTCGATGGATGAGAAAATGAAAGAATCTATTTTATCTAAAACACTTATTCCAACTGATATAAATAGTTTACATAGGCTTATTAATGAAAAGAGGCAGTTAATAATTATTCCTAAATGTCAAATTGAAGAAATTGATATTTCAAAAGCAAAGTCAAATAATCATATAATAATTGTTCCTGCCACAATAAATAGTTCCAAAAAAAACTATGAAATTGTTTTACCAATTATTGAATTTGACCCCTTTATTGAATCTTTAAAAAAGATGGGGATTGGTAATGAAAAATCTAGGCAATTATCAAAAAACACGGCTAGAAATATTAGTGTTTTACGAAGAACTTTAAAAGTGAGTGACACTGAACCAAATTGGTATTCAGTAACTGAAAAAAGTAATTTAATACCAATGCTCTTATTATCTAGATTCAAAAGCACTAATCAATATGATAAAGAAATTGTTGAGAAGCTTAGCGCAAAAAAATATGATGAATATGAAAAATCGCTTAGAGAGCTTTTATCATTAGAAGAAACAAGTATTCTTTTCGTTAATGATACTTGGCGATTAATTTCCCATACTGATAGTTGGTTGTTTATGGCTAAACATATTACGGCTAAAGATTTAGAAGGATTTAAAGAATTAGCAATAGAAGTATTGAGTGAACATAATCCAGCCCTAGATTTAAAACCTGAAGACCGTTATATGGCAGCTATTCACAAAGCTACACCTAAATATAGCTATGAATTAAAACAGGGAATTGCTGAAACACTTATTATTTTATCTGTTTATGGAGAAGAGTTTGGTGTGCATTGTGGATTTTCTATCGAATTATATGTAAATAGTATTGTTCGTGAAATACTTAGAAATGGCAATGCTAATACTTGGAGGTCATTATCTAGTAATTTAATGAGGCTTGGTGAGGCAGCACCTTCCATTATGCTAGAAGAGATTGATTCATTGGTTGCTTCGGATAATCTTCTTTCATTTTTTGAAGTTGAAGATACTATGTTGAGTAAGAATAGTTATCTACCATACTTATTATGGACTTTAGAGCAAATAGCTTGGATGCCAGAAAACTTATCCAAAGTATCATTAATTATTTGTCAGCTAATTGAAAAAGGGCCGAAAGATTATCCAAATGCAAACACACCACTAGCAACATTAAATTCAATTTATAGAAGCTGGTATCCACAGACATTAGCTCCTTTAAGGATTAGAATTAAAGCATTAGAGTTAATACGCAAACGCTTTCCAGATATAGCATATATTTTGTTTAATAATTTAATAGTCAATCAGCACGATGTAGCTTTCCACGGTAGTCGAATGGAATGGAGGCTATTTAATAATATTGAGGATGTGTCAGTTACTAATCGGGAGAGATCGGAAATGGA
>JAPKFY010000065.1 GCA_026646335.1 Aequorivita sp. | reverse complement strand
TTACATCGGTTATATCTAGCTCAACGCTCCAGACATCGAAACCAAAATTGGTGCCTACTACAACTTGGGAGGTGGGAACCATGCTCGTTTGAGAAGTCAAAAGCGCTCCAGGAGCACCTGAACCATTGTCCTCATAAATGAAAACATCTACGTTAGCAGCATTTACGCCGGAACCAGTGGCCCCAATAAAGGCTGAAAAGGTAACAGACTCCAATAGCATGTCTTCGCCATCAACAACAGTTATGTCGTGGGCAACAACTCTACCAAGGTTTTTAGTGAAACTCTTTCCGTTTTCAAAACCATTGCTTGGTCCTGTTGTGGCGCAAGGGCCACCAGTACCACCGCCGTCATCACAGCTATAGGTTCTAAAAGTATAATCAAAAGTTGGAAATGGCTGATATCCAGCATTTGCAAAAAGATTTCCACCTGGGTAAGGATTTGTAGTATCACCCGCAATGCAAGGTAATGTAGGGTCTCCATCAATAACAATATAATATGTGTTTCCAACAGTAACATTCACTACAGGATCCCAAAAAACATCGGCCCAAGCGGTACCATCTGTTTGACTTGTTCCGCTTGCAAGCATTGTTCCACCTGCATTTGGAAGACCGTCCCATAATGATAAATCCACATCAAGCCCAGTAGAGTTGGCTGTAAACATAATACCAGCTCCAGCAGATTCAGCCTCTAAAGCAATATAAGACTGTGCCAGGCCAGTTTGTGTAATATTAGCCATACAGGTATCGGTAGAATCTTGGTTTACCTCTATAACTGCGTTGGCACAAGCGCCACCGCCACCACCGCCAGTAGTAACATTCATTGAGTAATCCTCGGCCTGACCAAAACTTGTTGCCAAGCAAGGGTCTAGATAATTGGTAGTGCCAAATTGTTTCTTAACTCTCATTCTGGTAGTTCCAGCCAAAGCTCCAGCGGGAACATCTATAGTTCCATTAGATTGCTGACCATCAACACCTGTGGAATTGACAAGTAGATCTGTAATTTCATATACTTCACCCGCATCGTTTAAAATCCCGTTTTGGTTCCAGTCTATAAATACAACAAATCGGTTTGTAAAGTTTCCGTCTGTATTTCCTTCTAAAGCAATTGGATAACTCATTCCAGCTTCCATATCACCACTAATACCAGTAAAATCTTCGTGATCCGGGGTACCGTTAAGTACAGCGCTTGTCACGTTGCTTATTCCTGCAACTTCTACCAAGGTAATAGGCTCAACATTGGAAGTAAAGTCAAGCGGTCCACAGTAAGGATCTGGGAAAGGTCCCCCGCCTCCAGCTTCTTCACCAACAATATTCATGACCATATGCTGATTCGGAAATCCGATTGCAGCTAGATCTGTAGGAGTGCTTATGCCGCAAGCTACAGACATGATCCAAGAAACTCCAGTTTGGCCACCAGTATTTGAGCCAGGAAACCAAGAGGCAGTTGCACCAGCGTTTATCTTAAGCTCATAGATCATAATTGACCCCGCAGGAATGGTTGCAGTGATTGGAACTGAAACTACGCTCCCAGCATCAGCCACATTTGAAACATAATTAGCTGTTCCCTGAAGAGTGGCAGAGCCTGGGTATCCACCTGGAAAGGTAGTTGTTGTAGAATATACATTTATCGTCAAATTGGTTGGACCAGAAACAGCTTCCACCGCAAATTCAGCACTGCTTACATTGAAAGCAGCTGTAATACCAAAATCTCCAGCTAAATCAAAATCCCTGAAAAAACTGTTTTCATCAGGAATACCTCCCGCATTACATGTTACAGAATTACCCGCAACAATATTTTGGGTAACACTATGTGTAATAGTCACTGGTGCCCTATTACTGTAATATGAAACAGGGTGCATATTTCTAGATGCAGTTCCGGGAGGAGGACCTATAACCGTTCTCAATGAACTATTAGAGGCACTCAAAGAACTTGGGCCAGCCAAATTTTCTGTATAAGTAGCAGAGCGACCTTCAGAATTACCCTGAAGAGTAGTTTGCTGCTTTTTGTAAACAACAGGATTATTTTCCCCTTGTTTCATTTGGCTAATCTCAGACGGGCTGTCAGAGATATTTGATTTAACAACAGCTTGTTTCTTTTGTTGCTGATTGTAATAAATAGGGTTGTCTACCCCCATCGATTTTGCATCATGCTGACTATACCCTAAGGCGCAGACCATGAGCAAAATTAACATAGTAATTCTTTTCATAATTAAATTAGTTTTAGTTAGTAATCGATTTTAAAAGTCTAAAGCTATTCTAAAAAAATCATATTTCAAAGGTTTTGACTATAAGATTGTCAAGTCATTTATAAAATTAATGAAACTGGATACTTTTCGAAATGACAAAAAGACATTCTATATATAGCGTTTTCTTAAGCAAATTTGAAATCAAAAAAAATGATATCCCAAAATCTTTTGAAGTAAATGTCAAAAAAAAAAGAACCACCCACAAGAAGCGGATGGTTCTATTAAAAGTTAAGGATTTAAAAATTATTGTTTCAGCTAAGTACCTATCTGCCCGTTCACAGACACCTTCATCAAATAAGTGCCGGTGCTAAGCCCAGAAATATCAACCTGTGAAGTTGTTGCGTTCACACGGTTTTCAACCACGAGCTGGCCCAAAAGGTTGTACAGCGATACGTGCTCGATGTTGTCAACACTCTTCAGGTTCAGGATACCGTTGGTCGGGTTCGGGTAATAGCTGAAACCGGCAATGGTATTGTCCGAAACCCCAAGGTTGGTACCGTCTATCACGATGTCAGTAACAGCCCCGGTGTTCATCACGAACACATAGTAAGCCTGGCCGGCCAATGTATATATGGACGCGGAGGTACCTGGAGCACACTGGTTGGTCTGCTGCGGCACAAGGGTAAGGTCTGTTTCCACAGAGTTCTCATCCGGTGCGGTATAGAAAGTAACTGAACTGGCTCCGCCAGGGGTTACGATCGTTGCATTGGCAGTACCGTCGCCAGTAGGGACAAAGTTGTACCAAACACCGTTGGCCCCGGTAAGATCACAGCCAGCTGGGCTACCGTTCTCGGTAGTCGCCGCAGGCATCGCTACAGATGGGTCAGTATAAGGGAACCCTATCTGATCGACATCTATCGAGTTCACGATCATATCGTTCGGCGGAGGTGTTGGGGTACAGGTAACCTCCAAAGTGAAGTTGCCGGTAGCACCACCAAAGCTGTGGATAAGGATGTAGTACTGTGTGTTCCCGTTACTCGCAAAAGTAATCTCGGACTGAAGCCCACAGGCATCATCGTTTCCGCCAACACAAACAAGTGCCGCACAAGTTCCGCTATACACCGAAATCTTGGAGTCGAAGTCCGTTCCGTTACATAGCGATAAGGTAATATCGCCCGGCAGACCACTGTTGTCGTTAAACTTGTACCATACCCCAGGAGAGGTAATGGCTGGACCACAGGTAGGTGCGCTGGAATCAACGGTAGCGCCAACTGTAGATCCGGAAACCGAACCACCGCAGCTTACCGCTATGGCACCGCTACAGTCATCGTTTGGCAATGGATCCTCACAGCTTACATCAAGACTGAAGTTACCGGAGGCACTGCCAAATCCTTCTACCATTATATAATAGGTAGATGTACCGTTGGAAACAAAGGTCACCTCGCTCTGAAGACCGCAAGAGTCATCATTGACAGCAAGCTGGTTGGCAAGGTTACAGTCGTCAAACACACGAAGCAAGGAGTCGTAGTCGGTTCCGCCGCCACAAAGTGAAATGGTAACCAACTGTGGAGTGCCGTTGCCGGTGAACTTATAGAACACGTCCGGAGCTGGGTTACCTCCTGAATCTGTCGCAGTCAAAGTCTCGCCAGTTACACTGTCGCCGCAAGCAAGGGCTATTGCGCCAGAGCAATCGTCATAGTTGCCGCCGCCGCCGATTGGCTCGCAGTTTCCTTCCCAAATATAAACACCGTCAAAAAGTGGGTCAAAATAGGCCCAGCCTGAATCAAACAGCGCTGTTGGATTGCCAACAGAACTGGAAGAGGTAACTACCCAGTAAACAGCACCTGTGCCGCCGCCGTCAGTAACAGAAAGCTCTACCCAATAAGTGGTCGGAACACCCGCCTGCCCGGCAAACATAAACGGTGTGACCGTCAGCTCAACCTCGTTCACGTCCAAACCGAAGTTGCTTCCAATTACGGTCTGGCTGTCAATAGTTGCAGAAGCCTGGGAACCGATTAGGGCTCCGGGAAGTCCGGCAGCATCGCTATAATAGTTAACGGCAACATTGGCAATTCCGCCGTTGGCGAAAATGCTCGCGGTTATGTTGGTCAAGGTGAAGTTCTCGTCAGCAGCGACAGTTACGTCGTTGGCAGTCTGGAAAGCTGATGCCGAGGAACAGTTAATTCCGTTCTCAAAGGTGAAGTCGTTCGGGTTCTCTTCAGAGCAAACGCCGCCACCACCACCGCCAGCAGCTGTGACTATTTCTACATCCCAGCCACCATAGTCAACTACGGCTGTTGCATGGAAGAAGAAGAAAAAATTTCCTGATGCTGCAGTAAAAGTTGATGAGCCGTGGGAAGCTATCATGTCTGCTAGTGTAATATCACCTGAGTTTGGCCCCCCTGATCCATTATCATATAATAATGTGCCAGTGACATCGGTCCCATCATAAATTCTTAAATAATCAAAAGTGGCAAAAACACTGAAAAATTGAAAATCAATCTCACTTACCCCTGCCAGAGTGGTTTGTGTGTCACAGTTGCAGTTTGGATAATTACCTGGAGTTCCTCCAGTAGGTCCTCCTCCTGGTCCTCCCGGGTCAAAAAAGTGATCTCCAACTGCAGGGTTGAAAGTTTCTGTAGCACCAGCAGTAGGAATAATATCGGCTTGTGGATTCCTGTTTGCAATCACCACAGGAGAGACTAAATTAGAAGGCAAGTTGGCTCGATACATTTCGTCGGCCAAAATTTCTTCCTGTGTGTTTGTACTAAAAAACAGACCTAAAGGCTCATTCTTGATCACATTTTGCTTTCGGGTCTGAGGATTGTTAATCCCTTCATTTTTAACCTGGGCATTATGATTAGATGATTCTCCTTGTAACAGCTGAAAAGTTTGAGGAACAATTGGCTGTTTTTTGTAAATTAAGGGATTGTTTTTCCCTAAGTTCTTAGCGCTAGCATCAGACTGGCTGACAGAAACGTTGGATAAACCAGCCGTCTGATTTTTTTGCTGCCTTTTAAAATGAATAGGGCTGTTGACCCCTTCTGTTTTGACAGTTGGCTGCTGTCCAAAACCAACAGCAAACACCAAGAGCAAAACTATCAGTGTAACTTTTTTCATAATTACTTAATGTTTTAGTTAATAATACATTAAAAGTATTTAAAAAAATGTTAATAACAAACATTTACCATAACAACTTTATGGGTTTCAAAAAAAAAATCCTACCCAAATAACCGGGTAGGATTTAAACCTTTATTCATATAAAACAAAGCTACTTTCTTTCTATAAATGCTTCCATTACGCCATCACTCACGCCCATATTTGAAAACCCTCCGTCATTGTATAAATTCTGAAGTGTTACCCGCTTTGTAAGATCACTGAACATTGCCACCGTATAATTAGCGCAATCCAAAGCTGTGGCGTTGCCCAATGGCGACATTTTATCGGCGTAACTGATAAAGCCATCAAAACCTTTCACGCCCTGCCCTGCGGTGGTCGGTGTTGGCGATTGCGAAATAGTATTAACACGGACCTTTTTATCCCTTCCAAAGAAATATCCAAAACTGCGGGCTATGCTTTCCAAATAGGCTTTGTTATCAGCCATATCGTTATAATCTGGAAAGACGCGCTGTGAGGCCATATAGGTAAGCGCAATAATGCTCCCCCACTCGTTCATAGCATCTTTTTGATAGAGCACTTGCATGGTTTTGTGAAAAGAGCCAGCAGAAATATCCCAACCCTTATGGGTAAAGTCATAATTTTGGTTGGTATAATGATTGCCTTTGCGGACATTTACGGACATTCCGATTGAGTGCAACACAAAATCCAATTTACCCCCCAAAATTTCCGTTGCCTTAGTTACCAAATTTTCCAGGTCTTCCAAACTTGTGGCATCAGCGGGGATAACTTCAGAATTTGTTTTTTCGGCAAGTTCGTTTATTTGCCCCATTCGCAAGGCTATTGGCGCATTTGTAAGCACAAACCTCCCGCCTTCTTCGTGAACACGCTCTGCGGTTTTCCATGCAATGGAATTTGAATCCAATGCCCCAAAAATGATTCCCCGTTTTCCTTTTAGTAAATTATAAGACATGTTTTGATTTATTTTATGGTTGATTTTAAAATTAAAATTTGAAAAGTAAAGATACATTTTAATTCAATAATTCCTTCGCATTTGCTATTGCCGCTTCGGAAACATTTTTGCCTCCTAGCATCTGCGCTATTTCAACGATGCGCTCTTCTTCGCCCAAAATCTTTAAATGGGTAGTAGTTAAATCGTTGATGTCTTCTTTGTAAACTTTTATGTGATGATCGCCCTTTGCGGCAATTTGCGGCAAATGCGTAATGCTCAACAATTGCATGGTTTTGCTCATTTGATGCAAGATACCTGCCATTTTATTGGCTATTTCACCTGAAACACCCGTGTCAATTTCATCAAAAACTATAGTCGGCAATTTTTTATATTCCGCCAAAACCGCTTTTATGGCCAGCATAATCCGGCTCATTTCGCCGCCGGATGCTACCTTTTTCAAAGGACCGAAAGCCAAACCTTTGTTGGCCGTGAATAAAAGTTGCAAAATGTCCGTTCCATTGTTTTTAAAATCTTCGGAAGGAGAAAGCTCAAACTGAAATCGAGCATTTGGCAAGCCCAATGGAAATAGGGTTTCCTCAAGTTTTCGTTTAAGTATTGGAATAGCCGCTACCCTTTTGGAGTGTAGTTCGGCGGAAGTTTTCAAGGTAGTTTCCCGCAACTTGTTCTTCTCCTTTTCCAAGTTTTCTATCTGATCGTCAAGACCCAAAGTGATATTCACTTTTTCTTCCAGTTCCTTCTCTATTTCAATCAATTCTGAAACCGTGAAAACGGAATGTTTTTGCTGAAGCTTATAAAGTGTTTGGAGTTTTTCATTTACCTGAAAAAGCATTTCGGGATCGGCCTCAATCTTTTCAGCAGTTTTGGCCACTTCGTCTGAAATGTCTTCCATCTCAATGATAGTACTATTCAACCGCTGCCAGTAATCTTCAAAAGTTTTTGAAAATTCCTTTATTCGACCCAAAACAATTCGCGCTTCCTTTGCCGTCTGCAAGCTGCCAATCTGATCTTCATCCAAAAGCTTGCTCACATTTGAAAGTGCCTCTTGTATTGCCTCGGCATTGTTCAGTGTTTCATAAGTTTCCTCAAGGTCTTGCTGGTTAAGTTTTTTTAAATTAGCTTGTTGAAGTTCGCTGAAAAGAAAAGCGTTATAATCAAGCTCTTTTATGCCATTTTCCTTTTGAAGTTTTATAGCTGAAAGCTTTTCTGAAATGGTTTTGAAATCCGCAAATTGTGCTTGATAGGATTTTAAAAGCACGTCGTTTCCCGCCAAGGCATCAATCACTTCCATCTGAAAATTTTCTGAAACCACTTCCAAAGTTTCGTGCTGGCTGTGAACATCTATTAAATATGGGCCCAGCGCTTGAAGCTGCGTCAAAGCAACTGGAGTGTCATTCACAAAAGCCCTGGATTTTCCGCCCGGAAGTATTTCACGGCGAATAATCGTGTGCGGTTCATAATCCAGATCATTTTCATCAAAAACATTTTGCAGTCCGTAATTTTTAAGGGAGAAATGTCCTTCAACCACACACTTCTTTGAAGAGTCTTTCACGCTGCCCATGTCTGCCCTTTTTCCCAACAAAAGTGCCAATGCGCCAAGAAGTATTGATTTTCCAGCGCCTGTCTCGCCAGTAATAATTGTAAGACCCTCATTAAAATCCACGCGAATATCTTCAATAAGCGCATAGTTTTTTATGGCGAGGCTGGTTATCACTGTTAGTGCTTAGATTTTAGAGGTTAGACGGTAGAAATTATCAATTCTATTTTTAAACTTTGAATCTTGAATCTGTCACCCTGAGCGCAGTCGAAGGGTTGAATCTAAAACTTGATTTCAGACCAGTTGCTTTGTTTAGTGGGTGCCAGTTTATTAAGATTTTCAACCAGTTTTGTAATATCAACCTGTGGGCCTCCGCTAAAGATTGCTTGAATTTCGTCACTTTTTGCATCAAAAAAGGTGCGTACCAAAAAGGAGTTTGGACGCCTGTCGTTAATGCCTTTCAACTTATTGATGGCATCAGCTATTTTTTGCTTGGCAAGTTTTTGGTCCATGGCCATAATATCCAATCCTTCGCGATGGTATTGATACATCACATCGTGAAATTCCTTATAAACTGAGGACAGCAAAGCATCATTATAGCGAAATCTGGACTGGTTTCCGTCAGTGGATTTCCATCCGGGAAAATTGCTGGAAGCTGCCGTGTTGACTATTTGTTTGGCTATTTCAAAATAAGGTGCTCCTCCGTTCAAAACATAAGTGTCTGCATCTAAACCAATAATTGTGTAAACATGAAAAGCAACAACCGAAACAAGGTTGGAGCCAAAACTGTTCATATTGAAATTTAGCGGCTCGTATTCCTTGTAATTAAAACTTACCTGCTTGTCAAAATAGTTATATACAGGGCTTTCATAAGTTGATTCAAAGGCAGTTCGCGAAGTTTGAATTTGAAGTGTACCCGTAAAAGTATTGCCATCATACTGACTTATTACCAAGCTCATATTACAGTCTATGCGCTCTTGGTTTTTGTACTCTTTATCGGTCCAATTTGTATTGTTCACAAATTCGCGAAGTTGGGTTTCCAGCGTTCTGAAAATCTGTAAATTGGGTTGTCCGGTCTGTTCGGCATCAATGGAAATAGTGCAGTTAAGTTCTTGGGCCTGCGCAGAAAACACAGTGGTTGCACATAGTAAGAAAAGTAAAATTTTACGCATTTGTCTGTTCTATAATATATTCTAAAATATCTTTCGCTACTTCTTTTTTAGGTTTAACAGTAAAAGGAAGCGTTTTATTGTCTTTGCCAATCAAAGTAATTTTGTTGGTGTCAGTTTGGAAACCCGCGCCTTTGTCCCGAAGCGAATTTAGCACAATTAAATCTAAATTCTTTTTTTTGAGTTTCAATTTTGCGTTTTCTTCTTCGTTTTCCGTTTCCAATGCAAAACCAACCAAGAATTGATCTTTCTTTATTTCGCCAAGCGAAGCAAGAATATCTTTGGTTTTTGTGAGTTGAAGTGTAAAATTATCTGTTTTCTTTTTAATTTTTTCCGAAGCAATTTCAGAAGGACGATAATCAGCTACTGCGGCGCTTAAAATTGCGACATCGCATTTGTCGAAATATTCGTGAGCAGCATTGTACATTTCATCTGCAGAAGTAACACGGATGATTTTAACGAAATCATTTTTAATTTTTAAAGCTGAAGGACCAGAGACCAAAACAACCTCAGCGCCCAGTTGTGCCGCGGTTTCAGCAATGGCATAACCCATTTTACCGCTGGAATGGTTTCCGATAAAGCGCACTGGATCAATAGCTTCATACGTTGGGCCGGCAGTAATCAAAAAAAATTTGCCGTAAAGTGGAAGTTTTTTCAGCAAATCATTTTCCAAAAAGGAAACGATTTCCTCGGGTTCCGCCATTCTCCCCTGCCCTACCAAGCCACTCGCAAGTTCACCAAAAGCTGCCGGAATCTGAATGTTTCCAAATCTTTTCAATTTCTCAAAAACCTCTGCAGTGGTTGGGTGTTTGTACATATCCAAATCCATTGCTGGCGCATAATACACAGGGCATTTTGCAGAAAGATAGCAAGCGAGCAAAAGATTGTCGCAGGTGCCATAGGCCATTTTGGAAAGCGTGTTTGCTGTGGCTGGGGCTATCAAACACAAATCTGCCCAAAGAGCCAACTCAACGTGGTTGTTCCATTTGGGCTCTTTAAAGCTATTTGGATCCTTTTCTTCAGTGAAGGAAGAATAGACTTCGTTTTTAGAAAGTGTTGAAAGGGTGAGCGGCGTAACGAATTCTTTCGCAGAAGAAGTCATCACAACTTTTACATCGGCCCCTTTTTTAACTAAAAGCCTAACTAAAAAAGCTGCTTTGTACGCGGCAATCCCGCCGGTAACGCCAAGCAAGATATTTTTCCCGTTCAAAACAGACATTTTTAAATGTTTATGGTTTATCGTTTAAAGTTATGACGAAAACGCCAATTAACTTTTTACTCTTCTACAATCTCGTCAGCAGTATTTCGCCAATAGATTTTGTTTTCCAACCATTCCTGCACTGCCAAAGCGTGTGGTTTTGGAAGTCTTTCATAGAATTTTGAAACCTCAATTTGCTCCTTGTTTTCAAAAATTTCTTCCAAGCTGTCGTTGTAAGTTGCAAACTCATCAAGTTTTTCAAGAAGCTCTTTCTTAATGTCGCCGTTTATTTGTGAAGCTCTCTTCGAAATGATTGAAATAGCCTTGTAAATATTGTTTGTTGGGGCATCAATCAAGTTCTTGTCTAGCGTAACGGTAGTGATGGGTGCTTCTGAATTTTTAATATCCATAATAAAATTAATTAAATAGTGGGTTCTGTTTCTGTGGTTACTGTTCTGCGCTCTATATCCTGATAAATCTCCATTGCCTCGGCAGCCAGTTCTGTATCCTTATAATATTTCATAAAATTATTGTAGTATCCTTTTGCGGCAACCAAACGTTCTTGGACCAGATTGGGAATACTGTTGACGGCCAATTTGTATGCCGCAACAAACCTTCCGTAAAAAGCATCCTTTCTGTAATGGGAGCCTGGATTGTCTGTAATAAAATTGTCAAAAGCGCCAATGGCAGCCTTGTAATCTTCAACGTGCAAATATTGCTTTGCTACTTCATACTCCTTGGTTTCCAACTTTCCCTGTAATTCGGCAACAAGGGTATTCGCCTCAATTCTTTTGTCAGAATTTGGGTAACGATTGATAAATTCCTGAAGTTTCTCCAAGGCTTTATAGGTATCCTTTTGGTCCAGGGAATATCTGGGCGAAAGTTGATAAAAGCTTTTCGCGCCTTTAAAGGAAGCCACTTCGGAACTATCACTCTGCGGATATGCTTGCGTAAAACGCTCAAATTGATAACCTGCCAAATAATAATCTTCCAATTTATAATAGGTGTTGGAGTAGATAAACATCAGTTTTTCACCCTGTGGCTTTCCTCTGTATGAAGGAACTATCTGCTCCATCAATTTCAGGCTTTTTCGGTATTTGCCTTTTTTGTAAAGCGAATCTGCCATAGCGTATTTCTTGCCCATATCATCCTTCCGAAGTACCCGTTGGTATTCGCCACAGGATGAAAAAAGAAATGTAAGACAGAGTATGATAAAAAGTGGTAATCTCATGGGCTTAAAAAACATCGTGCAAAAATAGGGAATTAAACATGATTGAACAAACTTATTCTTCTGCTAAAATATTGCTCTGAAGCCTATTATTTGCAAGCCTTTTGAAATATTTAACTTCAAATATAAAAAGTGTGCTTATTAGAATTTTTTGATGAAACCGTCAATTTTGGATCTTAAACCGTCGCTAACTCCCACTAAAGGAAGCCGTACCACATCTCCACAAATGCCCAGGTTTTTGAAAACAGCTTTTATTCCGGCCGGGTTTCCTTCCGCAAAAATATAGTCGATCGCGGGGGCAATTCTATAATGGATTTTATAGGCTTCATCCGCTTTTTTATCCAAACCGAGTTTCACCATTTTTGAAAATTCTTTTGGAAAGCCTTCCCCAATTACTGAAATTACGCCCGCACCTCCAGCAAGCACCATTGGCAGCGTAATCATGTCGTCTCCAGAAATTACCAAGAAATTTTTCGGACAACCGGAAATCAATCGCATTGCTTGCACGATATCGCCCGCAGCTTCTTTTATGGCGACAATTTTTTCGAAATCGCTTGCCAAACGGATTACCGTTTCCGGAAGCACATTTGAAGCCGTTCTTCCTGGAACGTTGTACAAGATTATTGGTAGCGGAGCCGCTTTCGCAATTGCCGCAAAATGCTGATAAATCCCTTCCTGTGTAGGTTTATTGTAGTATGGCGAAACTGAAAGAATAGCCGTAAAAGCAGAGAGGTCGCGGGTTTTCATTTCAGCAATTACTTCTTGGGTATTGTTGCCGCCAATGCCCAAAACCAAAGGCAAACGCCCTTTGTTTGCCGAAACGATTGTATCAATAACAACTTGCTTTTCTTCTTTTGAAAGCGTTGCACTTTCAGCAGTGGTTCCCAAAACAACCAAATAGTCAATTCCGTTTTCAATGTTGAAATTCACCACATTTTTAAGCCCATCCACATCTACGGAAAAGTCACTTTTAAAAGGGGTTATTAACGCTACTCCCGTTCCAATCAATTCTTTCATAATAATCTATTTTTAGGTTTTCAAATCTTCTTGAAGATTTTCAAATATTTATTTACCTCACTTTTAAAAGCGTCTGTGTTTTGGAGGTCAACGGTTAAAAGCAAATCGAAAAGCCGCTCATCTGCCCCGTTGAAACCCATTTTGAATTTTGCTTTGCTCTGGGCGACCATTGCGCTCAAAAATTCATGTTTTCCTTTGTAATAACCTATCAGAACATCAAAGGGAAAATCGAGAAATTCCCGGGCATTTTGGTTGTGAATTTCGCCTCGCCAGGTAAATTCCTTATTGGTTATTTGGTTTTGCCGAAGCGATGGAATTTTCCGCCGTGTTTCCACAAAAGTGAAAAGTTTTATGTCTTTTCGCTGCAAACCCAGCTCGTTTCCAAATTCATAAAGCATCTCAAAATCGTCAAAAAAAGTTTCGTCCACCAAAAAACCCAAGTATTTTAACGGAGTATTTCTCTGCGATATATCGCGCTCCGACAGGTTTTTTTCGGTGTGTTTTCTTAATGAAAGGTGTTTTACTTTTTTCAACATGGAAGACCAAGTTTTCGCAGTTCAAAAATAGGATTTTTCACGTCTTTATTGCTTTCTATTATGAAATCATTTGCAAAAAATCGTCTTCTGAAATTATTGCCACACCCAAACTTTCAGCCTTGGTCTTCTTGCTCGGCCCCATATTGTCTCCCGCAACCACATAATTTGTTTTGGAAGAAATAGCGCTGGAAACTTTCCCGCCGTTGTCTTCAATCAGCTTTTTTAGTTCATCGCGCGTAACTTTTGTGAAGACGCCGGAAACGACAATGGTGTTTCCGATTAAAGTATTCGATTCAGACTCTAAAAGCTTTTCTATATTTTTTCTTTCAAAATAATAATCAACCGCCGATTCACTATTTGAAATTCTTTTTTCAACTTTCTTTCTTTGAACTGAACGAAGTGAATAATTATTAGCTTTTTTAAAAGACTCAAAATCATTCACATCTTGCAAAAGTTTATAAAACAAATCACCACAAATTTTGGCGTCTTCTAAAGCATTATGATGATTGTTTTGAACAATGTTATAATAGTGTGCTACAGTAGTTAGTTTATAATCATTCAAATCTAAGAACTGCCGAGATATTCTAAGAGTACAAAAACAAGTATGTTCTGGCTTTATTATGTTATATCTATTCAAAGAATAAATTAAAACAGACATATCAAAACTTGAATTATGAGCCACAATTGTAGAGTTCTCAAAATAATGTCTGATTTCGCCCCAGATTTCTTTGAAGTTTGGTTGAAGAATAACATCTTCTTCCGTAATACCATGAATCCTAATTGTATAAGGATTAAATCTTTCAATTTCAGGATTAATTAGTGAATAGTAGCTATCAATTACTTTTCCGTTTTCAAATTGCACAATACCGATTGAACACGGGTTTTTACCACTCGCAGTTTCAAAATCAAATGCAGTGTATCGACCAATCATAATAACATTTTAAAAAATTCTTCTTCGGAAATCATCTTTATATTATCCTTTTCAGCTTTTTCTTTTTTTGAAGGCCCCATATTCTCTCCAACTATTAAATAAGATGTGCTTTTGCTTAATGCGCTTATGTTTTTCCCTCCATTATCTTCAATCATCTTTTTCAATTCGTTTCTTTCAACCGAGAATGTACCGGAAACAACAAATGTTAAGCCATCAAGTTTATTAGAGACAAGTTCCTTTTCTTCAATTTCAAATTTTAATCCAGCAACTTTGAGTCTTTCAATAATTTTTATATTGCTTTTTTTAGAGAAAAAATCTAAAATATTTCCTGCTACAGAATTACCCACGTCACGAATGGAAATTAATTCCTCATAAGAGGCATTGATTAAATTATCAAGATTCTTGAAATGATTAGCTAAGTTTTTGGCTCCTACTTCACCCACATCTTTAATTCCGATAGCAAATAAAACCTTATCAAAATCACGCTTTTTCGATTCCTCGATTGCTGAAAGCATATTATTTGCTGTTAGTTCTTGAATACTAATTCTATTTCTATCTGCAAGCTTAACAATAAAAGCTTCAAAATCTTTGGTTCTGTTATAATTGTTTGATTTTAAAATCTCATCTATAAAATTTAATTTATCTAATTCACTGTTTCCGAATAAATCTGACCCAGAGATTTCAGGGAACTTCATTTGCATCAAAAGGTTAAATGAAACATAGCCTTCTAATGAAGGAAAGTTTTGGAAATCAATTAATTTTAAAGAACTAATTAATTTATCCTGAAACTTTAAAAGTTTCTTTTCATCGATATCGGTGAAATCTCCATTATAATTAGGTATTTCAGTTAATTTATGTATTTTTTTACTTAAGGATTCAGATTCTTTTAAAGTTAAATTACCCCACTTATAGCTTAATCCAAAAATTGCAGTCTTAAGGTCAACTTGAAGTTGGTTTTTATATTTTAATCCTGCTGTTTCATTATCTAGCCACCTTTCTAAACCCAGAATTTGCTCACGCTTTAGATAATATAAATCTGAGTAATTTTCTATAAAATTATTGTAATATAAAATTTCAATAATTCCCTTGCCTAAACCTTCAATATCCATCGCCTTCCGCGAAATGAAATGCTGAATACGCCCAATAATTTGAGGCGGACACCCTTCGGTATTTGGGCAATAATGCTGTGCCTCTCCCTCGGTGCGGACCAATGGTGTTTCACATTCGGGGCATTCAGTTATGTATTCCGTAGGATTGGAATTTGGGTCGCGCTGTGTAAAATCAACCCCAATAATCTTCGGAATAATTTCACCGCCCTTTTCCACAAAAACCGTGTCGCCTTCACGAATGTCAAGTTTTTCAATTTGATCTGCGTTGTGCAAAGAGGCTCGCTTTACAATGGTTCCAGCCAGTTCCACAGGTTCCAAATTTGCAACGGGGGTAATAGCGCCCGTTCTTCCTACTTGATAGGTAATTTGGTTTAAAACGGTGGAAACCTGCTCGGCTTTAAATTTATAGGCCATTGCCCAGCGTGGCGATTTTGCGGTGTAGCCTAGCTCTTCCTGTTGTTGCAGATTATTCACCTTCACTACTACCCCATCGGTTTCGTAGGGCAGTTTATGACGGTGTATGTCCCAATAATTTACGAATTCCAAAACCTCGTCCAAGCTTGTCGCAAGCTTAGCGGCTTCGGGAACTTTGAAGCCCCATTGCCGTGCTTTTTCCAAACTTTCAAATTGTGTCTTTATTGGAAGCCGCTCGCCTTTCAAACTATATAACAGACAATCCAATGGACGTTTGGCAACTTCGGCACTGTCTTGTAATTTTAAACTTCCCGAAGCGGTGTTTCTAGGGTTTCGGTAGGGTTCTTCGCCCAGTTCCACTCTTTCGGCGTTCATCTTTGCGAAACCTTCAAAAGGCAAAATTATTTCGCCACGAATGTCAAAGAGTGGCGGAAAATCTCCCTTCAGTTGTAACGGGATGGAACGTATGGTTTTTACATTTGCAGTAACATCATCGCCCTGAAAGCCATCGCCACGGGTTACAGCTTTTATCAGCTTACCGTTTTCATAGGTTAGGCTTATTGAGGCACCGTCATATTTAAGTTCACAAGTAAATTCCACCTTGCCGTCCACCATTTTTTCGATTCGCTTTTCCCAGTCTTCGAGGTCTTCTTTTGAATAGGAATTATCCAAAGAGAACATTCTATAGGTATGCGGAACGGTTTCAAAATTCTTGGTTATTTCGCCTCCAACTCTTAACGTTGGTGAATTGGCATCGTAAAACTCGGGATGTGCCTTTTCCAGCTCTTGGAGTTGTTTTAGCTTTTGGTCAAACTCAAAGTCGGAAATGGTGGGTGTATCCAGTACGTAATAGTTGTAATTATGCTCGCGAAGCTCGTTGCGAAGAGTTGTGATTTGTTGTTCGATGTTCATAAAAGCAAATATAAAATTTTAAACCTCACAGCTTTTTAAAAACTGTGAGGTTTATCAGTGAAATTTTCAACAAAAACTTAAAAGTTAATCATCCAAAAAGATGTTTCGAACCAAAGCGGCGCAAAGACCACCTGCAACTGGAGCGACGATGAAAAGCCAAAGCTGCTGCAGCGCCATTCCGCCAGCAAAGAGTGCTGGGCCCAAACTACGGGCTGGATTAACGGAGGTGCCAGTAATTGGGATGACAACCATATGGATTAAGGCCAAAGAAATACCTATTGCAAGCCCTGCCATCATAGGCGAGGTATGTTTGGAGGCAGTGGCTCCGAAGATTACCATCAAAAAGAGAAAGGTGAATGCAAATTCTGCTATCAGTGCAGATTTCATGTCGTATTCGCCGAGATAGCCAGGGCCCCATCCATTGGCCCCCAAGCCCCATTCGGGCATTGAGAAACCTGCGCTTCCTGTTGCCAAAACATAGAGCAACCCCGCCGCAGCAATCGCTCCAATGCATTGTGAAATGATATAGCCTACGGTGTCTTTGGCCGAGAGTTTGCCTGCGGCCAACATAGCTATTGAAATTGCGGGATTAATATGGCAACCCGAAATTGGCCCAATGGTATAGACCATAACCAAAACCGCGAAACCAAAGGCGAGAGAGATGCCCAACAAGCCTATTCCAGCAGGACCGGAATGGGTTACGCTGGCAATTGTTGCTGCCCCGCAGCCAAATAAAACTAATGCGAAAGTGCCGAGCGCTTCGGCGAAATACTTTTTTGATGAATTCATATTCAATAATTTAAGAGGTTAGACAACTTAAATTTAAGAAAATGAGGATGTTAAATTACATTTGTTAAAAAGGAAAGCTAAAATGTTGATAAACAGCTAGGTTCTGTCAGAATTCAGCCACTTCGGGACATCAGGTCTCTTAAATTCTTCCATTTTTGCAAGAAGTTTTTCTGTATTGGAATCTACCAAAAGTAGGCTGTAGTTGTCCATAGAAAGAAAGCCTTTGCGGACCATGTTTTCAAGCAAATTGATTAGGTCATCATAAAAACCGTTACTATTTAAAAGTCCAATTGGTTTTTGGTGCAAGCCCAATTGGAGCCAGGTTATGATTTCAAAAAGCTCTTCCAAAGTGCCCATTCCACCTGGCAGAGCAATGAAACCGTCACTTTCTTCCTGCATTTTCATTTTGCGCTCGTGCATGTTTTCAGTAGTGATAAGTCTGGTGAGGCCTAAATGGACTACTTCTTTCTTTTTTAAAAAATCGGGAATGATGCCAACTACTTTTCCGTTGTTGTCCAAAACGCTTTTGGCGATGATTCCCATCACCCCTATTTTGGCCGCGCCATAGACTAAAGTGATGTTGCGTTCCGCAAAGATTTCCCCTAGATTTTTGGCGGCATCGGTTATGGCGAGGTCATTGCCATCGCTACTGCCACAGAAGACGCATATTTTTTCAAGTTTGTTCATATTACTTTTTCTTTGAGAGCTTTAAGTCTTTGTAAATATATTTCACCACAGAGACACAGAGAAAACAGAGGGTTATTTATTGCATTTAATCATTCGGTCTTTTCCGAAGATATCTTTTTTCACTTCACTATTTTGGAAACCTTCTTTTTTTAAAAACGCGGTCAAGTCATCAGCAAGGTACTCATTAATCTCGAAAAATAGTTTTCCTTTGGGTTTCAAATGTTTTTTTGCCAGCTTGGAAATGACTCGATAAAACAACAATGGATCTTCATCTTTAACGTACAGAGCTGAATCAGGTTCGTGTTTTAGAACGTTTTGCTGCATGTGCTTTTTTTCCAGTTCGCGCACGTAGGGTGGGTTTGAAACTATTAAATCGTATTGCTTCGGAAGTGGTTTCGTTTTTAAAATATCGGCTTGAAGGAACTCAACTTCCACCTTGTTCAGTTCCGCGTTTTGTTGGGCAATTTTCAAAGCTCCTTTAGAAATATCCAAGCCGGAAACTTTAGCCTTGGGAAGATTTTTTGCCAGGGAAATGGCGATACAGCCACTGCCGGTGCCTATGTCTAAAATAGTTATGGGTTGTGAGTTATGAGTTATGAGTTTTTGTTCAGAAATTATGTATTCTACCAATTCTTCGGTTTCGGGGCGGGGAATTAGGGTGTATTTGTTCACTTTAAAAAGAAGTCCGTAAAATTCGGTTTCTCCTATTATGTACTGAATGGGTTCGTGGTTTTTAAGGCGAATAATGGCTTGCTTAAATTTTGCGGTTTCCGCTTCAGAAATGGTTCTATCAGGGTTTAAAGCGATTTCTATTCGTGAAAGATTCAGCTGTTTTTCAGAAAGAATATTGAAGAATGATTGTATTTCTTCCGAAGGGTATAAACCTGAAAGATTTGAGGTGAAGTTTGTTTTTAATGCTGCTAAATTCAAAATTTTATTTTCAATAGCACTTCGACTGCGCTCAGTGTGACATTAGGGTTTTAGGATATTTGGAATTTACAAAGTTTTAATCATATGCACCGGACAGGAATAATGACCAGTATCGCCCAGAGCGCAATCAATATATTCAAAACCTGCCTGCTTGTATAGTTTCTGTGCGTGGGTCATATACTCCATCGTTTCAAGATATATTTTTTCGAAACCAAACTCACTCGCTTTTGCCAAACAAAACTCCATCATTTGCGTACCAACCCCTCTTCCACGGGCTTCGGGAAGGAAATACATTTTTTGGAGTTCGCACACGTTGCCTTCAAAATTCTCCAATTTCGCAACGCCTGCACCGCCGATTATTTTATTGTTTTCCTCAACCACAAAATAAACCGCATTTGGTTTTTGGTAGGTTTCAAACATACAATCCAAAGCAGCATCGGCATAGGCGGTGCCTACTTTTGGCACGTTGAAATCCTCCAAAACGCTGCGTATAACCTTGGCGATTTGGGGATTGTCCTTCTTTTCAATAAGACGGATAATTGGTGTGTCCATTCTAATTAAATCCTTGTATTTTTACGCGGTGAAGATACACGAAAAATATATGTCGCGCTGCATCCAATTGGCCAAAAACGGGCTGGGAACCACCTATCCGAATCCGCTGGTGGGGAGCGTAGTTGTTCAAAATGATAAAATTATTGGCGAAGGCTGGCATTACAAAGCCGGCCAACCACATGCCGAAGTAAACGCTGTAAAAAGTATTGAAAACCTGAAATTGCTGAAAGAGGCAACTATCTATGTGAGTTTGGAACCTTGCAGCCATTATGGAAAAACACCGCCCTGTGCAGATTTGATTATTGAAAGCGGGATCAAAAAGGTAGTAGTTGGCAGTTTGGATCCAAATCCAAAAGTAGCGGGACGCGGCATTAAAAGATTGATGGAAGCCGGATGCGGAGTGATTGTGGGCGTTTTGGAAGACGAATGCAACGAACTTAACAAACGGTTTTTTACATTTCACCAAAAAAAGAGACCTTTCATTTTTTTGAAATGGGCACAGACTGCAGACGGGTTTATAGCTCCAAAAAGCGAAACCCGAAGCGAAACAAAACCAATTTGGATCACCAATGAATTTTCGCGGCAGATGGTGCATAAAATGCGAGCTCAGGAACAGGCGATTTTAGCAGGAACCAAAACTGTTTTGCAGGACAATCCATCGCTTACGGTTCGGGAATGGACGGGTCTAAATCCGCTGCGAATTGTACTTGACCGAGAGTTAAAAATTCCTCAGGATTATTCAGTTTTTGATGCAAATTCAAAGACGCTTGTTTTCAACGAAAAGGAAACAAAAACTTTGAAAAATATAGATTTTGAGAAAATTGATTTTTCAGAAGAAATTCCACAGCAAATCTGCGAAGCTCTTTTCCATAGAAATATTCAATCTGTTATTATTGAAGGGACCGACCCCGTGCGTCGGATAGAGGTTCCCGTTGCGCGTCTGAGAATGCGCCCGCCGCCACAACCCCTCCCCGTCCGTGCTGAACTTCACGTCCCGCAGATCATGAAGGTAGCCGCATTCTCCGTGCAGAACCTC
>JAPKFY010000064.1 GCA_026646335.1 Aequorivita sp. | reverse complement strand
AGGGCGTGCCGGAATCGAGCATCGAAGAGGTCTACACCCCCTTCGGTCACAGCGATTACCAGACCATCGTCGCCAACATCAAGAAGTTCTCCGCCGGCGGCAAGACCGCCGTGGTGTCGACCATCAACGGCGACTCCAACGTGCCCTTCTACAAGGAGCTGGCCAACCAGGGCCTGGAAGCCACTGACGTTCCGGTCGTGGCCTTCTCGGTCGGTGAGGAAGAACTGCGTGGCATCGACACCAAGCCGCTCGTTGGTCACCTGGCCGCCTGGAACTACTTCCAGTCGGTTGAAAACCCGGTCAACGAAGCCTTCGTCAGCAAGTGGAAAGCCTACGCCAAGGCCCAGAACCTGCCTGGCGCCGACAAGGCCGTGACCAACGACCCGATGGAAGCCACCTACGTCGGCATCAACATGTGGGCGCAGGCAGTCGAGAAAGCTGGCACCACCGACGTCGGCAAGGTGCGCGACGCCCTCGCTGGCCAGACCTTCGAGGCGCCAAGCGGCTACACCCTGACCATGGACGAGAAGAACCACCACCTGCACAAGCCGGTGATGATCGGCGAGGTCCAGGACGACGGTCAGTTCTCGGTGGTCTGGGAAACCGAAAGCCCGGTCCGCGCGCAGCCGTGGAGCCCGTACATCCCCGGCAACGACAAGAAGCCGGATCACGCGGTGAAGTCGAACTAACCGCTGCGGTCGCTGCGGTGGATGGATGACGCGCCAACTCCGCGTCCCGATCCACCCTGCGATCACTCGGCTTTCGTCGGGCGGATCGAGACGCGTAGTCGAGACGATCTCATCCGCCTGCCCACCGCCGCCAGCTCCGCCAAGAGAGCACACGGCGCCCCCTGGGGAATGCACAGATGAACACTGCCCTGCACCGATTATTGCTGCTGCTCCTGCTCGCCCTGCCCTGGGCGGCCCAGGCCGGAGACGCAGCCGACTACGCCAAGGCCAGCCCCGCCAAACAGGCCAAGCTGCTGGAAAGTTGGGCCGCCGTGCCCGCGCCTGAGCGCCTGCCGTTGATCGAAGCGCTGCGCGCCAGCCGCGTGGTGATCGACCAGAACAAGACGCCCTTTATCGAGGAAAACGGGGCCTACCGTGCCCTCGAAGGCGACGCCGAGCCGGTCGGCACGCCGAAGAAGCTGCGCCTGAACAACCGCCTGCGCGGTCTGCTCAACACTTTATGTTACCCCGCCAGAAAAATCTATGGACTCAATAAAAGTAGCACAGAACCCCATGGTAAAATTGGTAGACCAGAGTCACAATAGCCAGCTGGATGGCGCCTCATTGGAAGCATTTCTCAACGATTTAAAAGCAGAAAATTTATGAGCAATTCTCCCTTTAATCCGTATGTGGGCCTCCGCCCATTTCGCGATGATGAAAACCTATTGTTCTTTGGTCGCGATGAACAGACTCTGGAGTTGTTGCAACGGCTACACGCCAACCGTTTTGTTGCCGTAGTTGGCAGTTCCGGTAGTGGAAAATCCTCTTTAATTCGGGCAGGGCTTATTCCCGCATTAAAAGGCGGTTTCCTTGTGGAAAATAGCAGTCAGTGGTTGATCGCTATTATGAAACCAGGCCAGAATCCGGTCTATAATTTGGCTGCAACTATATTAAGTCAAATCAATCCAAAAATAGAGACTTCGGAAATTCAAGCGTTTGTAATTCGAATTAAAAAAGAAGGAGTCTCAGCCATTTTGGATGTTATAGAACCACTTCGAGAAAACAAAAACTCAAACTTCTTTTTGTTGATAGATCAGTTTGAAGAACTCTTTCGCTTTTCCCTAAAACAAAAAGATGCTTCCTTTAAAACTGAAGCAATTGACTTCGTAAACCTAATTTTAAAGCTTTCAGAACAAAAACGCATTCCATTCTATGTGGTATTGACAATGCGCTCCGATTTTATTGGAGACTGCGCCCAGTTTTTCGGTCTGCCGGAAGCCTTGAACAAAAGCCAATATCTGGTTCCCCGATTAAACAGATTGGAATTGAAAAAAGTGATCGAAGGTCCTGCAAAATTATATGGCGGCAAATTTAACACCGCCCTCACCTCCCAACTTATAAATGATTTAGGAGAAGTAAAAGACGAACTGCCTTTAGTGCAACACGCTTTAATGCGGATGTGGGATCACAAACACGGTGCAGGCACAAATGG
Organism: Aequorivita sp.; assembly: GCA_026646335.1. GTDB lineage: Bacteria > Bacteroidota > Bacteroidia > Flavobacteriales > Flavobacteriaceae > Aequorivita. The sequence goes on along the minus strand of JAPKFY010000064.1, from coordinate 15,785 downwards.
CGAGCTCAATCTGGAGGGTTACAAACAAATTGGCGGAATTGAAAACGCCCTATCCATCCATGCCGATGAAGCCCTAAAAGAATTAAAGCCAGACGAGTTGTTGCTAGCAAAAGCGCTTTTTCAAGCTTTGACTACCATAGATGAAAACGGCAGGAAAATACGAAGACCCGCAAAATTGAGTGATTTAAAGGAATTGACAAACGCCAGTGAAGAAAAGCTATTGGGCGTAATAAATAATTTTATCAAGAATAACCGTTCTTTTTTGATCATTGACAACATAGGCGATTCTGATGATAAACTTATAGATATCTCTCACGAAAGTCTGATTAGGCATTGGAAAACCTTAAACAATTGGGTGGACGAGGAAAGTAAAGCAGCTCTTCAATACACACGCCTCTGCGATGCCTATGTGGCGCACAAGGAAAACCGAAAGGATTTGCTGTCTGGTAGGGAATTTGAAATTGCTCAAGAATGGTTTGAAAAATTCAAACCCAATAAAATATGGGCGGCGCGTTACAACGACAATTTTGGGGAAGGAATGAAATATCTTTCAGATAGCGCAAAGGTTTACAACATACAGAAACGAAATGCACGACGAATTAAACGCATTAAAAAAGGCAGCTTATATTCATTGATCTTATTAGCATTTATTGGACTTTTCAGCTATTTTCTCTTGCAGCCTAGTATTGAGCAAATTGATTGGATGACGGCCAAATCTGAAAATAGTGTAGAAAGTTTTACCAACTATTTGGAGTCTCATCCAAAAGGGGATTATTCGAAAATCGCAAAGAACTTTCTTGATTCCGTGAGTGTTCAGCAAGCTTGGTTAGTTGCCGAAAAGGATAACACCGTTAAGGCTTACCAAAAATATTTGAATGTAGCCGCTACAGAAAAAGATTCCTTAAACAACATACTTAAATACTCAAAATTTGCAAAAGATACGTTAACAGCCATTTCGAGAATTGATTCGCTAAAAGATAAACTTACCAATTCAAAAATGGATAACGATGCGTGGCAAGCAGCGATTGATGAGAATAGCTTAGCAGCTTATTTGAAATACATCAAAAATGATTCATTATTGGGTACTCATAATGATGATGCCTATAAAGAAATTCAGAAAATAGGCAAAAGCGGTTTTTTATACTGCGGAAAAGTAGTTAACAATAGAATTCCCGACCCCATATTCGATATTATTTACAGAAAAGATAGCGAGTTTAAGGCAGATGAGGTACCACAGGCCAACGATATTGTTCGAGCTGTGAAAAACCGCTATATCTATAGAGACCAAGCCGTAAATAGTAAATCGGGAAATAGTGTTGTAGTGAACCAGATATATCTCATCAAAAGCGTTAATTTACAAGCTAATGCTGTTTTTGTGGAGATTATTTATGAACCCTAGCTCTTACTTTCCCCTTTTATTCTTTTTAAAATTTTTATCCCCTCTGGTTTTTGGTTTTTTGTATTTCAGCTTTATGATGCGTTTATACGAACCACCTTGGTTTTCCTTTCTGTTTTTATCTTTCTTTTCGTGAAAGGCAGGGCCTGCTTCTTCTGTATTGGCAGGGTTGTTTATCTCTACAATTTGAGGTTGTTCGTCGTAAGTGAGCTGTTTTGAAATTTCAACTTCTTTGGGAAGCTCTAGTTCTTCAATCTTTAAATCCATCAAGGTCTCGATGGCTTCTTTAGCATCTTTTTCCTTTTCTGTATAAAGCAAAATAGCGGTTCCGTCCTGCTCTGCACGCCCCGTTCTACCAATGCGGTGCATATAGTTTTCAGGGAAAGCAGGCGTATCAAAATTGATTACGTGGCTAATTTTATCCAAATCCAAACCGCGCGCCATAACGTCTGTGGTTACAAGAATACGCGTTTTTTCGGCGTTGAAGTTTTCTATGGAACGTATCCGGTAATTCTGGGTTTTGTTTGAATGGATCACGGCAACTTCACTTCCAAAGAATTCGTCCAAAAGGTCAAAAACCATATCGGCACTTTTCTTATTGGGAACGAAAACAAGCGTTTTTCTGAATTGCGCTTCGTCTTTTAAAATGTGAAGCAGCAAATTCGTTTTCGTATAGAAATTGGGAACGGAATACGCAAATTGCGAAATGTTTTCCAAAGGCGTCCCGCTAACTGCAACTGAAACTGTGGTGGGCGCAATGAAGAAGTCGTGGATAAAAGCATTTACCTCATCCGTCATAGTTGCAGAAAACATTATATTCTGTCTTTTGGCAGGAAGCAATTCTAAAATGTTTGTAAGCTGAAATCGGAAACCCAAATCGAGCATGACATCCACTTCATCAATCACCACTTTTTTAATGGCTTTCAGCTGAATGGCCCTGCTGATAATCAAATCATACAAGCGCCCCGGGGTAGCCACAATTATATCGGTTCCTTGCGCAACGGCTTCTTTTTGGTTATTGATGTTTGTGCCACCATAGATTCCCACAACCCGTACTGAGGAATACTTTCCAAACTTTTCAATCTCTTCAACCACTTGCAGCACCAGCTCACGTGTTGGCACCAAAACCATAACCCGTGGATGTACCTGTTTTGAAAACTTCAAATCCTGAAGAATGGGGAGCATGTATGCAAAAGTCTTCCCCGTTCCTGTCTGAGCAATACCCACCATATCAGCGCCCGACATAATTACCGAAAACGACTGCGCCTGAATGGGCGTGGGCTTTTCAAAGCCCAGATCGGCAACGGCATAGTGCAATTGTTTGGAAATGTTTAGCTCATTGAATGATTCCATGCTTGTTTTTATTTCCTGCAAAAGTAGCATTTCAAGCACGAATAATTCGCATTTATGGATTTATTGATCTTTTGACCCTATATTGTGAACACTGATGAAAATGGTTTTTTTAGAATTAGATTGCTCCGGGATTCATTTTTCTTAAAGCATTAATTGCATAATTTGAACCAAAATTGGCATCCAGGTTCAGTGATTCTTCACGACCCAAAGTGTATAAAACGTGATCTGCCCCAGGCTTTGAATAACATACAATCAAATCTGCCAAAACATTATAGGCGCCTTTTGTTTTTTGGGAGGAGCTATTGAGCTCACTATAGGCCGAAGAAGCAAATTTTGAACAATCAACCAACTGATCTTGGTTGTTGATGTAATTTTTTCCTGCAATTACTTGGCAGCCAGCAGACCAATTTGAAGTGCCAACTCCAGACCAGTGGATATTAATACTGTTGTTTACTTCAAGACTATTATTGCCTTTAACGGTAAGGTCATGTGCCGTAAGTGCATTGTCTCTGTCCAAATCCCGCAAAATGATTACCCCGGCTGGGTCATAAGGTTTTAATGCGCGATATATCTTCTGCTCCTCAGATATTTTGTGCCATCCAAATCTGTATTTGTGCTGTCCTTCCACAAGGGAGGGGGGAATGTTGTTTTTAACCATGTTCTTGCTTGGATCCGTTGAGCCCCAAAACTTAAAGACCATTCCGTTTACCAGCAATACAAAAAAGTCATCATTGGCTCGCTTGACTGCTTGTGCGCTTTCTTGTTTGCGGCGTATTCCGATTAAATGGATTGCATCTGTTGAAAAATTCCAATCGTTTGCCTTGATGGTTGAATAGGTTTTTGGAAGTGCGTTTACGGCCTGCATTATGGGCCCCGGATTGCTTTTATAATGCGCTTTCGCTTCATTTAGAAGTTTAATCCAATCGCTGTATTCTTTAGAAGGATTGGCAGAAGCTTTGCCCCATTCAGCAACCTTTCCCTGATCTTTCCAACGTTGCACATGTTGCATTGTTACATTGCCCACAATGCCATCGGGTACCATGGTTTTGTCACCTTCACTGTCCAGAGAGCGAACATATTCCTGAAATAACCGCGCAGCCGACTGTGTAACATAATCAAAAACACCGTCCACTACCCCTCTGGGCATAAAACCGGCCTTGTATAAAAATTGTTGGAGTTTGGCCACTTCACTTCCGTTTTCCTGCCTAAAGGAGCGCCAAGTGGTCCGGTCGTCATCCCTAAAGGAAACTGCCGTAGCAGTAAGACCATCTTTGTGGTAAGGAGAAAGAAATTTTTTGCGGTCTATAGGAATTTTGCCCAGATCGCAGCTGCCAAGAAATAGAGTGCTCATAAAATTAGTTTTTAATTAATGTATATAGAAACTGAACTTGAATTAGTTCAGTTTTTATTTAAAACCATTGTTTCTATACTAATCTTGAGGATAATCTTTTGAGGAAAGGAAATTGCGTTTTCAAAAATAAAATACGCTTACTATGTGTAAGTCATTTTATTAAAGATTTAATTTCACTTATAAATTTATGAAATTACAACGAGAAAATAGGTGTGATTGAAAATTATAGCGAAAATAGGATGATTATTTTTTTAATAAATATCACTTCACAATTTAGAAAGTCTAATCTTCCGGTGGATGGCCGTGGATCTCTTCAAAAACAGTATCGAAATTTTCACGTAGATAACTTCTAAGTTTTAAGCGATAATCATCTTTTAGCCAACTTATAAAATTGTGAGTGCTTTTGCTAATGCATTGCGAGTATCTTTCAATACGGTAGTCAATGTCATCGTTGAGCATCTTGGCCAATCCCAAAGCGTCGTAAACGTCTTCGCTGTTTTCTATGCAGATATATGCATGCTGCATGATAGAACGCTCAAGTACTACTTTGGAAGACTCACCTCTAAAAGTTGCATCTTGGTAAGTGGCTTTTATGTCGAAATAAACTTCTGCACTCTTTGCAAATTCTGCTCTAAGTTCTTCAGGCATTTCATATCTGAAATGGCTCTCCAATTCGTCATCGCTCAACAAGCGATCCATATAATATTCGGGCGAGCGAAAAATAGCATGCCAATCCAAAGGTGCTTCCCAAGGGCCAAAACGCTGGTAGTTGTTCCCTAAATCGATTACGGAGAATCTTGATTTGTTGTTCAAAATACGCGACCCACGACCAATCATTTGGAAATAGAGCGTTAGTGAACGTGTAGCCCTGTTCAGAATAATGGTATCAATTGTTGGCTCATCAAAACCGGTGGTCAAAATACTTACCGATGTCAAAATTGCATCCGGAGTTTCCTTAAACCACTTTAAAATCTGTTTCCGTTGCTTTTTGGTTGCGGTGTTGTCCAAATGCGCTACAGGCAAGCCTTCCGCTTTCAAATGATAATAAACTTGAATGGAAGTATTTATACCATTGTTGAAAATCAATGTCTTTTTCCCTTTGGAATGATTTAAATAAGCCTGGTACAACTGATCCAACATACCAACAGCGGAATATAGATCATCGGAAGACTTTACGGTATAATCACCATTGGAGCCAATCTCCAAGGAAGTCAGTCCCATATTATATTGGAAAACCTCAACCTCAGCCAAAAACTCATTTTCAATCAAAGACTGGATGCTTTCTCCAACTATCAATTCCTGGTAATTGTCCTTCATAGGAAGGCCTCTGTTGGAACTTAGCGGCGTTGCAGTTACCCCAAGGATGAATGATTTTTCGAAGAATTTAAAAAGTTTGGTGAAGGAGTTGTAATGTGCTTCATCAATAATTACCAAACCAACATCCGAGATATCTAGCTTATCATCGTTTAGGCGGTTGTTCAAAGTTTCCACCATTGCAACAAAACAACTGTATTTATCCTGGTCTGAAAGATTGGCGGTACTGTTTACCACTTTGTTCATTACGCCAAAGCTGGTCAGCATCTCTGAAGTCTGCTTGCAAAGCTCCACACGGTGGGTCATTACTAGCACCTTTTTATTGTGGTGTTTTAAATATTGGCGTACTATTTCGGAAAAAATAACGGTTTTTCCGCCACCTGTGGGAAGTTGGTATAGCAAGTGATAGTCATCTGGCGCGGTCTCGAATTTCTCGAATATTCTGTCAATAGCCCCTTTTTGATAGCTATACAGTTCTTTGTCTGTTTTCTTTTCTTGAATCGCGTCCTTTGCCTCTATCATAAAACCCCCATTTTTGCAGGTTTGCAAAATTACATCCTTTTAAGGGTTTTGAACGAAGATTTAAGGATTTATTACGAACGAATTTTCTGAAACACTATTTGAATTTAGTCTTCAAATAAAGTTGCTCTACTTTTTCACGTGCCCACGGAGTTTTCCGAAGAAATGTTAGGCTCGATTTGATTGACGGATTGCTGTTAAAGGAGTTGATTTTTATTTTTTCTCCCAAAACTTCCCAGCCGTAATAGTCAACGAGATATTCCATGATATCCGCAAGTTTTATTCCGTGCAAAGGGTTGTTGGGCTGTTCGTTGTCCATAACTATTTTTAAAAATCTTTTTCTTTATTCTTTTTTCTCTATTCTTTTTTTCTCAGTAAACTACCAATCAATCGGTCTGTAATCCTTCAAAAACTTCCCGCTCCAGTGTTTTCCCGTATTTATACCGTCAATCAACGGATCCATTACCCGGGCGGCGCCGTCAACAATATCCAGCGGAGGCTGAAAATCGTGTAGCTCCATTTTGCGTTTTGCAAGTTCTACAGGGTCTTCGTCTGTTACCCAACCTGTATCCACGGCGTTTATGTAAATCCCTTCTTTTGAAAGACTTCCAGCTGCTGTATGCGTCAACATATTGAGGGCAGCTTTTGCCATATTGGTATGCGGATGGCGGTCTTCCTTAAAAAAACGGTGGAATTTCCCTTCCATTGCCGAAACGTTTATAATGTGTTTCTTGCCAGTATTTTCTTTCTTCATTATTTCACCCAAACGGTTGCAAAGCACAAATGGCGCGATTGAGTTTACCAACTGAACCTCAATCATTTCGGTAGTCTCGATTTCACCAAGCCTCAAACGCCAACTGTTTGTCTTCCGAAGATCCACTTGCTGCAAATCTGCATCCAGTTTACCTTCTGGGAAGACTTCCTTTGCACTTAAGGAATTGTCAAAACTATACGGAATCTGCGAAAGTTTTGCGGAAGCGCGAATACCTATACCTGGTTCGGAGCCATGCCAAGTAACGGGGAGGTTTTTATTTTTACCAATATCTGCCGTAAGCGTTTTCAGCTCCTGTAAACAGTTGAGGTGATCCTGCAGCAAATCTTTCACAAATTGCGGATGATCTTCAATTGGCATTTCCTCCTTCGCCATCAAGTGCTGGTAAAAGCCTGCTGGTCTTCTAACAGTTTGTGCAGCATTGTTGATGAGAATGTCGAGGTTTTCGTATTTCTGCTCAATGTAGTTGCAGAAAATTTCCACACTTGGAATATGCCGAAGATCCAAACCGTGAATCTTCAAACGATTCGCCCATTGATGGAAATCTTCCTCCTGCGCAAAGCGATAAGCTGAATCTGCAGGAAACCTCGTGGTAGCAACAACAGTAGCTCCCGCCCGAAGCAGCATTAAGGAAATATGATACCCAATTTTTAAACGCGAACCCGTCATAACAGCTACTTGTCCTGTTAAATCGGCAGTTTGAAAGCGTTTTGCATAATTGAAATCCCCACATTCCGTACACATTGTATCGTAAAAGTGATGCAATTTGGTAAAAAGTGTCTTGCAGACGTAACAGTTTCGCGGTGTTTCGAGTTCCAGTTCTTTTTTTGAAGACAAATCTGCCGTTTGTAATAGTTTTGGAGCAACAAATACTACGTTTTCACGAGCACTTCTTATACCTGTTTCTTTTCGTGCGGTTCTATCTTTATTGGCCTGCTTGCGTTTTTTGGCTTTTTTGGCATCTTTCTTTCTACGTGAGAACTCTTCGCGGTTGGGACGGGAAAATTGCCCCGAAGCTTTGATCAATGCAGTGCGCTGTTCTTTTGTGATTTCAAAAATTTTATCGGTATTGCTGTTCAAGTGCTCAAGAATAGCAATACACTTCGCTATTTCTTCGGCATTGATTTCTTGAGGGGCATCAATACCCGAAACGGTCTTATTCAAATTCTCCATTTCTTCCTTTGTGGAAGTTTCTGTTTCAGAAACCCGCTGTGACATAAATAAATTTTCGGCAAATATAGTCACAGTTTGAACGTCTAAACCATTTTATTTGAAATAGTAAAAATAATGAAGGCTATTGGTTTATCAATTCCTTTTGCACATTTGCCGGTACAGGTTGATAGGATGAGAACGCAGATTTAAAAGTTGCCCTGCCCTGCGTTAACGATCGCAAGTCTGTTGAAAAACCATAGAGTTCCGCTTCGGGGGTCAAACATTTTAAAACCTGATAATTGTTGTTGCTCTCAATTCCCTGGATCATCGAACGGCGCGCCTGTAGATCGGTCATTACATTGCCAACCATTTCTTCGGGCACTTTTACGGTAAGTTTTAAAACTGGCTCCAAAAGCTTGGGATTGGCATTCAAAAATGCTTCTTTGAAAGCGTGCGCACCCGCAATTTTAAAGGAAATATCATTAGAGTCCACGGAATGCATCTTGCCGTCATAAACCATTACACGCACATCGCGAATGTATGAATTTACCAATGGGCCTGACTCCATGACTTCCAAAACGCCTTTCATTATTGAAGGTAAATAACGCTGGTCTATCACGCCACCAACAATACAATTGTAGAAAACCAATTTTCCGCCCCAAGAAAGATCTACCTCTTCCTTCCCGCGGATATTGAAACCCTGTGGCTCATCCATACCTTCGTACCAAGGTTCAATTTTTAAGTGAACCTCTGCAAACTGGCCAGAACCACCCGACTGTTTTTTATGTCTGTAATTTGAAGTTGAAGACCGTTGAATGGTTTCCCGAAAAGCGATTTTTGGCTTTTCAAATCTTGCTTCCACACCGTAAATATTGTTCAATATCCAATCTATGGTGACAAGATGAAGATCGCCTTGGCAGGAAAGAATAAGCTGTTTTGCCTCAGGGGAAAATGAAATTTCAACCGTGGGATCTTGACTGTGGATTTTCTTTAAAGACTCGCTGAGCTTTTCTTCGTCTTTGGTGTTTACGGCAAAAACGGCCTTTTTAACTCTTGGCGGAGGAAATTTAATGGGCTTGATGGTAATTTGATGCTTTGGTGTTGCCAAGGTATCATTGGTCTCCGTGAATTTAAGTTTTAGTGTGGCGCCTATGTCTCCCACGGTCAATTTGGTAACGGGCTGGCGTTCCTTTCCATCCATTATGAATAGCTGGTTTATTATTTCGGTTTCATCGTTTCGGGAATTACATAATTTATCGTTTAAACGGACTTCCCCGCTCATCACTTTAAAGAAAGTTATCTGGCCCAAGTTTGGTTGGTAGATTGTTTTAAAAACGAACAAAGCCGTTGGGCTTTCCTTTGTGGCATTTACTTCTTTCCCTTCCACACTTTGCTCAGGTTTTAAATCTGCCGCGGCGGGAGCAACATTGTCAATAAAACCCATCAATCTTCCCGTGCCCATATCGTTTAAGGCTGAAACGCAAAACACGGGAAAAAGCTCGTGATTCAACATTCCGGCTTTTATACCAACGCGCATTTCGTCTTCATTCAAAGTTCCTTTATCAAAAAAAAGCTCCATCAATGATTCATCATTTTCAGCAGCTTTTTCTATCAATTCATTGTTAAGTTCGTTGGCCAATTCCTTTTGATCTTCGGGAATTTCCAACTTTTCGGGCTTTCCTCCATCTGGGGAGAATTTGTACATTTTCATCTTCAGTACATCAATAATACACTGTGCCCCATCCACAACCAAAGGGTATTGGATTTTCACGGCATTGTTGCCCACCAAGTTTTTTATGCTTTTGAAGCTCTCATCAAACTTTGCGTTGATGTGGTCTATTTGGTTAATTACGAAAATCGTGGGTTTGAGATATTTATCGATGTAGTTCCATATTATTTCTGTGCCTACCTCTACTCCGTGTTGGGCGTTCAAAACCGTTAAAATGGTATCTGAAACGCGAATGGAAGAAATTATTTCACCTATAAAATCATCCAATCCAGGTGTATCGATAATGTTTATTTTGTAATTGCGCCATTCTGTGTGGAGCGGGGTGGCGAAGATGGAGTTGCCCCTTTCGTGCTCAACGTCGTGATAGTCCGACACAGTGTTTTTATTTTCAACTGTGCCGCGACGGTTTATGAGACCTGCTTCAAAAAGCATTGTTTCCGCAAGGGTAGTTTTGCCGCTGTTATGAGCACCTACAAAAACTACATTTTTGATGTGTTTGTCGTCGTATATTTTCATCTGTCGTTATGTTTTTGGTTAGTATATATTTCAGATGCAATGCGCCAAACAATTCTCGGGGAGTTTGGACTTGCTTATTTACCTTGAATCATCCTGATGTTGTATGTTTTTTTGACTCTTAAAGATATGAAATTTATTTAATAAAACTTTTCAGATTGTCAGGCTTCGTTTCAAATTTTAAGTAGTGCAGAAGAAGTAATTCTCAAAGAAATATTTTCTGCTGAAAGAAATTGTGAATATTTTATTAAATCAAATGCTTAACTATTAAATAAATACTAAAATCGAATCAAAATTATTGGGAAGACCGCCAAAACCGTATCTTTATATACACTTAAAAAAAACAACATGAACAATAAAGGAAAAGGATTATTAGCATTGCTGGGAATAGCAGCTGGTGCATTTGCATTTTGGAAGTACAAAAACATGACACCAGAAGAAAAGCAAAAACTTAAGGATAAAGCAACCGAAACTGGGAATAAAATAAAAGAAAAAGCTGGGGAAGTACAAGATACTATTTCAGAAAAGTATGATCAGCTTAAAAACGCTGCCAAAAGAGAAGCAAACGATCTTACAAACTAATATTCTGGTTTATTAAAAAAAAATCCCGCTAAATGCGGGATTTTTTTATGCTTATTTTAAGATGTTTAGATTTTAGTAACCTTCACGGCGTTCATTCCGCGTTGGCCTTTTTCTAGCTCAAAGGAAACGTTGTCGTTTTCGGAAATTTCGTCAATAATCCCACTCACATGTGTAAAGTATTTCTCGCTGTTTTCATTATCAATAATAAAACCGAAACCTTTGGAAGAATCATAGAAAGAGACAGTTCCTTTTCTAACTGGGTCAAAAGCTTCGCGATCGCCTTCTTCTTTTGGGGGAATGCCAAGAATGATGTCTTCCGCATCAATTTCAACTTTCATTGAAGGATCTGGTGGGGTATCTACCAAGTTTCCGTTGTAATCTACATAAACGAAATCTATACCAGGAGTTTTGTCTGCCTTACGAGCGTCTTTTTTCTTTTGCTTGTCTTCCCGCTTTTTCAGTTTTGCTTTTTCCTTTTCTTTCTTACTGTATGTTTGTTGCGATTTTGCCATTTTAAATTATATATTATTAGAATAAAAAAAGCCATCCACGCTGGGCAGATGACTTTTAAATTAGTTATATGAAACTTGTTTTATTATTAGCTTACCTTACTGGGGTTTAATGTTCATTGTCCAAGTGGCGCAAATATACGATAAAATATATTGTTAAAATCATAAAAAGGGTTAAAGGTTAAGCAATTCAAGATTCTACCCTTCAACAGGCCCAGGGGTGACAGATTTCAAATTCAACTCTAAAAAAAACCTCCCGAAGGAGGCTTTCCAAGCATAACTATAATTGGGGAATCAGTCCTGCTTTACAAGTTTAAGCGCTGCGGAATTTATACAGTATCTTAATCCCGTAGGTTCTGGCCCATCATTAAAAACGTGGCCAAGGTGCAATCCTGTTGCTTTTTCAACTATTTCATCCCGAGTCATCCCAAGACTATTATCTTTTACCCAAACAACCGCATCATCATTGATCGGTTTTGTGAACGAAGGCCATCCCGTTCCCGATTCAAACTTATCTTCACTGCTAAACAATGGCTCTCCCGTTGCGGCACTTACATAAATCCCTTTTTCGTGGTTGTAGTTGTATTTATTATTAAAAGGAGTTTCGGTCCCTTTTTCTACCATAATCTTATATTGTTCAGGAGTGAGTTCTTTTTTCCATTCGGCGTCAGGTTTTGCTTTAGGAAATTGTTTAGCCACAGCCATTTCTTTGGAAGTTTCCATTGTTTTCCCTGAAGTGTTCATCGCTTTTTCAGCATCGCCCTTTTGGCTATTCTGGCAAGAAACCTGGGAAAGGCCCATCAATAACCAGAAAGAAAGTGTGATTGTTTTTAATAAATAGCTTTTCATAATTTTATAGTATCGTTGATTTATAAATGAACTTTATTATACTTACTAAAAAATATACGCAGTCTAAGTCGGGATGGTTTGCTTATGCTTTCTTAAAAGAATCACAAAGTTGGGAGGTTTAGAGAATCTTAATGTTGACAGCTTTCTATTTACAAGGTTTTCAGCACATTAAAAATTGCGGCTTTTAGTTTGAATCTTTTTTTGAATTCTCGTTGAAATTTATATCTTCGAAAAGATATAAAACAGTCCCAAATGTCCAAAAAATTACTCTTCCTAATTATCGCAACATTAAGTTGCACTGCTCTATTTTCCCAAGAAAAACCTATAGAAATCGTTGAAGAAGCTAAGGCCAACCGTCTCTTTCTTTATGCCCTTAACAAAAATGAAAAAGACCTAGACGTTTCCATAACTATTGAAGGAACCAATTTTCGCCAAAGTAAAAGTGTACCGAGGGCCGTGCGTGTTCCGGCTGCATCAAAAGTTATGCTTGCCAACTTGATTGTTGATAAGGGCAAAAAGGCCAATTACACCTACGAACTAAAAGTAAGTGATAGTCTTTCCCGTCGCGCACTTCGCAAGGAATATGAGTCCATTAAAATTGAACCCCGAAAAAAGATAATTGTTTACATACCTGAAAACTGCAACAGTTGTGATAGGCTGGTTTCCAATTTAGAAAAAAGCCATTATCTATACACTTCCCATAGCTTTTCTGAAAAGCCCGAATTGAAAGCCCAACTGGCTCCAGCCTTTGCTAATGCCATAGTAAAGCTTGATTCCGTTACTACCCCAATCATTAGCCTAGACGGGGTGCTACATGTGAAAATTGAAGACTATGACCAGTTACTGGAAGAGTTAAATAAATAACTTCAATTTTGTTATAAACCAATTTCTTACCATACATCAATGCAGGGGTCTGCAATGTGCCCTAATTTTGTCCTTTAAATAATTAATAACTAAACTTTATAACAATGGACAATACTTCAAATACAACTTGGAAAATTGATGGATCACATTCAGAAATCAATTTTAAGGTAAAACATATGATGATTTCTAACGTAACGGGAAGTTTCGAAAAATTTGACGGAAAAGCAGAAACCTCTAATGGCGATTTCAAAAACGCGAACTTTTCATTTTCTGCGGAAATCGATTCAGTAAACACAAATAATAAAGATCGCGATAATCATTTAAAGAGTGATGATTTCTTCGGAGCGGAAAAGAATCCGAAGTTAACGTTCACTTCAAAATCATTTGACGGTGAAAAAATGGTGGGCGATTTAACCATAAAAGGAGTTACCAAAGAAGTAACCTTAGACGCAGATTACAATGGATCTGCAGTTGACCCTTATGGACAAACAAAAGCAGGTTTTGAGTTTGAAGGGAATATAAACCGAAAAGATTTCGGCCTTACTTGGAGTGCTGTTACCGAAGCCGGAAGTATTGTGGTAAGCGACAAAGTGAAATTGATTGCATCACTACAATTTATAAAACAATAATTTTTTCAAGATTTTACTGTTCCCCTTTTAAGAATCGAGAGCTTTGTTTATTGCAAATAAAGTTCTCGTTTTGCTTTTTTAAAGGGCTATCCACTCTTCCCTAATTCCAGTTCGTCAATAGCCGTTCTTAACATACATCAATGTAAAACAAATGTTTACGATGTAGTTTTACAATAGAAAATAAAAACAATATAAAATGAAAACAAGACAAATAGAACGCGTATTGACACCGCCCGCACCACATATGGTCGGTGATGGTTTTAGGGTGCACCAATACATTCCTTCCGGAATTCAGGAAGGTTTTGAAAGAATGGATCCATTTATTATGATGGATTATAACAGCAAATTTTACTTCCCTCCTACAGATCAGCCTCGTGGAGTAGATGTCCATCCGCACAGGGGTTTTGAAACGGTTACTATTGCATATAAAGGAAGTGTTGCCCACCACGACAGCGCCGGAAATAGTGGCGTAATTGGTGAAGGCGACGTGCAGTGGATGACTGCCGCTTCAGGTATCCTTCACAAAGAATACCATGAAGAGAATTTCAGTAAAGCTGGAGGCGATTTCCAGATGGTGCAACTGTGGGTAAACCTTCCTGCAAAAGACAAAATGAGCGCTCCGAAATATCAAGGAATCGCAAATGCCGAAATGAAGAAAGTGGAACTTCCCGACAATGCTGGTATTGTTGAAGTAATCGCTGGAGAATTCAACGGCAAAAAAGGCTCCGCCTCCACGTTTACGCCCGTGCATCTTTTAAATGTCAAGTTGAACAAAGGCGGAAAAACTACCTTCAACTTTCCTGAAAATTACAACACCGCGGTTTTGGTGGTTGAGGGAAACATAAAAGTGAACAATTCTGAGGAAATAAAAACCGATGGCTTGGGGCTTTTTAAAAATGAAGGTGAAGTATTCAGCATAGAAGCCACAGATGACGCTGTAGTTTTGATACTAAGCGGTGAACCAATTAACGAGTCCATTGCGGCACAAGGCCCATTTGTAATGAATACCCGCGGCGAAATTATTCAAGCAATTAGTGATTTCAATATGGGGAAATTTGGGTATTTGGAATAGAAAATTTAGATTATATGTCTGTTCGAGTGCAGTCGAAACTAATTCTATCTAAATATTCCATACAACTAAAAGAGGTCTCGACTTTAGTTTATCCTGAGCAAGGCCGAAGGACTCGACCTGACAATTTTTAATTCGGCTTAAAATTTTTATGCGCCAATTCCTTTCGAACACGGCTCAAGCTTTCTGGAGTAATTCCCAAATAGGAAGCGATCATCCATTGCGGAACGCGCAGCAACAAATCTGGGTACATTTCAATAAAACTCATGTAACGTTTTTCAGCAGTTGCGCCGAGCAAAAGATTGATGCGTTTCTGCATTTGCCGGATATGATTGTGCAACAGTTTATCGTTAAACCTGCTGAAATCAGGGCTTGTTTGGCTTGCATTGCAAATAAAATCCTCACCAATCAAAACTACTTCAGTATCTTCTATGGCTTCAATATAACTTTCAGAGGGATCATTGAAATACACACTGCTCCTATCAACAACAAACCAATTTTCGGGTGCAAACTGGATTACGTGTTCCTTTCCCGATTCATCGAGCATATAGGACCGCAACAAGCCCTTTTCCACAAAAAAGGAATGCTGGCACAAATCGCCAGTTTTTAAAAGAATCTCTCCTTTCTTAAATCTTAAATGCGTCAGATCCGCAGCAATTTGAACTGCCTCATCCTTGGCCATTCCTGCAGTTTTCACTAAATAGGAATAGAGTCCAAAAGGTTCTGTTTCTTCTTTTTCTGTGCCCATCATTAATTTGAAAGGTGATTAATTTATGATTTGATTAAATTACGGTAAACTTCCCAATACCTCGACGATTTCTTCTAATCGTCTTCATTTGAAAAATGGTTTCTACCCTTCAATTTTAAAATTATTCAAAATACTCAAATCACTGTAAGCGCTTGTAAATAGCAATATTAAAAGCTACCGTATTCATAAATTGCACTATGAAAAGTTCATTTTCAAAACACTGAAAACATCGGGTATCACGAACGCCATTCATAAAGTAAATGGTTAAAAATTCATTCTGGAAACTAAAGGTTCCAAAATTGCTTTGCATATAATTTTGGATAAGAAAGAATGAAAAATCGTTTTTGAATACAATATTCTCCTCCATCATTAAGGGAATGAACTGGTTATTTTGAATAGTATGTAACAACCGCCATTGGCCGTACAGAAATGTTGG
>JAPKFY010000063.1 GCA_026646335.1 Aequorivita sp. | reverse complement strand
GGGTGATCTTTCCCGAAATCTATCTGGATGTACGCCCTTATCCGGCAACGTTGGTACGTTGGCGCATATTAAACAATCTGCTTTGAGCACTGTATCGCGTTTTATATCCGAGAATTTTAAGGAACTGCTACAGTTCTTGAAAAGCATTAGTTTTTCAAGGGCCATACGGGTTGGTATTGCGGTTACCCTACCGGCTGTAATAGGCATGCAGCTCGGGTATTTAGAAATTGGGATGGCAATGAGTTTCGGGGCTTTTTGGAGTTCGCCCAGTGACGTGATTGGTAGTTTCCGACATAAAAAAGTAGGCATTCTTATTTCCGCTGCCTTGGTTATGATTGTCAGTTTCATTAAGGGTTATCTACATTTTGAATTCTGGCTTTTGCTTCCCGTATTGGGATTGATCACTTTTGCCATCGCTTTTATTTCGGTCTATGGCTTTCGGGCCTCACTAATCAGTTTTTCGGGTCTTATGGCGTTGGTATTGAGCTTTGCCCACGAATCAGATGAACTGGAAATATATCAATATGCTGTGTTGATAGGGCTAGGAGGACTTTGGTATTTGCTCTTGTCCAAAGTTTGGCATCGAATAAACCCGAAGGCAGAAACCGAAGAGTTTTTGTCTGAAACTTATTTGCTTACGGGTGAATTTATAGAAACTCGGGGGAAATTGGTCAACCCAAAAGAAGATCGTGAAGCTTTACAATCTAAATTACTTAAACTGCAAAGTGAGCTTACTGAGAACCATGAAACCCTGAGAGAAATTTTGATTCTTTCCAGAAAGACCTCCGGATGGTCCAATTATCAGGATAAACGCCTGTTGATATTCGTGCAATTGGTGGAAATGCTGGAAACCGCAATCGCCAATCCTGTAAATTATGATCGAATGGATTCGCTCTTTAACGATCATCCACAATACATTAAAAGATTTCAGGACCTAATTTTTGAAATGTCTTATCAATTGCGAATGATTGTTGAAGCTGGAAACGACAAAAGAAATCTGCCCACGAACGATACTATAAAGCAATGCTTTGCTGACGTAAAACTTGAAATAGCCTTACTACGTGAAACCCTATATTACGAGGAATATCTTATGCTTCAAAATTTTTTCGAATATCAGGAAAAACAGTTCGAAAAACTAAAAAGAATCAAATGGCTTTTAGGTGACCCTGATACTTCCGAAATCGATTTCATCGATAGAAAAACCGCCAAACGCTTTATAGCACTCCAAGATTACAATCCCAAAATTTTACTACGGAATTTTAGTTTTAAATCTACAATTTTTAGACACTCGCTTCGGCTGGCGGCTACAGTTATGATTGGATATGCGTTGGGTTCGATCTTCGCTTTTCAGAATCCGTACTCAATCTTGTTAATTATTATCGTAATCATGCGGCCAAGCTACGGACTCACTAGGAACCGAGCGAAGGATCGTATGATAGGCACTCTTATTGGCGGCGCCATTGCCTTTGGATTGGTTTTCCTGATTCAGGACCCCTATGCATACGGAGTCCTGGGCGTGATTTCTTTGGTGATAGCCATTTCCTTGGTACAGAAAAACTATAAAGCTTCGGCGACTTTCATTACTTTGAGTGCAGTATTTATTTACGCTATTCTAAGCCCTGATGTCTTAAGCTTAATAAAATTTCGCTTATTGGACACTATTGTTGGGGCCGGACTGTCCTATGCGGCGATGCGGTGGCTTTGGCCTACTTGGGAGTTCGCGGAAATCAAGGAAAGTATCGAAAAAAGCGTGAAGGCCAACAAGGATTTCCTCCATAAGATTACCGAATATTATCAGCGGAAGGGAAACATACCAACCTCCTATAATATAGCACGCAAAGAAGCATTTTTGGAAACCTCCAATCTAAGCTCTGCTTTTCAACGCATGACACAGGAACCCAAGTCGAAACAAAAAGAATTGGATAAAGTGTACGAACTGGTCGTTTTGAACCACACGTTTTTAACTTCATTAGCTTCGTTAAGCACCTACATAAAGAACTATAAAACTACTGAAGCATCCGAACGTTTCAAAAATGCAACAGAAAAAATAGACAAAAACCTGGAGAGTGTACTCCAATGCCTAAAAGATAAGAAATGCGACGATGCCGAGACATCTTCAGAAAAAGACCCACTTTTTGAGGAACGGTTGCCTAACTTCAATTCTTTAGATATTAGGAAATTGACATCCAAGGACAAACAGACCGAACGTGATCTTCAAGAAACCCATTTGGTTTGGGAACAACTGCAATGGCTGTTTCCCATAAGTGATAAAATGCTGAAATTGGCGGCCTCTATGAAACTGGAATGATAGTACCGCAACACTGAAGCTAATAGTGATTTAAAATATTTTTAGGCTTCCTATAAATTTTTGAATGAGCGATAAAGTATAAATCCACGTGTCTTCTTCATTGTGGCTTCCTTTCTTCAATATCTTTTTGCTGGGTTCACCTCATGGTAAAATCTCTTGCCCTCAACTAACGGTTCTCGCCAAAATAAGACCGACCGGGACTTTGACCCTATTTAAAATAAACATGCATAGCAAACAAAAAAGCCGCCCATTTCGAAAAATGGGACGGCTTATAAATTTTAAGAAATCTAATATATTCCTATTGCTTTTTTACAATTTTGAGAGTTTCAGCATGTCCGCCGTCAAAAGTTGCTTTCACCAAATAGATTCCTGAATTTAGTGTGCTCAAATCTATTTTTCCATTTGAAATAGTGCTTGATCTTAAAACTATTTGCCCCATTAAATTATAAACATCAATCGATTTTATAGTTACTTGTGATTGAATAGTTAACACTTCGTTTACCGGATTTGGGTAGTAATCAAAATCAACGGATGTTAAATCAGAAAGCCCTAAGGTTTCGCACTCTCCAGCTACGAAAAAAATGGATTCCGCCTCTAGTGGCATCCAATTAGCACCTCCATCTTCAGACAACATCGTTATTGCGCCGTCTGTCCCATTTTCCGTGGCTGCCCACCATACAGTAGAAGGATTGGGAGTAGTAATTTTTGGCTCCAACCAATAGATTCCTTCAGTAAAAACAACCGTTTCGGTCAAGTCAAAAATAACGTGATACACAGGCTCATTGTACAGTGATGCGTAAGCTGTAGCCGAAGTTGCATTAGCTTCAATTACCTCAATTACATTACCTGGTTTTCCGTTATCGTTTTCTCTAATATTGAAAACGCCATGATCCGGGGCTTGAACCTGATTCGTACTGATTGAGATTTGTTGAAGAGCAAAAGTAGTATTTGGCTCAACCGTAAAATCATTGGCTACAAAAGTATTTGGATTAAGCGGGTCTAAATTATATGCTGCATCAAGGCTTGGAGCGATACCTAACCCTTGGAAGCAATCAAAGTCTGGTTCTGAAATAACCACATCTCCCAGACAATTTACCTTAATACTTACGGTAGTCGGACCGCTAGCTTCATACAAATCAGCAATAATATAATACGTGGTTCCTTCAACTAAATCAATATATTCCGAGTGCTCTCCGGTCCAATAGAAACCTGTGATATTTCCAGTAAGATTTCCACAGGCATCCATAATCATGAAATCTGCATCGCCTGCTCCCTGATCCAAATCCATAATGTGAAGACCCGAGGAAGTGGCCGTAAATTCAAATACTTGTTCCGATCCGGTATAGTTATAAGGAACACTTGTATAATTAGTCCAATAACCTGCATTTGGAACCAGATTTGCAGTATAAACCGTTTCGCATTCAATCACGATTTTTTCATCACAAGGAATTTGGCTAAGGAGATTTTCTGGGTAATTTTCGTTATTCGCGTTCACTGACACTCCAGAAAAAGTAAGGGTAAGCATCAGAAGGCTTAAAAGCCTTTTAGGGGATAGTTTTTTTGTCATTTTACAATTAGGTTTAATTTATTTATTGCGCGCAAACATAATTAAAAATGACATAATCCACTAGCTTTAAAATTATTTAAATATTAGGTTTTTTTCCGCGCAATTGATAACTTAAATGGTTTCACAGATACTATAAAGAATGTCTTCCCTGAGTCGAAAATCCAGATATGTGTGATCCGCCAGATTTGGAATGTCTGCAAATATGTGTCATATTAAATCAGTACCTAACAATCTATGAAAAAAGGGTCAGACTTTAAAAAAAGTCCATTTCTTGTTATTTTAAACTTACACACTTTGCGGGATAGTGCCTTATTACAAATCTAAAGCGTTATAAAAATAGATCGTCTTTCAATATTTTGAAGATTTCTTGTTTTGTGTCCTTTGCCTTCAGTATCCTCCAATAATAAAACATCGCCTCCTTTGAAATTTCTTTTTTCGCCTAGTGAAGTTTCAATTTCTGTGGCCATACCAGCACCGTTGGTTCCTTGCCTCACATTTGCCCAGGGGAAGAAGGTAAGGATGGTGCCGGGAGTGCCCACCCCGTCTCCAAAGTAGAAATGGTAGGTCTGGGGATCGTCAAAATTAACGGTCTTTTTAACCAAACGTAACCCGAGGGTTTTGGTATAAAAGTCGTAGTTGCGTTGCGCATCGCCTGCAATGGCTGTGATGTGGTGCAGCCCTAATATTTTGTTCAAGATTTTTTATCTTTTACTATCTCAATTTTATATCTCCACCATCTGCCATAAGGGTTTGACCTGTCATATACTGACTGTCATCACTCAATAAAAAGGCGATAATTGGTGCGACATCCTTTTGCGGATCGCCAAAACGCTGCATCGGGTTTTTGCTGATAATCTCTTCGTATTGCTCCGGGAAATTTTCTTTCCAATTTTTAACCCCATCTGTAAAAGCTAGCGGGCAAACAATATTTACTCTAATGCCATCTTCTGCCCATTCATTAGCTGCTACCCGAGATAATCCTCTAATAGCTTCTTTAGCTGCTGCGTAACTTCCTTGGTTTTTTTGACCAAGTAGTCCTGCACCAGAACCAAAGTTTACAATGGCCCCTTTGGTTTTTTTAAGCTCTGGATAGGCGGCTTTCATAAAATTCAATGTTCCTTTTAATCCTGTGTCCATAGACAATGCCCAATCGTCTTCGGTAAGTTCCATCAATGGTTTTTGACGAGATGCGTGTGCATTATTCACCAGACTTGTTAATTTTCCAAATTTAGAAATGGCTAATTCAACAGCTTCTTTTGCAACTGATTCTTTCGAAATATCTCCTTTTAAAAATGCAATTTGTTCTGGATTGGATGCTGCCTTTTTCTTTCCAGCATCTTCATTTAAGTCCACTGCAACCACACAAGCTCCTCTTTCTGTTAATACTGAAGTCATTGCCCCTCCAATTCCTGCTGCTCCTCCTGTTACGATTATTACTTTGTCTTTTAAATTTTTCATGATATTGTTTATTTAAACTTAACTAGGGATTATTTTTATTAAATGACGGAGAAGAAATATATTCTGACCGTCGTCTTCACTTTCAATGGTGCCTACCATTCTTTTTTCACGAAATTAAAGCCGCCACCATAAATTTCTCTATGCTGGCGGCCCTTTCTTCTAATTTCAGCTCGATATTTTGACATATTCTGTGAAAATTAAATTTACCGCTTTTCCAACTGGCTTCGCAATTTATTTTCTACATCCGTCAAAAGTGTATGGAAATTATCTCCATATTCTGAAGCGAAGGGGTCATTGCCCGGAATGCCCAGACGGATACTGACCTGCTTTTGTTGTGTCGCTTTTTCTTTTTTATCTTCTAAATAGACATCTGCCCATTCAATTTTGTCATAAAACCGACTAAGGCGCGTGATACTTTTGTTTATCGTATCCTTCACATCTTCTCCTATGGTGATATCTACCGCCTCAACGTTAATCTTTATTCCCGTAATGTTCTCAGTGTATTTCATAAATTTATTTTTTAAGATTTATTTCATTTTTAACTCGAGCGTTATTGTAACGCCTTCATCATAAGCAAAACCGCTTTATGGCATTTAAGATAATTATTTTAAATAGGCGGAATACATCCAGACCAATTTCTCCTGCTCGCTTATGTAATCGCTCATCAGTGCATTGGTTCCTTCGTCTTCTGCATCTGCTGATAACACAAGAAGTTCTCGTTGAAGTGTTATGATGATTTTGAATGATTCAAGAGTGTCTTTCACATCCTTAATTCCGTCAGCCACTTCAGAACTTTCTTTGATTTTTGCCTCTTTTTGATAGATCGAGAATTTGTGGTTTGGGGTGTGGCCAAGTGTGCGAATTCGTTCTGCCACTTCATCAATTTTTATAAATAAATCTTCGTATAGCTCTTGAAATTTATCGTGTAGTTCGAAGAATTTATCCCCTTTTATGTTCCAATGATATCCTCTGATATTCTGATAAAAGATTGAATAATCTGCCAAGAGTTCATTGAGCTTTTCTGCAAGTACTTTGGATTTTGCTACGTCCAAACCGATTGAATTTAATTTTGTCATTTTCTTATATTTTATAATTAATAATTGTGTATTATTTTATTTATTAGCGATTGAGGTCAACCAGCACCTTAACTTCAGAAGGGTCTTTGGTCAATGCCTCAAAACCTTTTTCTACTATCTCGTCCAGTGAGATAACACTGGTGACTAGTTTTTCCACAGGCAATCTTCCGCTACTTATTAAAGCAATTACTTGAGGGAAAATGTTGCGATAGGCGGCTGTTCCTATTATGGTCAATTCTCTTAAAGTTTGATTTAGGGCATCGTGAGTCACTTTATTGCCAAAAAGAGCAACCAAAACTGCCGTTCCACCATTGCGAAGGCTGTTTATTCCCGTGTCAAAAGAAGCCTGGGCCCCGGCTGCATCAATAAAAATATCAACACCATTGCCCGTCATCTCTTTAATTTTTTGGGGAAGATTCTTGTCTCTTGCGTCAAAAGTGTGGGTAGCGCCAACTTCTTTGGCCTTTTTCAGTCTGTTTTCCGAGAGGTCACTCACAAAAATTTGTGATGCACCAGTAGCCACGGCAACCTGTACCGTTAGCAGCCCAATAGGACCGGCTCCTGCAATCAATACCGTGTCGCCCATTTTCATTCCACTTCGTTGTATTGCGTAAGCAGCAACAGCGGCAGGCTCCACAATGGCACCCTGTTCAAAAGTCATAGAATCAGGCATTTTATGCACCATATAATCCTCGACCACCACATACTTCGCAAACCCACCGTTGGAAGTCAATCCAACAAATCCGAGCGGTTCTGAAAGGTTATATTCTCCTGTAGTGATAAACGGACTTTCCGGATTTTTAAAAATAGGTTCCACCGTTACTCGATCTCCTTTTTTGATGTTTTTTACGTTTTTTCCAACTGCTTCAACTACTCCCGAAAATTCGTGCCCAAGGGTTGTTGTTCCTTGGTGCCCGTTGAGTGGGTAGGGCTTGTCAACTGGAATTAATTGCGGCCCGTGGGTGTATTCGTGCAAGTCTGACCCACATATACCGGTGAATTTTACTGCAATCTTTACCTGATTGTCGTTAGGAGAAGGGATCGTGGTTTCCTCTACTCTAATGTCTTTCGCTGCGTGCCAGCGTGCTGCTTTCATCGTCGTCATAATTTTTTATTTTTAAATTGTTATATATGATATTTTTTTGATCGTCCCTGATAAGCTGTAACGCTTAACAAAGAAATTAGTAATGTTAGTTTACTTCTTCCGAAGTTGCAAACTCCTCCATTTTGGACTCCTCCATTTTGGTAATCAAATCATTTTCAACTGTGTATATCTGAACCCATTTTTGTTTTAGTTCCCTTCCTGATCGTTTTACTTTTTGATGTTCTTGGCCTAACACAACAACTGTATTTCCTTCAACGATAAATTGTTGAGGTTCAAAGTTGATGATTTCAGTCCTTTCGAGAATATTAGTGAAAAATGCTCTTACTCCTTCCTTTTTTTCAAAAACTCCTTTAGGAATAATTTGCGTTCCGTGATATATCCATACGGTATCGTTGGAAACTGTAGCTACGAGTTTTTCTATATCGCCACTCCTAAAGGCAGCGAACATTTTTTCTATTACTGCTTTTGCTGGGTCTTTCATGTCTCTTTGTTTTAATCTTATTGTTTTGCAAACTGCAAGTGAACAATTATGCTTACATCTTTTCCAACTCCAGCAGCGGCTGGGTCAAAATTAATATTGTAATCAAACCTATTGATGGTTGTTTCGGCTTTCATACCTAATTTTTCACCTTGCGCACTCTTGGCTGTTCCACCATAGTTCACATTAAAAACCACATCTTTTGTAACATCTTTTATCGTTAGCTTCCCGTATAATAAATACTCGTTAGGTTTAGCTGTAGCTGAAATTTTGGTGCTTTTAAAAGACATATTGGGGTATTTTTCTACGTCAAAGAAATCAGCACTTCTCAAGTGATTGTCCCTATCTTCTACATTTGTGTTTACACTTTTTACTTTAACGGTAAAATCAAAATCTGCATTGTTTAGTGCCTCTCCATCTGTAGTTAAGTTTCCTGTGTAATCCAGAAATTTTCCATTCACAATACTAATTCCGGAATGTGATATATTGAAATTTAACGAGGAGTGGTTAGGATCTACCTTCCATTGTGTTTGTGCAAATGAGCCTATTGTAAGGAATATCATTGCAATTAGTGACATAAGATTTTTCATTGTATTTATTTTTTTAAATGTTAGTAATTATTTTAGCAGTTCACACCCATAGATACCGCCATTTACCATAGTTTCTCCAAGCCTCGCATGAAATGAATACATCTCAAACGGGTTTGCTTCGCAATATTGAAACTATTTTTTCTGATTTATACCTCGAGAGATCGCCCCAAGGTTTATAAATTTAGGTGTACAATATTTAAATAATGCGCTCGCTATTGCTTCGCATTTGTATGGACCCATTTTTCAAAGGCTGCCATAATGCTTTTCAGGAAGCCTTTGGTAGACTCGTTCGTAAGCTTGCCCTTATCGTCAAAAAGGTCTGCAGCCCCTCCAATGTAAGCTTCTGGCTGTGCCATAGTGGGCACGTTTACGAAAGTTAGCGACTGTCTTAAATGGTGATTGGCTCCAAAACCACTGATGCCTCCAATAGAAACACTAACAATGGCTCCAGGTTTTCCATCCCACGAGTTTTTGCCATAAGGACGAGAACCTACATCAATCGCATTTTTTAAAACACCGGGTACCGAGCGGTTGTATTCAGGGGTAAGAAAGAGAAGACCATCCGCACTACTTATTTTCTCCTTAAATGCTACCCACTCTTTTGGCGGAGTTGCTTCAAGGTCTTCATTGAACATTGGAAGACCGGCAATGCTTAAGAGTTCCAGAGATAAAGATTCTGGTGCCAGCGCTATCAATGCTTTTGCTGTTTTCAGATTAAAAGACTCTTTACGAAGACTTCCTACGATAACTGCAATTTTGTACTTTTTCATATTTACTTTTTTTTTAGTTTATACTGTTGAAATTAAAAACATCCCCACTACTTTCAACCGAGGTTGTTCCCAATCTACGCTATTCACTTGCAGCGATTCCCTTTCTGTCAAAAGATTGTGATTTTTTAGAAAACAATGCATCTTGCATCATTATAGGACTGCGTGGGCCAGCTGTTTGCCCGTTTTGATTTTTTCCCCTCCATTTCTTTCCGTTTTTAAGAGGGCTATTGTGCAAAAGTTTCAAGTTACAATAATTCCTATTCAAATGAAATGACTTATATCAGTTCGAAACAGCAGTAAAACCGCATAAAACCCTAGAATTGTTGTTATTGTGAAGAAAGCATCGACAAAACCATGCGCTTGCATCCCTTTGCATTGATATTTTATAACTATTAGGTTTATTGACTTGGTACCACAAAAGGGGATAGATGTTGAAGGATGATTTTCAGCAAATCTTATCAAGGAGTTTACACTAAGTATATAGCTTCTGCGACGTGGTATATAGCTTCTGCGACGTGGACGTGACGCCAGCGCAGTGTTTATAATTACCTAAGTATAAATCCCATATTGGATTTTAATGACCTACCTTTGCAAAAGTCTTTTTTAACCAAAGCTATTAAGTATCCCTTCGCGCTACTTCCGCGAATTGCATAGGCTTTTTTAAGGCCTTATTTTTCTTATCAAGCCCCCAAGACAAATTGGAATCGGTAAAAAACAATTCCTCTTTTTATGTAAAAGCAAAACCAAACCATGAGTACAGACATACAAATAAACAAGCCAGAACCAATTACTTCAATTAAACAAATAGCCTTGTTTGATAGCACTGCAGATATTGGATTTACCATTAAAACATTGGAAGCCGATAAGCCCGTGTTGATATCAGAATTTTACGGCGATGGCTTGTTGCTGCTTAAGGAGTTGAAAATGCATCTCAAAAGAAAAATGCCCAACAAGACTTTTCAGGAGCAACGCGAGTATCGGGCGGAATATCACAGGCTGTCCAATCTTGTTTTAATAGAAATTGCGGCGCATAGATTGCTGGTAAAAAAAGCCCCTGCCATTGGATGGTTGGAAAAATTATATCCGGAAACGGCCGATTTCTTATTGTCCTTCCCCCAAATACAAGGCCTAAACAGTGCTTGGCAATGGTACAAAAACGGGATTTCCATTCCTGTGTTGCGAAATAAAATACACCCCTATTACGGTACCTATTTCCCTACGCGTTTTGATCATTTGGAACTTTTTGACCAATGGCTAAAACGCTATACGGGACCTAAAAAAACAGCGATAGACGTTGGAGTGGGCAGTGGCATCCTCGCCTTTCAAATGGTTCAACACGGGTTTCAAAAGGTTTTTGGGACAGATACAAACCCGAATGCAATTGTGGGCTTAACAGAGTTTATGGGCAGCACAAAGTTGTCGCGAAAGATAGAACTGGACCTAGGGCATCTTTTTGGGAAGTTTGACAAACAGACCGAACTCATTGTTTTTAATCCGCCCTGGTTACCGGAATCACATACTTTGGACAACATTGACCAAGCTATTTATTACAACAAGAATCTATTCCCTGATTTTTTTGCAGCGGCAAAGACACGCCTTTTACCGGAAGGGAAGCTAGTGGTTCTCTTTTCCAATTTGGCACAAATAACAAACGTGACCAAAGAACACCCCATAGAAAACGAACTCGCCAAAGGCGGAAGATTCCAATTGGAGAAATGCTATAAAAAATCAGTAAAAGCCGCTTCCGATAAAACAAAACGCGACGCGCATTGGCGAGCCATGGAAGAAGTAGAACTTTGGGTACTGACAAACAACTAAGTTTTTCTTTCCTCTTTTTTCTTTTTAAAAAGAGTTGGTAACTTTCATTTCCGCATTCAAAATCTGAGCCACCGCCTGTCTGTATTTTATAGGATTTGCAGCTTTCTTTATGGCTTTTAATGTTTTTTGGGGATTTGATGTGGCTTGCGAAAAGAACTCCCAAAACCCGAGCATCTTCATTTTTATAGGGGTTGGCCCAGACAAGTATTCATCGTATTGCTGGTAGATCGTGTCGTGAAATTCCGAAAAAATAGTCCATCTGTTTTCGGGGTATTCTGTTGTGTTGTTTTTGATCATGCTCGGTAAAAACGGATCGGCAATCAAACCCCGGCCAATCATAAAGTGATCGATGCTAGGAAACCTTTCTTCAATGGCTTTAAACGCGGAAACGCTAGTAATATCGCCGTTGTAGTACAACTTGTGCCTGGTGCTGCCGATGCATTTTTCAAACGCATCCAAATCTACCGGGCCTTTGTAGAGTTGCTTGCCTATTCGGGCGTGAATGGCAATGTTTTTAAGCGGATACTTATCTAAAATAGGAAAGGCATCCAGAATCTCTTCCGCGTTCTCGTAACCCATCCGCATCTTCATAGAGACCAAGATATCTGTTTCGCTGTGGGCTCTGTGCAAAACATCATTGATTTTTGAAGGATTGCAGATTAAGCCAGAACCCATTCCAGATTTGGCGACCATTGGGTAGGGGCAACCCAGATTCCAATTCAATTCCTTATATCCTAAACTTAGCACGTATTTGGCGACAAATATAAACTCCTCGGCATCGTTGGTGATTATTTGCGGAATCACCTCTAAGCTGGTGTTGTTTTCTGGGGCTATATCGTTTTGATAGGACTGCTTGATTTTCAGTTTCCCATTCAGCCTGATGTAGGGAGAATAGAAGGTGTCAATCCCTCCGAAATACTGGTTGAAAGCGTTGCGAAACCTGAAATCTGTAAACCCCTGTAAAGGGGATGAAAGTAGGGTGGAAGCCATGGTTTTGTTTAGTGGGGCAAAGATAGGGGAATTTGGGAATGGTTTTTATAAGGGAATGGCAGTTGCCCGGACACGGGCGAAACGCCAGCGTGGATAGTTAATTAGATACAGGTTATACACTAAGTAATTATTTCTTCTGTTTTTCAGAAGTAGCTATTCCCTAATCGCTAATTCCTTAAATCAAACTAAATCAGCCGCGCAACAGCCTAAATTCCTTAAACCATCGTGCCAGACTTTCATCGTAATGGTGGGTTGCATAGCCGGAGCCGTTGTAGTAACTGGCTACCACCTTAAAGTCTTCAGCCGTGGGGTTTGTTTTGCTCAACACGTTCCGCACACTGGATCTTATGGTTAAAAACCGCGCGATGGATGTAATCTGTTTTTCCAAGGGGGCGGTGTAAAGTTCCTTGGCAGACTGGGCGCCAATGCTGTTGTAATTAAAACCCATAATTTGCCCAAGCCCAAAGCTCATGGAGCGGTAGCGCAATTCGGCCAGGTCTGTTTGGGGTTCTTGTTTTGCGAATTTAGTTAAAAAGTGTTGCTCAAATCTGGGGCGGACCACTCCCTCAGATTCCTGCCGAATGATTGCTAAAATCCATTCTGGCTGTATGATATAGCCTTTTGAATCTTTCAAAATTTGCGAAGCCTTTTCAGCAGCGGCACCGTAGCGTTCGTTAATTTTTCTACAATCCAGCGAATTTTTGTTGTAGAGCGCATTAAGCTGAAAGATTGCTTCGTCAAAATCGCCGCAATTTATTTCTTTTTTGGCAATGGCGTCTTTGGCGGCCTCCAGCATTTTTTCAAGTGTTGGCAGGGTTAAAAGCACATCGGGAATAGCCGTTATATTCGCGCGTGCGCTACGCCAGTTGCATTCATAGGTCAATGATTTTGCCGGAAAATTTGGCTTGGAAAGCTTGTGTTCATATTCAAACTGGGCCAAAGCCCTATTGGTTCCGCGACCAAAATCGCCATCGATGGCAAACGCCCCGGAGGAAGAGGTGGAATAACCTAAAAAGATGAGCAATCGCTGAAACGCGCGAATGGTATTTTCGCCCGCCGTATGCCTATCCAGCGAAACGTCGCCGTTCTCAAATCTTTTAAGGTCACTTTCCCAAAATGGTGAAGTATTTGGCGGGTTAATAATCTGTTGGATTTGAGGGTCATGAATCAATGCTATCATGGCTTTATGATTTAGTTGGTTAAAGAAAAATTGTCGTGAGGATGAATTGAGAGTTTAATTTACAAAATTATTTCAATAAACGGCTGCGATGCCAAAAATTAATACAATATAATTTACTCATAATTAATGGTATAGATTGGGTTTGAGTGAGGCTAGTTGTTCCCCCGTAGCGGTAAAAACAAAAAAACGCTGCTGGGCAGCGTATTGTTTTTCATTTAAAAAACGATGCTTCCAAAAGTTAAATTTAGCTGTGGTGCATGAGGGTCGAAAGAAAACGCTATTGTAGGAGCTTGATTTCTAAATGTAGTTCCTTTATTTTTAATTGAAGATATTCTAAGACTGAATGGAGTTGCTTTAATTCTAAATGGAGTTACAATATTTCTAAATGAGGTTACTCTAAGTCTTTAGGAAGTTGCTATATTTCTATGTGAAGTAGCTTTAATTCTAATTATAGTTGGAAAATTTCTTTTGGGAGGGAGGATATTTTTAATTGGAGTAGCTGTTATTCTTTTGGATGTTTAAATAATACTAACGGCAGTAGAGTGTTTTCTTACTGCCGTTAGCATATTTATAAAGGAAGTTAACATAATTTTGTGGTTGTTTTAGTTTTTTATCATTGTGAATTTAATGCCTTTTATTTGGCCATATTCTGGACTGGTGGCGCCGTAAACTGACTTTGTGTATTTTTTTACATCCGCGGCGATTGGTACTAAGCCTGTTTCTTCTTGATATAGTATTTGATTTCTTTCAATACGGGTGTTGCTCACGTTTGTATGGGCGGTGGAAACGACTTGGTTTGCGTCTTTTAAGGCTTGAGATTTTGTTTGCAAGGTTATAATCTGTAAAGCGGTTTCGTTTGGACTGTAGCTTGGTTCTGAGGCTAAGACTGAGATTAATCCATCAAAGTGCTGGATGAGTTGGTCATAGGATTGTTGGCTTGCACTTATGATTTTTGGGCGGGCACGTTTGGGTCTGTGGGCTCTTCAATTTTTGACGCGCGTTACCCACAATTTTTCTGAAAACAATATCATGGTCCATGCCTATCTTATGTACGGTTTTCCCACCCAAACCGAACAGGAAACCATTGATTCCCTGGATGTGGTAATGCAGTTGTTTGAACGCAATTGTATTCAGTTGGTGTATTGGCGCCAATTTACAACTACCATTCACAGTCCCATTGGCATGAATCCTCAGGATTTTGAAATAAATATTACGGGTCCCGATTTTGAAGACTTTGCCCAAAACGATTTATGGCTTGAAGATCCGCAAGGCGCCGACCATCCTAAATATACCAAGTGATTAAACCTGGCATTGCACAATTACTTAAACAGAACTGGGTTTAACGAAGAAATGCAGACTTGGTTTGAGTTTCCAGTGCCTGCTACTAGTCAGCCAGCTGGGCTTATTGAAATTTTTTTAGCTGAGGTGGTAACTACAAAAGTAGTGTCTTAAAATATTAATTTTTGGGTAGGGGATTAGTGCTTTTCATAGAAGGTCTTTGTTGACAGGAGTATTTTTTCAGTATAGATTATCTTTTTAGTTTAGAACAATCCATTTTCGTTGGGGGAGTCTTTTTCAATTAGCTGCCCCAAATCCCATAGCTCAACTATTTTATCCGCACTAAATCGAAATATATGGACAACAGCTATTGCCACATCCTGCTTTTCAACAAGTGAGTGGGTAATCACGGTATCTTGGTCTATATAGCTGTATTTAATTACAATAGACTTATTAGGGCTCGTTAGGTGTGCTTCCTCCATTGCTTTTTGTAAAGCCTCTCGACTTCCCTGAAAATATTGATTATGATGAATAAAATCAGCCGAAATAAATTTATCAAATGCTTCCTTTACCTTTCCATTCCCTGCTAATTCTAAAAATGACTCTGCGATTCTTTTTTTATTCATAACTACATATAATAATTTTAAAAATTAAAATTTTCACCCCACACTACTGCCACTGGTTTGGCGACTTCGTAAATATACGACTGCCTTCGGGTTTAGCATTTATCAGGCATTGCTTAAAGCCGATGTTAGCAGGTCGTTGTTTTACTTCTTTAAATAATTCTTCTCATAAATATTTACCCATTCATTCACGCTAATCTTTTTCATTAATTCGCCTATGAGTTTATACGGAATTTCATCAAATTTTTTAAACCGCACACAACTTTTTCCCATATCAAGCTTTTGTTTACTGTGCTTTGGGTACTCCTTTACGAACCATTCTAATAATTTTGGGTCAGAATAAATACCCATATGATAAAAATTAATAGAATTTTTTTGTGAAGCAATTCCTGCAAAGGGAAGCGGTTCGATTGGTTTACAATGGTAACCGGCAGGATAAATCGTGTGTGGAACAACATATCCTAAACCACCGTAACTAATAGCTGCTTCAAATCCTTTTGGCAGGTTTTTTACTATGACATTGTGAAGCTTGTTAAATGGTTCTGCTCTATCTTCAGGAAGGTTTGTCAGAATTTCGTTTACTGTTTTTCCTGCTGCTTTCATATTTTTATGATTTTTTGCGATGTTGGTCAAGCAAAATCACATTCCCGTCAGGGTCGGTCAACATAACACTTGCAGGACCTTCTGTTTTTTCATCAGCTTCACTTGTCAGTGTAAGTCCGCTGTTTTTTAACTGTTTCTGGATTTTGCGAATGTCGTCAAAGTTTTCTGTGTTTTTTGCACTCTCATCCCATCCTGGGTTAAAAGTCAAAATGTTACCTTGAAACATTCCTTGAAAAAGTCCGATGAGTGCATTGTCATTTTTCATTATTAGATAGTGCTGCTCCATACTTCCTGCAAAAGCTTGGAAACCTAATTTTTCGTAAAACTCTTTTGAAGTATTTAAGTCTTTCACGCTAAGACTAATTGAAAAAGCTCCTAATTTCATATTGTTTTGTTTTTCTGTTGTGATTTCTCGTTTGTCATTTGTTTACACTTGGCCAGATATAGCTGAAATGTAATAGTTTGAAGCATAAACACCAAGTAAAATGAATAAAATGTCCTCAGGCTTTTTGACATAAGAAATGTTGTAGTTGTAATGGAATTTACCCCAATTGAATTTCGGGTCAAACTGACTTAGTTTTTTCTTCCGCTTTTATTTCATTTTTGTTTATGCTTCTTTTTATGCCGAACAAATATGTCGTTTTTTACAATGACCGTCAACGACCTCCTTTACTTTATCCCGTTGTTTATTGGTTGTTATGTTCATTTTTAGGCGCATAGTAGAGCACTACCGCACCACTGCTAAATGTTTTAGTCTTTATGAGTTTAAAAAATATCCTGTGGTTTATGTCTTCAAATAATTGCAACCCGCTTCCCGCAATAACAGGGTGAACACAAAGTTGGAATTCGTCGATCAAATTGAGTTTCATTAGCTGCATAATTAAACTCCGACTGCCAACTAAAATGTCTTTACTTGCTTGTTGTTTGAGCTTTAAGACTTCTTCTTGTAGGTTGTTATTTGCCAATTTTGCACTTTCCCAGGCTACGTTTTTAAGCGTGTGTGAAAAAACAATTTTAGGTATCTTGTCTATTACCACGGCAAAGTCGTCCATTGATTTTTCACCTGAAGGGTTTTCTGCCAAAGTTCGCCAAAATTCCATAAGCTGATATGTTATCCTCCCATATAGAATGGTGTCTGCGCTGCTTATCAGGTCAGCGTAATGTTGGTGTATTTCTTCGTCGGGATCTACTGCCGTGTGGTCGCAATAGCCATCGAGTGTCATATTGATTGCTGCAATTACTTTTCTCATATATCTTGCTATAGGCTTTAAGCTTTATGCTGTAGGGTTTTTGTGAATTTGTGAATTTGTGAATTGTTGAATTGTTGAAAGGTCTAATGGGTTTGTTTGGTGGGGTTCTTATTTCAAATGCTTTAATGGGATAAGATTTATGTGTTTTCGTTAAGCTTTTACAATATAATTCAGCTCAGTTACGCCCGAAGCAAATTGTTTTGTATTTAATAGTTTCAGTTTTGTTTTGTCTTTGATGCCTTCAAACAATGGAATGCCCCTTCCAAGAATTATTGGATTAACAAATAGCCAGTAGCCGTCAATTAGGTTCTGTTGCATAAGCGAATGTGTTGCTGTCGGGCTTCCAAAAAGAAGGATGTCTTGGCCCGTCTGTTGTTTTATTTCATTTATGCTGTCCGCAAGCTTGTCGCTAATAATTTTTGTGTTGGTCAACCCCGCCTCGTTCATTGTTTTTGACAAAACAACTTTGCGAACTTTGCTATACCACTTTGAATGTTCAATGTCGTGTTTGGAAGCCGTTGGCTTGTCCGCTGCGGTTGGCCAGTAATTTTCCATCATCTCATAAGTTACTCGTCCATATAAAGCAGTATCGCCTTCACTTATCCGCTCGCCCACATAATCAAATATTTCTTCATCAACTTTAATCCAGTCCATTTCCCCCTTAGGTCCAGCTACAAAACCGTCGAGAGATATGTGCATAAATGATATTATCTGTCCCATATAATTCTGATTTTAATTGTTGTTTTTTGATTTGTTATATCCGTTTTACAGTGACCGCTAACCTGTGGATATAAAACACGGCAATGTTCTATATCGCACATGTACATTATGATTGAAATTAAAAGAGGAGGATTAAGCACAAAGCTTCTACCCAAAAGTATTAAAAATCTGCATTGCCATAATCTTTTCTGCTAATTAATTCGACCGATGGCCGCATCGTGAGCCGTGTTCAAAATACAGACCTGTCTTGTCCAAAAATCCTCCTCCATAGATACTCCATAGCAAAGCCATAGCAAAGTCCTTAAAATGTAAGAAAACACCCCTTTTTTCCCACAAAATAAAACGCCCCTTATTGTAGCGATCAACAAAGCGCGATGAGTGCCCAGAAAATAAGGTCTCGGCTATAATCGACCAGACAATTAGCAATGCAACCAAGAAAGATTAAGCACTTTCTTTCAACGCTTGTTGGTTATACTGTAAACATTCAAAAATATCATTTCCCTCATTTCCCTCATCCAAACCCTCCGTTCCCTCATTCCTTGTTTTATAGCGCTGTTATGTGCGGTAATTTTACTTCAAGTTTAACACAAAAACCACATATTATGAAAACACTATTCACACTTTTAGCAGTTGCCTTGCTGAGTTTTCAGCTTCAGGCACAAACAAAAACAATCAGCGGTACAGTAACCGATGATGGCGGACTTCCGTTGCCGGGCGCAAACGTTATTGTAAAGAAATCCAGCACCGGCACCCAAACGGATTTTGACGGTAGGTACAACATTGAAGCTAATATAGGACAGACCTTAGTCTTCTCATACGTAGGCTTTGAAACCAAAGAGGTGCGTGTTGGGACGCACAATATTATCAATGTTTCAATGGCACCCAGTGCTGTATTGGAAGAGGTTATTGTTACTGGATATTCAGAAAACAATGATGCAATAAAAAAAGCGATGGGCTACAGCGTTAGAAGAAATGATAACTATTCTTCTTCAAAAAAAGAAACTAAAGGAAAAAGTAACGTCCAATCTTATGTAGGTTCTCCTATCCCTACAGTCTCAAACCGCGTTTCCGACAATGAATCCTACGGCCGCATTGAGGAAAACATCTTTAAAAGCGTTACCACTGCACCACTTTCTACCTTTTCCATAGATGTGGACAAGGCAGGCTATAGCAACCTCCGCCGTATGCTCAACAACGGACAGGAAGTGCCAGAGGATGCCGTGAAGATTGAGGAGATGGTAAACTATTTTGCCTATAACTATCCAGAGCCAAAAGGGAAAGATCCTTTCTCAATTACTGCAGACGTGGTAAACTCA
The DNA here is from genome assembly GCA_026646335.1 of Aequorivita sp. GTDB lineage: Bacteria > Bacteroidota > Bacteroidia > Flavobacteriales > Flavobacteriaceae > Aequorivita. The sequence continues at coordinate 6,614 of JAPKFY010000063.1, read as the reverse complement.
CCGTGGAACCAAGATGCCAAGTTGGTGCGAATCGGTTTAAAAGGAAAAGATATCGCTATGGACAATGTGCCGCCTTCAAACCTAGTATTCCTATTGGACGTTTCCGGCTCTATGGAAAGCCCAAACAAATTGCCATTGCTGAAAGCCGCGCTAAACGTATTGGTAGATAAGCTTAGGGAAAAAGACAAGGTTTCCATAGTGGTATATGCAGGTGCTGCAGGCTTAGTACTTCCTCCAACTTCTGGCGCAGAGAAACAATTAATCCGCAACGCGATTGAAAACCTGAGCGCAGGTGGTTCTACCGCAGGCGGTGCCGGAATTGAATTGGCTTATAAAGTGGCAGAGGAAAACTTCAGCAAAGGCGGGAATAACCGCATTATCCTAGCCACTGATGGCGATTTTAATGTGGGAGCTTCCAGCGACCGCTCTATGGAAGACTTAATTGAGGAAAAACGCAAAAGTGGCGTATTCTTGACCTGTTTAGGTTTCGGAATGGGCAATTACAAAGACAGCAAACTGGAAACCCTAGCAGACAAAGGCAACGGCAACCACGCCTATATTGACACTACGCAGGAAGCGCAGAAAGTGTTGGGCACAGAGTTCTTCGGCACTCTTTACACCATTGCGAAAGACGTGAAAATTCAAGTGGAATTCAACCCTGCAAAAGTACAAGCTTACCGGTTGATTGGCTACGAAAACCGTTTGCTGAACGATGAAGATTTTAAAGACGACACCAAAGACGCAGGCGAATTGGGCAGCGGCCACACCGTTACCGCTTTGTATGAAATAATTCCCGTTGGAATAAAAAGCAAATATCTAAAAGATATAGACAACTTAAAATACACCAAGCAAACCAACCAGAACTATACAGATGAAATGCTTACCGTAAAATTCCGCTACAAGGAACCCGATGGCGATGTGAGCAAACTGATAGTAAAAACGGTAAAAGACGATAGTAGTTCTATAGAAAACGCGCCCGAAGATTTAAAGTTCTCAGCCGCAGTTGCCCTCTTCGGAATGCAACTCCGCAACTCTGAATTTATCAATACCAAAAAGAAAGAAGACGTAATAGCCCTAGCCGAAGCAGGCAAAGGAACCGATGCAGATGGCTACCGCGCCGAGTTTATCCGCTTGGTAAAAAGCAGCAAATAATTCTGAACTATGATTTTGTGAGGTGGTTTGGTTTTTTTGAAGAAGAGCGCGAAAGCGCTCTTTTTTTTACCTATATGTTGTCCCTAACGGGACAAATCTTCCGCGTGTCCCGTTAGGGACAAAATCTCGGTAGCCCAATGTGGGACGTGTTGTTTTCTGTGCCGTTAGGTACAGCATATGAATGGGTTATTATTTGAATTACCGAATATTATATAAATATAATAATTTGTTTGGTCCCTGGCCGTTCATATTTTCAATTGCTATAATGCCATACCTACCGATGTTTCGTCTCCATATTTTATCCTTAACGAAACGTATTTTATCTTCTAAGCCGTGTCCCGTTAGGGACAACATCTCGTTCATTGTTTTGCCCATATGATGTCTAACGCGACATGTTCTATCTTTTAAACCGTGCCCCGTTAAGGACAACATCTCGGTAGCATATGATTGGATTATTATTTTAATCACCGATTATTATATAAATATTACGATTAATAATTCACATAAACCCACCCAATAATAGGCTCTGGATATTTGGGGTCGTTCAAAACCAAAACGTAATAATACGTACCGACCGGCACGATGCTTCCGGTAAAGAGAAGCCCTTTTGTAGCCACCCCATCCCAAAAGCCATCGGCGTTTTGGGCGGTGTGGATTAGGTTGCCATCGCGGGAATAGATATTCAATTCAAAGTTTTCGTAAATGTTCAGCAGATTGCTAATTTCAAATTCATCGTTGATGCCATCGCCATTGGGCGAAAAGCCTTGTGGAATGAATGGTGCACAATTTTCCGTAGTCAATAAAAAGGAAGCCGTCGCAAAACAAATATCGTTCTCCAAACGCACGTAAATGGTTTGTGGATCGCTGTTGTTCTGGTATTCGGAAGGATTGCTGATGGGGTTGGTGTTTTCCAAAGCGTCCTGCATAGTTGTAAAATACTGCACAACATCATCCTGCCCCGTTCTAATTAAATCATCTTGTTCGGTTAAGTCGAAAATAGCCGTATCAAAACCTTTGTCGCATTCCAACAAATTCGGCAGATTGGGAATGGGAGGGATGCTTTCAAAGGAGATGACCTGCGTAAAACTATTGTTGTCTTCCCGAAGCTCTTCCACGGCGCCATTGCCGTTGCCGTCATCATCTACTACGGCGGTGATTGTGAAGGTATCGGGCAAACTGTCGGACAAGAGCAGTTCCACTTCGCCAGGTTCACTTCCGTTAATTGGGATGGTTTGCCGCGTTTGCGAAAGCCCTAGCAAAACGCCATCTGTATAAAATGCTATTGAGGTATTTGCAGGAAGCGGGCCCGTAGCTTCCAAATTATAAACCGTAAATGGCAGTAGCAACGTTCTATCACGACAAGCGGAGATTTCAGGGATTTCTATAGTGGCATCGGGCAAAGGGCAGGGGAGGACTTCTACCGTAAAACTGTCTATAAGAAAACAGTCAGGGTTTGAAACACGGATATAAATGGTCTGTGGGTTTTCGGTATTCTGAAAGCTTTCAGGGTTTGTAATTGGGTTAACATTGTTTTGGGCATCAGCTTCCGAAAGGTGAAAACTCAACGCATAAATAGGATCTATTTGTGAAGTGACCTCGGTAAGGTCAAAAAACTCTTCCCCAATAACATCACAGATTTCCAGATTGTGAAGTCCTGTGATTATTGGATTAATAAGTAAATGGATAGGGGCTTCGTCTTCGTTGTTGTCTTCATTTATTTCATCGACTATTCCAGTGCCGTCGCCAATGTCGTCAACAACAACTTTCAGAATAAAATCTGCTTCAATATTGTTTGGGACACTAAACGTTATAGTTCCACTTTCCTCGCCATCAATAGGAATAACGGCTACGGTTGCAGTTTGCGCCATCAAAGTTTCATCCGCATAAAAAGCGATAGGTGTTCCCGCAGGCAAAACATCGGTGCTATTCATATTATAAACGGTGTAATTAATTGTTAGTTCCCGATTGCCGCATTCGGTGCCGCCTGTAATATTGTCCATGGAAATGGTGGCGTCCGGCAGTTCGGTGTTTAAGACGGTGATAATATTGTTCACCATCACAAAATCCTGCCCGCTGGTTAGTTGGATGGTCGCTGACGTATCTCCCGGATTTATGAAGTTCGAAATAGGATAAACGTCAATATCCATATTGTAAAGCACGTCGCTGCCCGTAAAACTGTTGGTGCCGTTGAAGGCGTTATCGGCAGGGTTTAGAGGCGGATTGCTAAGAATGTTGCCATTGATGCGAAGGGTTTCGTTTATTGAAATCCCTCTGTCGCCTTCCCAAGCAAGGAAGCCGATCTTGGCGCCTTGGGTGTCCAGAACCATCAAATTGTTCAAGATTATTTCCAAGGTTTGGTTGTTGCGGGAAACGCTTTCCAAGCCGTCAAAAACATTCACTTGGTTGTTGGGAAGGGTAGCGTCCTCATAAACCACAGTCACCGCCCAACCCCCGAAATTAGTCCCTGAGCCTGGCGGACTGCAATAGGCTGGGATTATAAGGGTAAGGTCTAAATCTGATAGGGTGTAGTTGCCATTGCCCGTGGTTTTAATTTGTTGGGTAATATCTGCAAAGGCTGAAAAATAGATGTAGTCCTGCCCGCCGGTGTTGTAAGTAACATTGAAAGTGCGTTCCGCAGCGATGGGAACTTGGTTGAAAGTAACATTGAAATCCCCAGGACCCGAGCCCGCCCAATAGAGATAAGCGGCAACCACTTCTTGATTGGGTTGTAGCTGGAAATCGGCACTGCTGCTGGTAAGAATAAAACATTGTCCTCCCTGACCGTTTTCCTCAACGTTTAGCGTATTTCCAAAAGCGGTGTAGTCGTAATGCCCATTGAATTGCTTAAACAGTGCAATATCCTGCGAGGAGGCTACTGTAGAAAGGAAAAGAAGAAGTATGAAAAGATAACGCTTCAAAGAAAACTAAGAGTTGATTGTTTGTTAAATATAGACAAAAAATCAACGGGGAGCAGTATTTTTTATAGGTCTCTTTTCTTCAGAATTGAATAGGACCAGTAGATGAAAAGGACGGTCCAAACCAATACAATCAGTACATTCAACCAACTTACACCATAATCTTTGTTGAAATTTTCCCCGAGCTGATTTGCGGCAGACTGTATAGCTCCCAACCGGCTCAAGGGTTCCTTGATGAGGTTTGCCATAGCATTGAGAGGAAAGAACTGTGAAATTTTATCTGCAATTTCGGTGTCTTTAAAGAATTGCCACTTCATCAGTCCGTAAAGCAACCATTCAATAACTTGCCACACGATTAAGAAGCCAAGGGCGAAAGCGGATCTTTTCACCAAAACGCCTAGAAAGAGGCAGAAAGAGAAAAAGGCAACGAGTTTTATGAAATAAGCGCCAATGTATTCCATATCGCTAAAAATGATGCCTATTTCGTTATAATCTGAAAAGGAAAGGCCTAAAATCAGCGATACCAGAAAAATAAATACCGTAGAAATACCAGCGAAGAGCAGCACGGTAAGAAATTTTGAAAGTACAAATTCCTTTTTGCTAAGGCCGTCAATAAGATTTTGCTTCAGAGTTCTGTAACTGTATTCATTGCTCATCATTGACACAATTACTATTGCCAAGAACAATTTCAAGATAGCCGCCACATAAGTGTTGAAATGCCAGATATAAGGGAAGTTGAATATTCCTTGATCTGCCACGCGAAAGTGAAAGTCTCCAAAGTTGAATTCTATGGAAGAAATAAGTGCAATAAAGGTGATGAGAATAAAATAAATGATGGAAATAACCTTGGCCGCCCGGTTATAGCGCAGTTTTTGAAGTTCTATGTTTAGCAATCGTAGCATGCTGCTTAGTTTTGTTTGGTTAGTTCAAGGAATTGTTCCTCAAGGCTTTCCTTGCGTTTCACAAGGTGCGAAAGGGTGACGCCTTTTTCAAAAAGAAGTTTGTTCACTTCGGAAGCATCCATCGGTTGGTTGAGGTAAGCGATTAAATATTCACCTTCACGTTTTACGGTGCCAAAGGCGGGATTTCCTTCCAAAGCGTTTTGAAGCAGTTCCATATTGTTGCTCTGCATCGTTAAAAACCCGTGACTGGCGATCATCCCATCCACGCTACCGGAATAGAGACTTACTCCTTTCCTTAAAATTACCACGTGGGTACACACTTTTTCCACTTCATCCAGTAAATGCGAAGCCAGAAGGATTGTGGTTCCCTGCGAAGCAATGGTTTTGATTATTTCCCGAATCTGGTGGATTCCCTGTGGGTCAAGTCCATTGGTGGGTTCATCAAGGATCAAGATTTCAGGTTCGTTTAGCAGGGCAGAGGCGATTGCCAACCGTTGTTTCATTCCTAATGAAAAGGTGCTGAATTTACTGTCTTTTCTATCCAACAATCCAACAAGCTGCAATTTCTCAGTAATCCTTTCTTCAGAAACCTCTTTAATTTTACAAACCAGTTGCAGGTTTTGAAACGCCGTCATATAGGGGTAAAAGTTGGGGCGTTCAATAATGGCGCCCACTTTCTTCAATGCATTGTGTGTATCAATATTGCCGTTAAACCATTTAAAGTCGCCTGCGGTTTTATTGACCACATTCAGTACAATGCCCAGCGTTGTACTTTTCCCGCTACCGTTGGGGCCAAGAATACCATAAACGTTGCCTTTTTCAATTGAAAAGGAAAGATTATCTACAGCTGTGAGCGAGCCAAATTTTTTGGTGAGATTGTTTATGGTGAGAATGTTTTCCACGGAATTGTTTTTGGTCCCGAAAACTATCGGGAGGTTGTTTGTATGACGAATGGGATGAGGTTTTGTTACAATTTTGGTTGAAAGCGAAGAGCGATTAGGAAAGAGCGATTAGGGATTAGGGATGTGGAAATGATTTAAGGAGAAAAAAAATATGTTTTATATATTGCTTAAGTTGTTTTTTACCACGGTTCTTTGTTGGCCAAAGTTAATGTCATTATGAAAGTTTAATAAAAAAATCATCTTCAAATTTTGGAACTATTGTATTTCTAAAATTCATGTATTGACCAAAAATATTAGTATACTTTTCATGGTTTTTTAATATTGATCTCATTTCAGTTTTCTTTTCTAATCCTCTACCAACAAAATATTTTTCATCAATTGTTTTATTCTGGAGATTTATTTGCCAATATGAATTGCCAAACACTATATATTTATGACCACCTTTATCGTAAAAGAAATAGACTCCATTAAAACCAAGATGAATTAGACATACGCAAAAGTTTTTTAACATTAAATCTATATTATCTTTTTGTTCGTGATTAATATTTATCTTTTCAAGCCAAAATTTCCTAAACAGTACATATTCTGACTTAAAAATGTACCATTTCAAAGGAATATTAAAAAGACCTGAATGGAATTCAGATATAAAGAAGATTTCTTGAAAATTTGTTCGACGGCGCGCGTGAGAACCCGACGGACCGGCACGTCCGCGCCGGCGTGGACGCCGCGCGGGCGGCGGATGC
>JAPKFY010000062.1 GCA_026646335.1 Aequorivita sp. | reverse complement strand
CGATCGCGCGCAGGGCGGCCTCGCGCGGCGCGGCCGGCATGGCCACCTATAGTATAAAATATACAAAAAGGCTTGTCAATCACGACAAGCCTTTTTTCATGACTCCTAAGGAAGGTATCTCACATAGCAATGCGTCAATAAAAAATGGAAATAGAAAATAGAAAATATTCATTAAAAACACATTCAAAAAAACTGTTGGCAGACACGCTCACGCCAGTTTCAGTATATCTGCGGCTTCGCGATAAATTCCCGAACAGTCTTTTATTGGAAAGCAGTGATTATCACGCTAACGACAATAGTTTCAGTTATATCTGCTTCAACCCGATTGCTTCCATAAAAGTTCAAAACGAAACCATTTTTCAGCATTTTCCAGACGGAAAAAGTACAGTTACCGATTTAAAAAGCCCCCCTTTGAAGGGGGATTTAGGGAGATGTTCGCACAATGTCCCAAAAATTTTGGATGAATTTGCCGCTTCATTTTCTTCTGAAGAGAGAAATCTTAAATTCATCAATAATGGCCTTTTCGGCTATATGGCTTTTGATGCGGTGCGATATTTCGAAGCTATTCAACTGCAAAAAAAAGAAGAAAACCTTGAAATGCCTGATTTGTATTACGCGGTTTATCAAAACATCATCGCCATAAACCACTTCAACAACGAAGCTTTTATTTTTGCGCATACTTTTGAATCTGAAAACAACATTCCGCAGATTGAACAGATTTTAAAATCCAAAAGTTTTGCCGAATATCCTTTTGAAAGAAATGGAGAGCGTACCACAAATTTGAACGATGAGGAATTTAAAGCTTTGGTTCGAAAATGTAAAGAACACTGCCAGCGCGGTGATGTTTTCCAAATTGTGCCCAGCAAACGGTTTTCGCAAAAATTCACTGGCGATGAATTCAATGTTTACAGAGCTTTGAGAAGCGTGAATCCTTCTCCCTATCTTTTCTATTTTGATTATGGGAATTTTAAAATATTTGGAAGTTCACCCGAAGCACAATTGGTTGTAAAAGGAAATCGTGCCGAAATCCATCCAATTGCAGGCACTTTTAAACGCACCGGAAACGACGAGCAGGATGCCGAGCTCGCCAAAAAACTTTCCGAAGATAAAAAAGAAAACAGCGAACACGTGATGCTTGTTGACTTGGCAAGAAATGATTTAAGCCGCCACGGCAGTAATGTAAAAATAGAAAACTACCGCGAAGTTCAGTTTTTTTCGCACGTAATTCATTTAGTGAGCAAGGTTACTGCAACAAAAAATCCTGCAACTTCAACAATACAGATTGTTGCAGACACTTTTCCCGCGGGAACTTTGAGCGGCGCCCCAAAATACAAAGCCCTGCAATTACTGGAAAAATATGAAAATAGAAGTCGCGAATTTTACGGTGGCGCCATTGGTTTTATGGATTTCAGCGGTAACTTTAATCACGCCATTATCATTCGCTCGTTTGTAAGCAAAAACCATACATTGCATTATCAAGCTGGTGCCGGTGTGGTTTCAGAAAGCATTGAAGAAAACGAATTACAGGAAGTTTATAACAAATTGGGCGCACTCACAAAAGCGCTGGAATTGGCTGAAACAATGGCCCCCTAACCCCCAAAGGGGGAACTCAAACCCAAATAAAATGGAAAGAAAAGAAACAAATAATCGGAGCTATCAATCTCCCTCCCCTTCGGGGAGGGCCGGGGTGGGGCTTAAAATATTAGTAATAGACAACTACGACAGTTTTGTGTACAATCTGGTTCACTATTTAGAGGAATTGGATTGTGAGGTAATCGTAAAGCGAAACGATAAGTTTCACCTGGAAGAAGCTGAAAATTACGATAAAATCCTCCTCTCTCCCGGCCCCGGAATTCCTGATGAAGCTGGTTTGCTGAAAGCAGTGATTCAACGATACGCAACATCAAAACCTATTTTGGGTGTGTGTTTGGGACAACAAGCAATCGGTGAAGTTTTTGGAGGAAAGCTGGAAAATTTGAGCAAGGTTTTTCACGGCGTTTCCACAATGGCGACAATTATTTCAGAAAACGAGCCGCTTTTTAAAGGACTTGAAAAAGAAATTGAAATTGGCCGTTACCACAGTTGGGTGGTTTCAAAAGAAAATTTTCCCGAAGTATTAGAAATCACTTCCATAGATGAAAACGGACAAATTATGTCCCTTCGCCATAAGTTTTACGATATATGCGGCGTACAATTTCACCCCGAAAGTGTGTTGACACCAATGGGAAAACAGATTATTAAAAATTGGATTAAAAGTTAAAATGAAACATATTTTAAACAGATTAATAAACCACGAACAACTCACTAAAAGCGAGGCGCGAACCATTTTGGCTAACATTTCCGAAGGAAAATTCAACCAAAGTCAAATTGCGGCATTCTTGACGGTTTATATGATGCGGAACGTGAGTTTGGAAGAACTGGAAGGTTTCCGGGATGCTTTGTTGGATTTGTGTTTAGCTGTTGATTTCAGCGATTATAACACCATCGACTTGTGCGGGACTGGGGGTGATGGAAAAAATACATTTAACATTTCAACCTTGGCTTCTTTCGTTACGGCTGGTGCAGATGTTAAGGTAACCAAACACGGCAATTACGGCGTTTCTTCTGTAAGTGGAAGCAGTAACGTTATGGAAGCTTTAGGCATAAAATTCAGCAACGAAAAAGATTTTCTGAAACGCAGTTTGGACGAAGCTGGCATTTGCGTTTTGCACGCCCCTCTCTTCCATCCTGCTATGAAAAACGTGGCGCCAATACGCAAAGAATTGGGGGTAAAAACCTTCTTCAATATGTTGGGACCAATGGTAAATCCGGCATTTCCGAAGAACCAATTAGTTGGTGTTTTTGATTTGGAATTGGCGCGGATGTACGGTTATCTTTATCAGAAAAGTGAAAAGAATTACGCCGTGATGCATGCGATGGATGGCTATGATGAAATTTCGTTGACGGGGCCAGTAAAAGTAATTTCAAAAGCTTCAGAAAATATTTTGACCGCGGAAGATTTTGGAGTCACCCAGATTGAAGAATCAGAAATATTTGGGGGTGAAACTGTAAAAGATTCTGCCGAAATTTTTCTGAATATTTTAAACGGAAAAGGAACCAATGCCCAAAACAATGTGGTTTGCGCCAATGCCGGAATGGCTATTTCAATAGTTGAAAATTGCACGATAAAACACGGTTTTGAAAAAGCGAAAGAATCTTTACAATCTGGAAAAGCACTGAATTCATTAAGGAAATTACAACAAATATCAGTTTGAATAAAGAAACAATACTCAATACTCAAAAAATGACAATTTTAGACAACATTACCGCCTACAAACTCAAGGAAGTTGCCGCAAAAAAGGAAGCAATCCCAACCCGATTGCTTGAAAAATTTCCACTATTCGCAAAAGAAACAAAATCATTGGCGGAAGCTTTGCGAATTTCAACCACAGGAATTATCGCTGAACACAAGCGCCGTTCGCCCAGTAAATCGGTAATTAACGACAAGGTTTTATTGCCCGAAGTTGTTTCTGGTTATGAACTTGCTGGCGCTAAAGGTGTTTCGGTTTTAACGGATTCCAACTTTTTTGGAGGTTCGTTGGACGATCTTTTAGTGGCTGAAAAAACGGTTTCCATCCCAATTCTTCGAAAAGAGTTTATTGTGGACCCCTATCAAATTTACGAGGCCAAAGCCTACGGAGCTGATGCTATTTTATTGATTGCTGCATGCCTTTCTGCGGAAGAACTGAAACAGTTTTCGCATTTGGCGAAAAGTTTAAAATTAGATGTTTTGGTGGAAGTCCACAATCGTGAAGAACTTCAAAAATCACTTTTACCGAATGTGGATATGATTGGCGTTAACAACAGGAATCTGAAAACTTTCAAAGTAAATATTGACATCAGCAAAAAGCTTTCGGAAAAAATTCCATCAGATTTTGTAAAAATTTCAGAAAGCGGGATTAGCGAAGTGGAAACAATAAAAGAATTAAGAACATATGGGTTTGAAGGTTTTTTGATTGGTGAGAGTTTTATGAAAACAGATAATCCCGGCGAAACTGCAAAAGCATTTATAGAGAAGTTAAGATGAACAAAATTGAGGAAACTCCCTCCCCTTTAGGGAGGGCTGGGGTGGGTCTAAAAATATGCGGAATGAAACACAATATCGTTGAAGTTGCCGCACTTAAGCCCGATTATTTGGGTTTTATTTTTTATGAAAAAAGTCCGCGCTTTTTTGACGATGAAGAGATTCCGACCCTGCCGCCCGAAATTAAAAAAGTGGGCGTTTTTGTGGATGAAAAAATTTCAAAAGTACTTGATATGACTAGAAAATATTCTTTGGACATCATCCAACTTCACGGCGACGAAAGCAAGGAATATGTGCTGGATCTGCAAGGGTATCTGATATTTTCAGAAGTGCTAGTTTGGAAAGCTTTTAACTTAGACGATGACTTCGATTTCACTAAATTATCAATTTTTGAAAACAAAGTGGATGCATTTCTTTTCGACACAAAAGGAAAAGAAAAAGGCGGAAATGGCTATACTTTTAATTGGGAAATTCTGAGAAATTACACCTTAAAAAAACCATTCATTTTAAGCGGCGGCATTGGTTTGGAAGAAGTTGACTCACTGAAAGAATTACTAAAAACAGACCTCCCAATTCACGCAATTGATGTGAACAGTAGATTTGAAGATGACCCAGGAATGAAGGATGTTTCGGCTGTGAAAAAATTTATTGACGCTATGGAAATAGGACTGGAGGGAAACAGGACTAAATACTAAATGCTCAATGATCAATACTCAATACTCAAATATGAATTATAACGTAAACGAAAAAGGCTATTATGGCGAGTTTGGCGGCGCATACATTCCCGAAATGCTGTATCCAAATGTAGAGGAACTTCGGCAGAATTATTTAAAAGTAATGGCAGAGGAATCTTTTCAAAAGGAATTCCATCAACTGCTGAAGGATTATGTGGGGCGCCCTACTCCGCTCTATTTTGCAAAACGGCTTTCAGAAAAATACAATACAAAAATCTATTTAAAACGTGAAGATCTTTGCCATACAGGCGCTCACAAAGTGAACAACACAATTGGACAGATTTTAATGGCGAAACGATTGGGTAAAACCCGAATCATCGCCGAAACTGGTGCAGGCCAACACGGCGTTGCAACTGCTACGGTTTGCGCTTTGATGGGCTTGGAGTGTATTGTTTTTATGGGTGAGGTTGACATAAAACGTCAAGCGCCAAATGTTGCCCGAATGAAAATGCTGGGCGCAAAAGTGGTGCCTGCCACGAGCGGAAGTAAAACATTAAAAGACGCCACCAATGAAGCTATTCGCGATTGGATCAACAACCCAGTGGATACACATTATATTATAGGAAGCGTGGTTGGCCCGCATCCGTATCCAGATATGGTTGCGCGGTTTCAAAGCGTGATTTCCGAAGAAATAAAAACGCAACTCAAAGAGAAAGAAGGTCGCGAAAATCCAGATTTTGTTGTTGCCTGTGTGGGCGGCGGAAGTAACGCAGCCGGTGCTTTTTATCATTATTTGGACAAACCGGAAGTTGGAATTATCGCCGTGGAAGCCGCCGGAAAAGGAATTGACACTGGCGAAAGCGCTTCAACTTCAGTTTTGGGAAAAGTGGGGATTATCCACGGAAGCAAAACCTTGTTGATGCAAACAGCGGACGGACAAATTACTGAACCCTACTCTATTTCCGCGGGCTTAGATTATCCGGGCGTTGGACCCATGCACGCCAATCTTTTTGCAAGCGGTCGCGGGGAATTTATTTCGATAACCGATGACGAAGCTATGGAGGCCGGATTGAAACTTTGCAAACTGGAAGGCATTATTCCCGCTATTGAGAGCAGCCATGCACTTGCTATTTTTGAAAATAGAAAATTTAAAAAAAACGATGTGGTTGTTGTGAATTTGAGCGGACGTGGCGATAAAGATTTAGACATTTATGTAAATTATTTCAAACTATAAATCAAACCAAACAGGTTTTCAAAACCTGTTTGGTTTTTATGTGATATGAAAAGAATTCAAAATAAACTTTCAGAAAACAATAAACTGCTTTCCATCTATTTCACCGCCGGATATCCAAAACTGGACGACACCGTTGAAATACTTCAACTACTTGAAAAAGATGGTGTAGATATGATTGAAATCGGCTTGCCCTTTAGCGACCCATTGGCTGATGGTCCTACTATTCAAGAAAGTTCGCAAGTGGCTTTAAAAAATGGAATGACCACTGAAATACTTTTTCAGCAATTAAAAGATATTCGGAAAATGGTTTCAATCCCTTTACTAATAATGGGCTATTTCAATCCCGTGCTTCAGTTTGGCGTGGAAAATTTCTGCAAAAAATGTGCAGAAGTAGGCATTGATGGCTTGATTCTTCCCGATCTTCCATTAGCGGAATATGAGGAACATTATGCTGAAATCTTCAAGAAATATGATTTGCTGAATATCTTTTTGATTACGCCACAAACTTCCGAAGAACGCATTCGTATGATTGATACGGCTTCCGAAGGTTTTATTTATATGGTGAGCAGCGCCAGCGTAACTGGAAGTTCATCTGGCTTTGGAGTTTCACAGCAAGAATATTTCAAAAGAGTTGAATCCCTTCAACTTAAAAATCCACAAATCGTTGGCTTCGGAATAAATAATTCCGGAACATTCCAACGAGCAACAAAACACGCAAAAGGCGCAATCATTGGCAGTGCTTTTATAAAAATGCTTTCGGAAAAAGGACTTGCAGGAATTTCATCTTTCATCAAATCAATCAGATAACTTTTTCTTTTTTAAATGATTCCGAAGAAACTTCACCGAAACACTATCTTTGCACCTTAACGTTACCTATTTACATGAATCAACCCGTTTCTGGATTTTCAAAAAAATCAAAAGAAGAAAAAATTGAATGGCTTGCGGAAAATTATCTGCAAAACAACCCTGATTCCGTTCAAATTCTAAAAAAGTACTGGAATGAAGATGCTTCATTGCAGCAACTTCACGACGATTTCATTGAAAACACGCTCTCCAATTACTACTTGCCTTTCGGCATTGCACCCAACTTTTTGATAAACGGAAAGTTATTTGCCTTGCCAATGGTTACCGAGGAAAGTTCAGTGGTTGCCGCGGCGAGCAATGCCGCCAAATTCTGGTTGGAACGAGGCGGATTTATGGCAGAAGTGATTTCCACGGAAAAAAATGGTCAGATCCATTTCAATTTTTTCGGAAGCGAGAAAAGTATTGAAGCATTTTTTGAAGAAGTAAAGCCAAAACTTCGCGAGAGCATACAATCTATCGAAAAAAACATGAAAGCTCGTGGCGGTGGACTTTTGGAGCTTTTACTGATTGACAAATCGCACATTTTGGATGGCTATTATTACATACACGCCTCTTTTGAAACTTTGGATGCGATGGGCGCAAATTTCATCAACAGTTGTTTGGAGCAAATGGCACATACTTTTGAGGAAGAAGCGAGGAATTTTGAAACATTCCAGAAAAACGAAACCTATCCGGAAGTTGTGATGAGCATACTCTCTAATTACGTTCCTGAGTGTTTGGTGCGCGCCGAAGTGAGCTGTAAAGTGGAAGAACTTACCACAAAACATTACGATGGAAAACAATTTGCAGAAAAATTTGTCCGTGCAATAGAGATTGCCAAAACCGAATCACGCCGTGCCGTAACACACAACAAAGGTATTATGAACGGGGTGGACGCATTGGTCTTGGCAACGGGAAATGATTTTCGTGCCGTTGAAGCCGGGGTACACGCTTATGCTGCCAGAAACAGTTATTACGGGAGTTTGACGCACGCTAAAATCGAGAATGACCTTTTCACATTTTGGATTGAATTGCCTTTGGCGGTTGGGACCGTTGGTGGATTGACATCACTACATCCGTTGACGAAACTTGCTTTTGAGATTCTTCAAAAACCGAATGCAAAAGAGTTGATGAAAATTCTGGCCGTTGCCGGTTTAGCCCAAAACTTTGCGGCAGTGCGTTCTTTGGTTACCACGGGAATTCAGAAAGGGCATATGAAAATGCACTTGATGAATATTCTGAACCAGATGCACGCTTCCAAAGAAGAAAAGGAAAAGGCTCTGGAGTATTTTATTACAAATCCTGTTTCGCATAGCTCAGCGGTAGATTTTTTGAAAAAGTTAAGAGGGTGATGAGTTTAGAAGTTTAGAAGTTTAGAAGTTTAGAAGCAAATTGGAAAAAACTTTTTACAGCAACGGAAAATTATTGCTCACGGGAGAATATGTGGTTCTTGACGGGGCAACTGCTTTGGCCATTCCCACAAAATACAGGCAATCTTTGGAAGTATCAGCTTCCGAAAAAGAAGGAATTCACTGGAAAAGTTTTGATGAAAAAGGAGCTATTTGGTTTGAGGAAATATTTAGTCAGAAGAGTTTAAAAACTTCAAATTTAGAAAACACCTTTTCCAAAACCTTGTCAAAAATACTTTGCGAAGCAAAAAAATTAAACCCTTCTTTTCTTTCTGAAGACAAGGGATTTTCAATTTCGACAAAATTGGACTTTCCCCGCGATTGGGGCCTGGGAACTTCTTCCACTTTAATAAACAACATTGCACAATGGGCAAATGTGGATGCGTTTGAACTTTTGAAAACAAGTTTTGGCGGAAGTGGTTATGATATTGCCGCTGCCAAAAATGACTTTCCTATTTCATATAAATTGAAAGACGGAAAACCTGAATTCAAAAAAGCACATCTGCCGTGGGACTTTACAGATCAGTTATTTTTTGTTCACTTAAACCAAAAACAGGACAGTAAAGAAGGGATTTCGAGATACAGAAATACTTCAGTAGATAGAAAAACAATTCAGCGAATTTCAGATATAAGCAATAAATTATTGGCCTGCCGTGCTCTTTCGGATTTTGAAACATTGATGGAAGCCCACGAAGCAATTATTTCAGAAATCATAAAACTTCCCACAATAAAAAAGCAGCTTTTCAGTGATTATCCCAACACCATCAAAAGTTTGGGCGCTTGGGGCGGAGATTTTGTTTTGGTGACTGGCAATGAAATGGATATGGATTACTTTAGGAAAAAAGGGTTTGATACTGTAGTTCCTTTTGGGGAAATGATTTTTTAAACAACTGAAAAACAAATAATTTTAAAACAAAAAACCCTGTAAATCAAAGACTTACAGGGGGTTCTTGTGGTGCCTCCAAGAATCGAACTAGGGACACATGGATTTTCAGTCCATTGCTCTACCAACTGAGCTAAGGCACCATTATTGAGACGGCAAATATAAAGCTATTTTCGTTTTTGCAAAACAATAATTAGAAAAATAAAAAAAAGATAATCTCTACCCAATTTAATAAGGCATTAACAATTACTTGCTGCTTCAAGTTGTATTTTTATCCCCTCAATAAAAAAAATGAATCTCACAATAGATGTAGGGAACACACTGATAAAGCTTGGAGTGTTCGATTCTGGAAAGCTCAAGCTGAAAAAAACGTGTATTAAAAAAGATTTTTTGCCCACACTTATCGAAATTTCAGAGGCTTTTCCCGCTATTCAGAAATGCATCGTTTCTTCGGTAGCAAATCTTTCTGAGCATCAGTTGTTGAAACTACAGCACCAATTTGATGTTTTAATTTTAAACCATCAAACTAAAATTCCTTTCACTAATAAATACGAAACCCCACAAACCTTGGGCATAGACCGTATTGCCCTAGTAAGCGCAGCTGTTGCGCAATATGTGGGTAAAAATGTTTTGGTGATTGATGCGGGAACCTGTATTACGTATGATTTTTTAAATTCGAAAAACGAATACTTGGGCGGGGCAATTTCTCCAGGTATTTCCCTTCGTTATAAAGCTTTGCATACGTTTACTGAAAAATTACCGTTACTTGAAGCAAACAATCCAAATTTATATATAGGAAACAATACCGCAACCTCAATTCATTCAGGGGTAGTGAACGGTGTTTTGTACGAAATAGATGGCTATATAACTGAGTATGAAAAAAATTACGACAATTTAACAGTTATTTTAACAGGAGGAGACATACATTTTTTGCGAGATAGCATAAAAAATGACATCTTTGCCAACTCAAATTTTTTATTGGAGGGATTGAACCATATTTTAGAATATAACAAACATTGATGTTTAGAAAAATAGTAGTTGGTTTATTTTTACTTATAACCAGTATCGCCCTTGCTCAGGAAGGAACTACCTCACCCTATTCCTTTTATGGCATTGGATCGCTAAAATTTCGCGGTACCGCTGAAAACAGATCTATGGGAGGCTTGGGTGTTTTCTCAGACAGTATCCATTTAAATCTTCAGAATCCTGCCGGTTATGCAGGACTGCGATTGATCAATTTTTCCGTGGGGGGCAGCCATCAGACTTTAAAACAAAAGAATGAAACTGACAGTCAAAATACTTCCACCACAACATTAGATTATTTGGCAATGGGAATTCCTATGGGTAAATTCGGAATGGGCTTCGGTCTTTTTCCTTATACTTCCGTGGGTTATGATTTTTATTCTGAAGTACCAGACGGCATTACTCAATACACTGGAAACGGTGGCCTTAACAAAGCATTCCTTTCTCTTGGATATCAAGTTACACCTGAACTGAGCGTTGGTTTGGATGCCAGTTACAATTTTGGTGAAATTGAGAACACTGCGATTACTCAAAAATCAGAACTTCAATACGGAACCCGCATTGTCAATAGGTCAAACTTATCTGGTTTCGCCTTTAATATTGGAGCCCTGTATAAAAGGATGATTACCGAAAACCTGGAGCTTTCCGGATCCTTGACTTATACTCCCGGGACAAATTTTAACTCAGAAAATCTCAGAAAAGCAGGAAGTGTATCCATACTTCCTTCTGGCATATATGATATTGATGAAAGAGATGTATCTGTGCCAAACACAGAATTTACATTTCCTTCCCAACTTACATTTGGGGTCGGGCTAAGCAAACCAAAATATTGGGGCCTTGGTGTAGAATACGTGAACCAAAAAACAAGTAATTTTACAAATCGCTCCTTCACTATTGAAAATGTAACCTATAAAAATGCTTCCAGATTTAATGTGGGAGGTTTTTATATTCCCAATTATAATTCTTTCGGAGATTACTATAAGAGAATCGTTTACAGAGCTGGAGCAAGATTCGAGCAAACGGGTTTAAGTGTCGATGGACACGACATTGACGAGTTTGGCATATCTTTTGGAGTTGGGTTACCCATCGGACGATTATTCTCTAATATGAATTTAGGGTTTGAATATGGAAGTCGTGGAACAACAGACTTTGGTTTGATTAAAGAAACCTTTTTCAATACTTATTTAAGTTTCTCATTAAACGACCGTTGGTTCGAAAAAAGATTATATGATTAATACAACTAATAACAATACCATGAAAACAAAATTCATTTTATTCTTTACTATTGCGCTGCTTTCTGTTTCTGCAAAATCTTTTGCACAAGCACCTGATGACTGTACAATTTTAATGTCTTATTTTACAGAACAGGCCAAAATAAAAAATTATGAGGCAGCTCTTCCCCATTACGAAAACCTTATAAAAGACTGTCCAAACTATAATCTTGCTATATACCAATACGGCATTAAAATGTTTGAATATTTTGTTGATGAAAAAGGCGATAAAAGCAAAATAACCAATCTTATTCAAGCATATCAATTAAGACTTCAAAACTTTCCAGAACAAACTAAGGAAGGTGAAGTACTTTCAACTATTGCCCAAATAAAATTCGACAACAACATTGGTTCAAAAGCTGAACAATTCAAAGCTTTTGACGAAGCTTTCAAGAAAGATCCAGAAAACTTTACCAGTGGAAAAAGTCTTTATGCCTATTTCTCATTGGCTGTAGATCTTTTTAACGATGGCCAAAAAGACATCCAAGAAATCTTTGATCTATATGATGTTGTTATAAGCAAAATAGACACTGAAAAAAACAGTCTTGCCTCAAAACTTACTCCTTTAATGGATAAAGATGAAGCAGGTACAACACTTACAGATAAAGAACAACGCGCCAAAGATGTTTATGAAAACAACTTAGGTGTTTACGCAACTGTGGAAGAAAGTGTAAACGGAAAATTGGGCCAATTGGCAGATTGTCCTAACCTTATCCCACTTTATGAAAAAGACTACGAACAGAAAAAGAACGATATAGATTGGTTAAAAGCTGCAAGTAACAGACTGGATGCCAAAGACTGTGAAAGCCCATTATCAAATAAATTGGCCGTTCGTCTTCACGAATTGGAGCCAAGTTCAACATCTGCATATTTGTTGGGTAAACAAGCCGAAGCTGAAGGCAAAGCTTCCAAAGCATTGGATTATTTCAACCAAGCTGCAGACCTTGAAAGAGATAATTCCAAAAAAGCCAGAATTTATTACAGTATTGCTGAAAACTACCGCAAAAAAGGAAGCCTTAGTACAGCGAGAACTTACTATAACAAAATGCTCGAGGCAAAACCTTCTGCGGGAATGGCTTATTATAAAATTGGCTCAATGTATGCAGAAAGTGCAAACAACTGTGGCACCACTGTTTTTGAAAAAAGAGCAATGTACTGGTTAGCTGCAGATATGATGGACAAAGCAGCTCGTGTGGATGGAACAATTGCTGGAAATGCAAGAGCCGCCGCCAGTAGCTACAGACAACGCGCCCCTCAAGCAAGCGACATCTTTTCTGAAGGTATGGCTGGCAAAACGATTAAATTCAACTGTTGGGTTGGCGGAAGCGTAAGAGTTCCTAACTTATAAGAATGTACACCACTATAAATATGTTTAAAAGCGTGATGGCCCTGGTATTGGCCATCACGCTTTTTGCATGTGAAAGCAACTACCAAAACGTAAAAAAACTCAGCCTTTCTGATGGCGCACCTATAGCCGAAGGAAAAGGCATCAACTTTAAATATACCGATTCGGGAAAATTGGTTACCAATCTTTTAGCCGATAAATTGTTGGATTATTCAAACTTGGAATTTCCATATAAAGAATTTCCTGAGGGAATTGAAGTACGCTTCTGGGATGAAAAAGGCAAAAAAAATACCGTAACAGCAGATTATGCAATCCAGTTCGACAAAACCGGCTTGGTGGATTTGCGCAAAAACGTAGTAGTGATAACAGCAGATAGTGTTGTTTTAAAAGCCAACCAGCTTTATTGGGACCAAAAAAACAAATGGGTCTTCACAGACGAGCCCTACCAAATAAAATTTAAGGACGGTTCCTATAACGATGGCGCCGTGGGGTTTGACAGTAGTGAAGATTTCACTACCTTTCTATCCAGAAAAAATCAAGGAGTTCAACTAGTTGACAAAACAAAAACCGAAAATGTTAAGTAAATTATACCGTTTTTTTGAATATGCATACCTTATAATTGCAGTATTTTTTGCATACGAAGCAGTAAACAATTGGAGCACTGAGCGAAACCGCGCCTATCTTTTCCTCTTTTTTGTGGTAGTTGCGATCTTTATGTTTTTCTTTAAAAGGAAATTCAGAAAGAAAATGGAGGAACGAAACAAAAATTAGTTCAGAGTTAGGTGTTCAGAAACTGAACTCATAACTCATAACTCAAAACTCAAATATTGGATTATAGCATCATAATTATATTGACAATGCTCATCCTCTCCGCCTTTTTCTCGGGGATGGAGATTGCTTATGTTTCTTCCAATAAAATCCACATCGAGATTGAAAAGAAGCAAAACAACTTCTTATCTGGAGTCCTTAAAAAAATAACCAAGCGCCCTTCAAAATTTATTGCTACGATGCTTGTGGGCAATAACATCGCCCTTGTTATTTACGGCTTTTTTATGGGTGATCTTTTGATGGAATATATTCCGCTGGCAGGTTTCAGCGGGTTGTTGGTGCAGACCATTATTTCCACATTGGTAATTTTATTGACCGCAGAATTTCTGCCAAAGGTATTTTTTCAAATCTACGCCAACAGTTTGGTAAAGGTCTTTGCCGTTCCCGCTTACTTCTTCTATGTACTTTTTTCATTGGTCTCTGAATTTATTATTTGGATTTCAGACTTGGTGCTTAAGCTTATTTTCAAATCTGAAGGGGATACAGTACAATTAACTTTCAGCAAACTAGAACTTGGCAATTACATTTCCGAACAAATGGAAATTGCCGAAACCAAGGAAGAAATGGATTCGGAAATACAGATATTCCAAAACGCACTGGATTTTTCTGAAGTGAAATCACGCGAAGCCATGATTCCCCGAACAGAGGTTGTGGCGGTAGATATTGACACATCGCCAAAGGAACTCGCCAAACTTTTTACTGAAACTGGTCTTTCAAAAATATTGGTTTACAACGAAAACATAGACGATATTTTAGGCTACATACATTCCTTCGAGCTTTTTAAAAAACCTGCAAACCTTAAAAAAGTATTGATGCCAGTGGTTTTTGTACCTGAAACCATGCTCGTTAAAGATGTGCTAGGTATCCTCAGCAAAAAAAGAAAAAGCCTTGCCGTTGTAATTGACGAATATGGCGGAACCAGCGGAATTATTACCGTTGAAGATATTATTGAAGAGCTTTTCGGCGAAATTCAAGACGAACACGACAGCATCGCGCTTATTGAAGAAGAACTTGGCGAAGACCATTTTAAATTTTCTGCCCGTTTGGAAGTAGATTACCTCAACGAAAACTACAAACTTGATTTGGAGGAAAGTGAAAACTATGAAACCCTGGGTGGTCTAATCGTGAATCACACCGAAGAAATTCCAGAAAAAGGCGAAACCGTTGAAATCGATAAATTTATCTTCACAATTCTGGAAGTTTCCAATACAAAAATTGAACTTGTGGAACTCAAAATTATCCATGAAGATTAGATTTTGAACATTTCCACAATTTTTTCAATATACTTTTTTATTAATGCAGGGAAAATGGTATTTTCGCCACCTAAATAATCTAAAAAACAAATCCTCTAAAACCTTGATTAACATTAAGGGATAAAAGGAATTCACAACCAAAAGCCTTTTCATCTGGCAAAACCGATGTAAAGGGAGATAAATTTGAACATCAAATGGCAATCTTAAACAGTATTAGAAAAAGAGGGATATTCCTTATCCTTATTATTGCATTGGCGCTTTTTGCCTTTATTTTAAGTGATGTGTTAACCAAAGGCAGTAGTGGCCCAAAGGGACAGGACACTATCGCTACCATTAACGGCACAGACATCTCCAGACAAAGTTTTATGGAAGAAGTGGAAGCCACGCAACGCAACATGGGACCAAACGGAAATACCACTCAAGCTATGAACATGGTTTGGGATCGTGAACTGCGAAATGTTATTATGGACGAGCAGATTGAAAAAGCTGGACTTACCGTTGAGAAAGCCCAATTAGACAATGCCCTAAAAACCCAATTGGCCAGCAATCCAACCTTCTTGAACGAAGCAGGACAAGTAGATGATGGTAAAATCCAGGAATATATCGCAAGCATTAAAGCCTCTTCTCCAGAAATGTATAAGCAATGGCTTAAGTTTGAAGAAGACATTGCAAAAGGTGTGCTTCAAACCACCTATAATAATATGATAAAAGGCGGACTTCGCTCCACTGTTGCTGAAGGGGAACAAGAATATCATTTTCAGAACGACAACTTAAACTTTCAGTATCTGTTGGTTCCTTATAGCAAGATTGCCGATGAAGATGTAAAGGTTTCTGACGAAGAAATTAAAAAATACGTTGCTGCTCACCCCAACGATTTTCAGGTGGAGCCCCAAGCAGATATCCAATATGTGTTTTTTGCTGAAAAACCATCTGTAGCTGACACTGAGGAAGCAAAAACAACGATAGCCACTTTGTTAAACGACAAGGTTGAGTTTAACCAAGACACAAAAGCAAACGATACTATCGCTGGCTTTAGAAATACAAAAAATTACGAAGAATACGTGAATACACATTCCGATGTTCCTTATTACGACCGTTGGATGTTCAAAAAAGACCTTCCACCTACCGCTGCTGATACACTTATCAATTTAAACAAAGGAGACATCTATGGACCCTATACTGTGGAAAGCACCCTTTATCTTTCCAAAGTTTTAGATACCAAAAAAATGCCTGACTCCGCGGAGTCAAAACATATCTTGATTCGTTACGTTGGTACTATGCGCGCTCCTGAAACTGTTACAAGAACCAAGGAAGCAGCTCAAAAATTGGCCGATAGCATTTTGAGTGTTGT
This sequence comes from Aequorivita sp., assembly GCA_026646335.1. Taxonomy (GTDB): domain Bacteria; phylum Bacteroidota; class Bacteroidia; order Flavobacteriales; family Flavobacteriaceae; genus Aequorivita. Next base: position 1,932 of record JAPKFY010000062.1, on the reverse strand, counting down.
GAAAAAAGACAAATCAAAATTTGCTGAGCTTGCTACAAAATTTTCTGACGACAGCTCCAAAGACAATGGTGGTGACCTAGGAAATTCAACTCCTGGAAGAATGGTACCTCCTTTTGACAATTTTATCTTCAACAACTCAACGGGTACAATCGGTCTTGTTGAAACTGATTTTGGTTATCACGTAGTTGAAGTTGGCAAGCAGTCTGGCGCAAAACCAGCCATTAAACTTGCAACTGTTGTAAAAAACATTGAGCCTTCAGACAAAACCACAAACCAAGTATTTTCAGATGCTTCAAAATTTGAAGTTGCAGTAAAAGATGGCGATTTTACAGAGTTGGCTAAAGCACAAAATCTTGAATTAAAACCCGTTAACAAAATGGGCAATATGGATTCCAACATTCCCGGTATAGGCGAAAACCGAACTATAGTTAACTGGGCGTTTAATGAAGATACCAAAGTTGGCAACACCAAACGTTTCAGTGTGCCAAACGGTTATGTTATAGCACAGCTCACCCGTAAAAATCCTAAAGGCCTTATGGCAGTTGCAGATGCTTCTGCAACGGTAACACCTATTTTGCGCAACGAGAAAAAAGCTAAAAAAATACAAGAATCAATAAAAGGAACAACCCTTGAAGAGGTTGCTGCAAGTCAAAACGTGATAGTGCAAACCGCTACGGGAATTACTATGGCAAATCCACTAATAGGCTCCACTAGCGAACCGAAAGTTGTGGGTATGGCCTTTGGAACCAAACCTGGGGAAACAACTCCATTGATAGACGGAAAAAATGGCGTTTACAAAGTAAAAGTTACGGCGTTCAATCCAGCCCCAAAAATGGACTCCTATGTAAACTACGCCAACCAGATGAGCTCTAAAGCGGCTCCAGGCGCACAGAACCAAGTTTACAACGCCCTTAAAAAGAAAGCCAACATTGAAGATAATCGCGCTAATTTTTATTAATAGCCCTTTAAATATATTTTTAGAAAAAGCCTTGTTGCAAAATTTTGCAACAAGGCTTTTTCTTTTAAACTCATTTGAGAATATTTCAAAAAATAGAAAAATATCCCTTATTTTTAGAAACGTTTAAAAATCTCCTTTTTTAAAACCACTTTTCAAAAAAAAAAAAAAGAATGGAAAACAACGAATTAATAAAAGCGATTGAAGAAAAATATATCGCTCTTGGCGAAAACCCAGAAACATATTTAAAAGGGCTACTTCAGGCAAAACCTATTAATTATTGGGATTATATTCAAGTAGACACCTTGCTTTCGCTTCAAAAAACACGAACTGATTTTAAGGATGAAGAAATATTCGTGATGTACCATCAGGTAACGGAACTCACCCTAAAAATGATGATTCACGAAATAAAGCAACTTTCCGAGGGCGAAAACCTTTCTGAAGAAATTTGGCTAACAAAATTAGACCGCTTAAAAAGATACACCCGCATGCTCATCACCTCTTTCGATATCATGAAAGACGGCATGAGTTATGACGACTATAATGTTTTCCGCTCCACACTTACGCCCGCTAGTGGTTTCCAGAGTGCATCATTCCGTTATTTGGAACTCTACTGCACCAAACTTGAAAACCTAGTAAATAGCCAAGGACAGCAGCGCTTGCCACAAAATCCGACAATGGAGGATTACTTTGAGAATCTGTATTGGAAAGATGCCGGATACAACCGGGAAACGGGCAAAATAAGCTTAACACTTCGACAGTTTATTGAAAAATATGAAGCCGATTTTAAGTCTTTGGCAGAAAAAACAAAAGGCAAAACCCTTGAAGATCGGGTGGCGCAAATGAAAAACCCTTCTGAAGAATTAAAAGATAAGCTGAAACAGTTTGACCATTTTTACAACGTGGCATGGAAAAAGGCGGACGCCGCGCGGTTCGCATCCAAATACTTTTTAGAAGACCTGCCAGCCGAAACCGAG
>JAPKFY010000061.1 GCA_026646335.1 Aequorivita sp. | reverse complement strand
CTACTTTCCGGATGTCTTCTCATTTACCAATCTCTTGACCATGCTGCATCTCGGCGGCATCCCGCCCCTGTGATATATTTATCGTTCCAAAATATTTCGTCTAAGTTCATTTTAGTTTTCGTTGAAATTTATACTCCAAATTCCGCGAACCTCATTTTCGTTATAGCCCGTAGCCTTGTCGTTTGGATAAAGTTCCTTAATTTTTAATAGAGTGAGGGTTTCCAGTTCTTTATCTGGAGTTCCGTGGCATTTTAGGCACATGGAATTTGTGGTTATTGGGTAGTAAAAATGGGTTTCGTTGCCCATTTGTACTGTAATAGGCTTTACTTCGCCACCCGCAGCAATTTGCTTTTTGAAATTTTCTAAATATTGTAGTTCGGCAGCATTCGCCTTGTTTTTAGGATTTCTAGGTTTATCGGTTACGCGTTTTATGTGTGCTTTATGAACTGTAGCCATACTGTCGGTAATAGGCATTGCTTGGATATTGCAAAAATCGAGAGCGGCAATCACTCCGTTTTTCTGTATCTGGCCCATCAGGTTTTTACCCAGTTCGGCTTTGGTGGTTTGGGCCATTTGCATTCCGCGTTCTTCAACAGAAAGTTGTGTATTGTTCGCTTGGTTTTTGCCCATTCCTTTTCCTTGACCTTTTTTGCCTTTCATTCCTGGTCGGTCGCCGTGCATTTTGCTGTAGTGTTCCTCAAACCATACAGGCTCTTCTATTTCATTTTCGAACATATAATCCGCGATTTGCAGAATGGTTTCCTCTGGGTAGAATTGATAGGGCATCAACCCAAATTTCTTAATCGCCCCAGGCATTTTTGATGTTTCTTCGGAAGGGTTATTAGACCACTCAATCATCGCTTCAATAAAATCTTCTTTTGAAGTATCTTCAGTAATATAGTGCATTTTCACGGCACCCATTGGCGGTGCAATCATTGCTTCCTCAGAAGTTTTTGGGTTGTGGCAAACGTAACAATTGTTTTCCATCAATTTTTTCCCTGGGTGCTCTTGATCGAATTCAAGTTCGGTATTTCCATTGTTTTCGGTTATCGCCAAATACTCACTCTTGTTATGGGTATTACAGCCCGTTAAAAACATTATGAAAAAAAGCGTTGCTAAAAATTTCATGCTTCGAGATTTAGGTTGTGTACGTATCAAAATTAATACTATAACGCAGAACTTACAGTAACAAAAGTTACAATGCGATCAAAGCTGAAGAAAATACCAATCGCAAAACTATAGCGAAACTATTTTAATGCTATTTCTGTAAAGTTCAATTTTTCCAAGTGATTCCAATTTTTTCAGCAAACGCGAAACTACAACCCGCGATGTGTTAAGCTCATAAGCTATTTCCTGATGTGTGGAATTAATCAAAGAATCATTGGTAACCTTTTGTTTGTTTTGAAGATATTTCACCAAGCGCTCATCCATATTAAAAAAAGCAATGCTGTCAATGGTTTCGAGCATTTCCGTAAGGCGTTCGTGGTAACTTTGGAAAACAAAATTGCGCCAACTTTTATACTTGCCTGTCCACTCCTCCATTTTTTGGATGGGGATCATAATTAGGGTGGTGTCAAGTTCCGCAATAGCGCGAATTTCACTCTTCTTTTGGCCTAAACAGCAGGTTAAAGTCATAGCGCAAGTGTCGCCCCGTTCTAAGAAATAGAGCAACAGCTCGTCTCCATTATCATCTTCCCTTAAAATTTTTACAGCTCCAGAAATTAGCAAGGGCATAGACCTTACATAATCGCCGATCTCTATTAGCTTTTCGCCTTCTTTTACTTCTTTTAAAATTCCCACTTCGTTGATTTCCGCAATAAGTGCGTCTTCAAAAATATGTGTGAAATTTTCTTTTAAATCTGTGAGCATGCAAAAATTCTTTTGGTTGGTTTTTAAAGAACGAAAATACCACATTAAAATCAGTTTTCCTTGGCTTCTCTCCTTTCTTGCCGCTCAAGTTTTTTAAAATATCCGCGGAAGAAGAAGTTGTGCTGCAAGGCCTCCATGTTTTGGTTCAGTTTTTCAGAGGCTTCCTTTATTTGGATCATTGTCGAATCTATCTCCCTTACAAAAGTTTCATCTTGGGTAATATGATTGAGCGCTCCTTTACTCGATTTTATTTCCTTTATATAATCATCCAGGTTTTTCGTAACCGCATTAATATCTTCGCTAGATGTTTTTAGGTTGGCAAATACTGTTCTTAATTGATTTGCGGTTGCAGTATCACTCAAAATTACCGCAGCAGCACTTTCGTCATAGTTGATTTTTGAGATGATCTGATTGATTTTAGCCATTGCCACCCCAGTTCCTTCAGAAGTTTTTCTAAGCTCTACAAGTGTTTGCTGAATATTTTGAGCCAAAATTGTGTCGTTGATCAATACACCTAAAGTTCCTTTACCCATTAGGATTTGATTGGATATTTTTGATAGATCCTCATTGGTAGCTCTTAACGTTGAAAGCATATCATCTATACTAACTTTAATGGATGTTTGAATGGTGTCTCCCGAAACAACGTTTGCCCCTTGCAATTCGCTTCCGGGATAAATATTCACCACCATGCTCCCAACCAATCCATCCGAACTGATTGAAGCTTCAGCATTTTTTTTAATAAAATAGGCAGCCTTTTCTTCTACCGTCATTTCGATAGTAATCTTGCCCACTTCTGTCATTTCAATCTTCGATACCGTCCCAACATTGATTCCAGAATAGCGCACATTATTTCCTAATTGAAGTCCGCTCACATTGTCAAAAACTGCATACAATTGAATATTCTTGGTGAAGATGTGTTGTCGTGACCCAATGAAATAGAGTGCTCCCACGAGAATAATAGTTCCCACGACTACAAAGATTCCGACTCTTATTTTTTTTGAAGTTGTTTTTCCCATAAAAATTAATTTTTAAAAAATGCACTAGTTTGTGGGTCGCTCGAATTTGAAAGCTCTTCATAAGTACCCTCGGCATAATTGATTCCATCCACCAACAAGATCATTCGGTTTGAAATAACCCTCGCACAATCTACATCGTGCGTTATAATAAGCGATGATGTGTTGTATTCTTTTTGAATGCTTCGCATAAGCTGAATTATTTCGTTAGCAGTAATAGGGTCTAAACCTGTCGTTGGCTCGTCGTACATGATAATTTTCGGCTTTAAAATCAATGCACGAGCCAATGCTACTCTGCGTTGCATTCCACCTGAAAGTTCCGAAGGCATCAAATCGATGGCGTGTAAAAGCCCCACGCTTTTAAGCGCTTCCTTTACAGATTCTTCGGTACTCTTAAAGTTTTTGACTTTATCTTTATGGCGCCGAAGTGGAAATTCAAGATTTTCACGTACAGTCATAGAATCGTACAAGGCACTTCCTTGGAAAAGAAAACCGATTTCGGTACGCAAAAAATCTAATTCCGTTTGGCCCATAGTGATGATATCATGATCTTTGATGGTGATACTTCCACTATCTGGTTGAATCAAACCTACAATACACTTAACCATAACCGATTTACCTGAACCAGATTTCCCCATTATGACGAGATTTTCCCCTTCATAAAGCTTCAAACTGAATCCCTTGAGCACATGGTTGTCGCCAAAGCTCTTTTTAATGTCTTTTAGCTCTAATACAGGTTTTATGTTTTCTTTGTTATTCATTTATAGCTCAAAAAATATATCGGTTACAAAAACGGCGATAAAGTCAATTATAAATAGCAACATGGAAGCATAAACAACGGCCGAGTTTGATGCCTCTCCCACCCCAACTGTTCCCTTGGAACAATTATATCCTTTGTAAGTACCCACAAGGCCAATTGCAAAGCCAAAGAAAAACGTTTTGATAGTAGCGGGAAAAACGTCGCTAAATTTCAAGGCATCAAAAACTTGGTTGAAATAAAGGGTGAAGGAAACTCCACCTTTTAGGTTTTCCACAATTGCGGAACCAATTAGTGCGATGGTATCACCCAAAATTACCAATAAAGGCAACATAAGGGTAACTGCCAAAATACGAGTAACAACCAGATATTTAAAGGGATTGGTTCCCGAAACTTCCATGGCATCTATTTGTTCTGTCACTTTCATTGAACCCAGTTCTGCTCCTATTCCAGAACCAATTCTTCCGGCACAGATCAACGCGATAATCACCGGCCCGATTTCCCTAACAATGGAAAGACTGATCATAGAAGCCATCCATGATTCTGCACCGAATTGCATCAATGTGGGCCGAGATTGTAGGGTAAAAACCAAACCTAAAATAAAACCAGTAACCACGACCAAAAACAAGGACCGGTTACCCATATTGTAGCACTGCCTAAGCAATTCCTTAAATTCAAAAGGCGACCTGAACACTTCCCCGAAAAAACGCCCAGCAAATAAGGTCATATCGCCAATTTCGGCGAAAAACGATTTGGTGCGGTCTAAAAAGGAAGTTGGTTGTGACATTCGAATTAGATGAACATCAAATATAAGTTTGATTAATTCCAAAAAATATGATTTGTGTCAGTATTGGCAAATCCCAAGCTGCAAAGCATCTTTCTAAAGAAAAAATAATTGTTGTAATGATCAATGTCATACTATTTTGACAATTAACTTCTCAACTTTGATATTTAAATTAGAGTGAACTTTTTTCGCCGTTTCTATTTTCAACAAAACAATTTGAAATCTCTAATACAGCTCTATGACAGGCCCCTAACTTGTGTTTGAATAAGATCCTTTTAAAGAATAAACAGATGAAAAATATTTTACTGCTTATTTTCTCTTTCATATTTGTAGGTTGCTTAAACACCAATAAAGTTAATAATGAAGAGAAATCAAATAACAAAAATGAGGTAGTTGAAACTGACAGTTTTAAACAAGAAGTAAGTTCAACCCCTATTGAAGTAGTCATCAATAAAGATGTTCCTATTCGTTCCTACTTTAAATGGATGGATAGTATTGTTGCGGAACATAACCAAACCCACAATTATCATATTGATGAGTATATAATTGTTCATCACAACAATTGGATTCTGGACACTTTGGCCCATACAGATTATTATTACCTAATGGATAAAGGGATTTTCAATGAAGACTCCCGATCACTAATAGCTCTGAAAAAGGATCAGGTTTTAGTTATTCCAGATTCAATTGAAACTCAAAACCTGCGAGCTTTGTTATGCAATACTTATTTAGAACTAAACATTCCAGAATTTAGGCTTAGAATAATTCAGGATGAGGTAGAGATATATAAGTTTCCCGTGAGAGTTGGAAAAACCGGAAAAAAATATATGGCCATGGCCAAAGGGGAAGTGGATATGAGAACAAAAACGGGCATAGGTGAAATAATTCGAGTTAATAAAGAACCAGTGGTAGCAAATCCTGTGGATAACCGTAAATACGAAAAAACAAATCGAGATGATGGAAAAAGAACCACTTTACCCGCTATTCCTTGGTTGGAACCTTCAATAAATGGCCGTAGTGTTGGCCAACTTATCCATCCCACGACCAACTTGGCTACTTTGGAGAAAGCTTCGTCCAATGGCTGTATTGGCCTAAGGGAATCTGATGCTTGGATTGTCTATTATTACGCGCCACTAGGAACTAAAGTGGTCATTAAATACGAATTGCAAGGAAAGAACGACGCAGGGGAAACCGTTGAATTTAAGAATATCTATCCTGGTTTTGAGAATATAAAATTAAAAGAAGTAATTCGCGATAGTATTTAAGATTTATAGAAATTAATGCAATAGCAGTCTCTTAACTTACCCAAAAGAAACCACACACAATTTTGAATTGCCATAAAAGAATAATAACCAACCCTACATATTTTATGGGTGAAAACGGTCTTTCTGTAATTTTAATCAACAACCAATCTGTAAACCACAATAATTACGGCTATGCAGAAAATAGCAGTGTAAATAAGTTTGTTGTACTTCGCCAACCAATTCGGAAGAAAAATATCAAAATTTTCTTTCGTTGAATCTGAATATTTTCGCGCTATAATAGTGAGAGGACAAAACATTTTGAAAGTTAGTAAAACCAAGCCCTCTAACAAAACAAGACTTATACAAGCCCAAACCCACATATCAATCTTGTCAGTAATGGCCGCATATAAAAGATAGAAAATTACCACATTGAAAAAAAGCCATATAACCGTGTGTACGCTTTTTATGAACAGAAGTTTATTGTTTTTTGAAGCAGCCATTTTTTTAATCTGAGTTTTTCGAATTATAATAAACGTCCTGCAGATAAAACTTTCCGTACACAAAATCCCCATCAGGAAAGTGCCAAACTGCATCTGCAGCAATGGGTAGATTATAACCGTTCAGTATGCCGTATTCTGTAACTGGTGTAGAAAACGGTACGCTTTGGTTGGAATTAACATCCACCCTATCTTCTGAAATAAAATTGATCAATTGCCCCATTTCATTGAAATATAGAATCGCCGAAATTGAAACTTCTCCATTGAGGAAAACTGCCTTTACCGAATTATTTTCCAAAGTTAGCCATTCAATACGTTCATCAATTAATGCCGCAGGGGCAAAAAGACACATGTCATTAAAAAAGGTTACGGTTTCTGTTTTGAACATTTCTGGTGCTTTTGTATCCACAACCGGAAAAAGGGATAGCAATTTTATAAGCATTGAAGCTTTCCCGTCTTTATATCTATGGTACCCTTGTGTAGGCAAGCCTTTGAAATTCGCTTTCATAAAAAACAACCGCGTAGGATTTTCAAAAAAATTGTATTGTTCTGAAGTGAAAGCAAACCAATCTTTTCCCTTTTCACGCATTTCGCCTTTAAAGATAGCTTTGACCGTTTTTATTTTGGGCTTGCCGAGCACCCCAACATATTTCAGATATTTTTGAACTGGAATGGGAAGATGCTCAATATCAATTTCGGAAATTAATTCTTCGGAAATAGTTGCGTTTTTGGAAGATTGGGATACATCCTGCTTGTATTGCCTTTCAAAATTCCAGGCAGCCACTGCTATGATGGCAACTATCAACACAATCAAGTTGGCAATGGTGCCGAATTTCGCATCCAGCCAATTTATAATAATCAATATTTGTGAAATCAGTACTGCCCCTATAGCTATCCAAAACCAAAGATTGTTTTTCATCAGAAAAAGTACTCCCACAAACACAAAAGCCAGAACAATAATAAGCCACAAAATCCCCTCAAGTTTTGAAAAATTTTGCGACAGTTGCGGAATTTCAGCAAAGCCAAAAGCTTTCAAAAATCCCATCAAATGAATAAGACCGTGAATAGAGAGAAAGATGAAGAATGCAATTTTCATTTAAAATGCTTTTTGTGGATTCAAAAAATATTAAAAAATCGTTCAATTTAAAGAACTATCATATATTCTATTTCAAAATTCAAAAGCCAACCCAATCCCAAAAGAGATATAATTGAGCTTTAGGTCTGTGGAAACATTTTCAATTTCCACGTCCCGTGAAAGAGAGCGGTACCGAAGCATGGGGCGCAAAGAAAGATTGGGGGCGAACTCATAATCAATGCCAGCTGCCACTTGCCATCCAAAACCATGGCCCGAGTCCGCAGAAATATCGCCAGTATTGTTTTCTATTTCTATGTGATTATAAATCGCGCCAGCCCGTGCTAAGTAAGATAATGAGGATGTGCCAATGGGATGTATAATTTGGAAACCAAACGTGTATCCCGTTTCCTTAACAGTTATGTCCTCTGCTAAAAAACTATCTTCACCCCTAAACTCGTTCAAGCCCCAACCCGCATAGGCAGCCAAATGGGGCATAATTTTGTAGGCGCCCGTAAGTTCAAAACCAAAACCAATTTTTGTGTCGGTATTGCCCACATCACTCGTGGGAAAATTAAGACCGGGCCTGAACTCCACAGACCATTTTTCCTGTGCTTTCACGCTAAATGAAATTAGCAGAATTGCCGTTGTAAGTAAAGCTCCATATTTCTTCATTATGTTTTGGATTCTAGTTAAATAGTATCCCAAATTACCTCGGAAATAAGTCATTTACAATGATAAAAATCAGTCTGATGCTCTTTATCAACAACTTAAATCGCGTTATTTCACAGAAAGAGGGTTTTTCGAAAATTGTTGGCGTTTCCACCATTTTACGATTTCATACCACAATGCACTCAACATTCCAATCCCAACACTAATGCCAATCTGGTTTAAATCAAGTCTTTCAAATTCGAAAAATTTAGTGAAGGGTGGCACAAAAAGAAGTAATAGCGTTATGCCAATGGTAATGCCTACAATAATCGGGACCAAATTGTTTTTATATTTAAAGGTTTCGAAAATGGAATGGATAAAAGAACGGTTTACGAAAGTGAGCATAATGTTGGCAGTGATGAGCGCAGTAAAGACCATTGTTCGGGTTATTGCTTCGTTAGCACCATTATTTACAGCTATTTGATATACTGCAAGCACCCCAGCCGTAATTGCCAATCCTTGGATTACACTTGTGAAAAGTTCGCCCCAATTAAAAAAAGTACTGCTTACAGGTCTCGGTTTTTGAAGCATGGAATCCTTTTCCAGCGGTTCGTTTTCATAAACTATGGAACAAGTTGGTCCCATTATCAATTCCAACAGAATTACGTGTACGGGCGTGAATATATTGGGATAGACCCAACCCAACACCAGCGGAATAAAAACGGTAAGTATAATTGGAATATGGATTGAAATTATATATTGAATGGCTTTTTTAAGATTGAAATAGATTTTTCTACCCATAGCCACCGCCTCCACCATTTTGGAAAGGTCATCATCTACAAGAATCAGTGAAGCAGATTGTTTTGCTATTTCAGTTCCCTTCTTTCCCATAGCCACACCAATATTTGCAGCTTTAAGTGCCGGGCCGTCATTTACACCATCGCCTGTCATTGCAACAATGTGACCTTGCGCCTTGAGGGCTTTGATTATTTTAAGCTTCGCCTCTGGAAACATGCGTGCAAAAATATTTTTTTCTGAAGTAATTTTTTGCAGTTCGGTATCATTCAAATTTACAAGGTCATCACCTGAAATAACCTCTTCGCAACCTTTAAAATTTACCTTTTTTGCAATGGCGGCAGTAGTTTCCGCAATATCGCCAGTGATGATTTTAACAGCAATTCCAGCATTGTAAAAATCCTGAAATACTTTTTCAATATTTGCTTTTGGTGGATCATAAAAAGCCAACAATCCTTTAAATACAAAACGGAAATCTTGTTGCTTTTTAGGCCAATCAGTTCCTTCAAACTTTGAAATTCCAACTCCTAAAACACGGTAACCTTCTGCAGCTAATGAAGCTATTTTAAGTTTTAACTCCTTCTTTTGCTCCCCGCTCAAATTTGAAACGGCCATCATAGCCTCGGGCGCTCCTTTGGCCGCGATGATTCGATTGCCTTCCGCGTTTTCAAAAATGTGCGTCATCATCGGGGGTTTGCCTCCCAATGGATATTCGTGCACCATTTTGAAATTGGGCCTTTCATCATTTTTAACAATGGAACTGTAAAATTTATGAAGCGATTGTTCCATTGTATCAAAAGAAATGGGCTCGCTGGCCCACATTGCTGTGGTTATTAGCTCCTTTTCACTTTCAGAAAGCGTTTCTTCAACCAAGGTGATTTTATCGGTTTCCAAAGTATAAACCTTATCGAGGCGCATTCTATTCTCGGTAATCGTGCCCGTTTTGTCTACACAAATCACGGTAGCACTGCCAAGAGATTCTACAGTTTTCATCTGTTTTACGATAACGCCCATATTCATAAGTCGCCAAGCGCCAATAGCCATAAAGGTGGTAAAGGCCACTGGAATTTCCTCCGGCAAAATGCTCATTGCAAGGGTAAGTGCCTTTAAAAGACTGTCCAAAACATCTTCGGAATTGTAATAATTGATGCCCCAAACCAATAGAAAAACAACCGCTCCCACGATTACCATCTTTTTTACAAAATTGTTTATTTGGAGTTCAAGCGTGGATTTCTCGGAAGAAATGGCTTCAATGCTTTTGCCTATTTTCCCAACCTTTGTTTGATTGCCTACCGCAAATATTTCCGCAATGGCAAGCCCTCCTCCCACTTGGGTGCCCATATAAATTTTGTTGTCCTCAGAAAAAGCATCTTTTTCAACTGAAAAGGATTCTCCCGTTAAAATGGATTCGTTAACCGAAAAGTCATTGGAATGAACAATAGTGGCGTCTGCAACGATGGTTGTACCCTCTTCTACCATCAAAAAATCTCCGACTACAACATCTTGGCTGTAAATTTCAACAACTATCCCATTTCGGATTACTTTACAATGGGGCTGTGAAAGTTCTTTCAGTTTTTCGAGCGCATTGTGCGTTTTTGCATCTTGATAGAGCGAAATTGCAGCAACTAAAAGAATTGCGGCTGCAAGAAATATTCCGTCACCCGTATTGCCAGTGAAAAAATACAACGTGGCCGCAACCAGTAATAAAATAACCATTGGTTCCCTAGCCAAACCCTTTATTGCTTCAAGAAAGTGATTCTTCTTTTTTGATTCAAGAACATTACTTCCGAATTTTTTTCGCGAAGCCAGAACTTCAGAGTCTGTCAAGCCTTGAATGTCGAAGTTTGCTATTGACATTTACGGAGGGGTTTAATTAATAAATTTATGAATTGTACACACGCTTATTTATGACAACAATCATTTCCTGAAAAAAACTGTCCAATGGTTCGAATAAGGTTTCTACAGCGCTCGAACTGAAAATGTCAGTTTCTGTTATTTATTAATTCAATCTCCAATTATTTTAGGAGGATATTTACAACGGAATATTACCATGCTTCCTGTTAGGTCGTGGCACGTCTTTGGTTTCCAACATTGCAAACGCCTTCAACAATTTTCTCCGTGATTCCCTTGGCTGGATTACTTCGTCAATAAAACCACGTTGGGCTGCTTTAAAAGGATTTGCAAATTTTCCGGCATACTCAGCTTCTTTTTCCGATAGTTTTAACTCAGGATTTTCCGCTTCAGTAATTTCTTTTCTAAAAATAATCTCACTGGCTCCTTTGGCTCCCATCACAGCAATTTCGGCAGTTGGCCAGGCGTAATTCATATCTGCGCCAATGTGTTTGCTGTTCATTACGTCATAAGCGCCTCCGTAAGCTTTTCGAGTGATTACTGTAACGCGCGGCACGGTTGCTTCGCTCAAAGCATAAAGCAATTTTGCGCCATTCAGAATAATCCCGTTCCATTCCTGGTCCGTTCCCGGCAGGAAGCCCGGCACATCTACCAAAACCAAAAGCGGAATATTGAAACAATCACAAAAACGCGTGAACCGCGCACCTTTTTTGGAACTATCAACATCCAAAACACCCGCCAAACTCATCGGCTGGTTTGCGACTATCCCGATACTTCTTCCGCCTAATCTTGCGAAACCAACAATAATATTATCCGCATAATCTTTATGCACTTCAAAGAAAGAATCGGCATCGATAATTCCCTTAATGACTTCGTGCATATCGTACGGCTTGTTCGCGGAATCTGGGATTATGGTTTCCAATTCATCCCGAAATTCATCCGAAGCTTCAAAAGGTAGTTTTTCGGCAACCGTTTTATTGTTCTGCGGAAGATAACTTAGCAAGGTTTTAATCTGTTCCAAACACACAATATCATTGGCAGCAGTAAAGTGCGTTACGCCGCTTTTGGTAGCGTGGGTTCGCGCACCGCCCAATTCTTCAGAGGTTACATTTTCATTGGTAACGGTTTTTACCACATTGGGTCCAGTAACAAACATGTAACTGCTGTCCTGCACCATTAAAGTGAAATCAGTCATTGCAGGAGAATACACTGCTCCACCGGCACACGGCCCCATAATTGCTGAAATCTGTGGCACTACGCCCGAAGCCTGCACATTTCTGTAAAAAATATCTGCATAGCCACCCAAAGATCGAACCCCTTCCTGAATTCGTGCGCCGCCGGAATCGTTCAATCCAATCAAAGGCGCACCAACACTAATGGCATGGTCCATTATTTTACATATTTTCTCAGCGTGGGTTTCTGAAAGCGCACCTCCAAAAACCGTGAAATCCTGTGCGAAAACATAAACCAAACGGCCGTTGATTGTTCCGTAGCCCGTTACAACGCCGTCGCCATAGTAGATTTCTTTTTGCATATCAAAATCGGTGGTTCGATGGGTTACGAGGATGCCCATTTCTTCAAAAGACCCTTCGTCGAGAAGATATTCTAATCGCTCACGGGCGGTAAGTTTTTTCTTTTCGTGTTGTTTTGCAATTCGTTTTTCTCCGCCGCCCATTTTTGCTTCGGAAATTATTTGGTGCAGTTTTTTATTGTTGTCGGTCATATAAGTCTATGCTTTTCTCTGTGTTCCCTGTGACTCTGTGATGAAAAATAACCACAAAGGCACAGAGGACACAGAGGTTTTATTTCGGTAATCGAAGTTTTTTTGAATCCGTTAAATATTGTTTCAATGCGAAAAGCGCCGCAACCTTTGCTTCTTCTTCATTTATGGCTTTTAACTTTTCTTCGGAATAGTACTTTTTCACAAAATTGGTGTCAAAATTTCCACTTCGGAAGGCTTCGTGCTCAAAGACGAATTTTCCAAAAGGAAGGGTTGTGCTAACTCCCTCAATACCATATCCTGAAATAGCTTCCAGCATTGTTTGCATCGCCTCATTTCGGGTTTTTCCGTAGCTAATCAATTTTGAAAGCATCGGATCGTACTGAATTGGAACTTGCATTCCTTCCGTAAACCCATCATCCACACGAATGTTTTTTCCGCTCGGCGGACGGTACACTTCCAATTTTCCAACACTGGGCATAAAATTGTTCAGCGGATCTTCGGCATAAACACGCAATTCAAAAGCGTGGCCAGTGATTTTTAATTCTTCTTGGGAAAAGGAAAGCTTTTCGTTATTTGCAACATTTATCTGCTGTTCCACTAAATCGAGACCTGTAATCATCTCAGTTACGGGATGCTCCACTTGTAAGCGTGTATTCATTTCGAGGAAATAGAAATTGAGTTTATCATCCAAAAGAAATTCCACGGTTCCCGCACCTACATAATCACAAGCTTTTGCAACTTTTACCGCTGCCTCGCCCATTTCTTTGCGCAATTCTGGTGTTAAAACTGTGGAAGGCGCTTCTTCCACCACTTTTTGATGACGCCGTTGAATGCTACATTCACGCTCAAAAAGATAAACCGTGTTGCCAAAATTATCAGCCAAAACCTGAATTTCAATATGTCTTGGCGAAGTCACGAACTTTTCAATAAAAACAGAACCGTCACCAAAAGCATTTTCGGCTTCGCTGATGGCGCGCTTCATTTGGTCTTCAAATTCGCTGACGTTTTCAACGATGCGCATTCCTTTTCCCCCGCCGCCGGCAGATGCTTTTATCAAGATTGGAAAACCTATTTCTTTTGCAACTTTCTTTGCTGCATTTACATCGGTAATGGCTTCAGCAGTGCCGGGAACCATTGGAATATTGTATTTTTTTACGGCATCTTTGGCAGCTAACTTGCTCCCCATTATACGAATGGCATGCGATCTTGGACCGATAAAAATCATTCCACTTTTTTCTACACTTTCTCCGAATTCAGCATTTTCACTTAAAAATCCGTATCCGGGATGGATTGCATCCACGTTTAATTCCTTAGCAACTTTTATAACTTTGTCGCCCAATAAATACGATTCGTTGGAAGGTGGTGGGCCTATACAAATGGCTTCGTCTGCAAATTTTACATGCGGGGCATTTCTATCTGCTTCGGAAAAAACGGCAACCGTTTTAATGCCCATATTTTGGGCTGTTTTCATTATTCGCAGAGCTATTTCGCCACGGTTGGCGACTAATATTTTTTTAATCATTTTTCGCAAATTCAATTAGCAATTCTCCTTTATCAACCGTTTCACCTTTGGAAATGTTTACAGATTTCACAACGCCATCGCGCGGAGCTGTAAGTGTGTTTTCCATTTTCATAGCTTCCAGAACGCATAGGAAATCACCCTTTTTTACGATGTCTCCCTCAGAAACATTTACTTCCAAAATCAAACCGGGCATTGGGGCATGGATTTCGTTTTCAACCGAAGCATTGCCCAGCGATAAGCCCATCTTGGAAATGAGTGCGTCAAGTTCGTTTTCTATTCTAACTTGATAGCGATTACCTTTTATTGATATAGTGTAGCTTCTCTTAGTAAAATCTGTTTCAAAGATTTCAATCGCTAATGATTTATTATTAAAGATAATATTGGATTTTTTGTTGTCGGAAATGACATCAAGTGCTTCCAAATCTTTTGAATTCAATGAAAACTCAAAGTTATCATTGACAATCGCTTTAAATTTTTCTTCCATAAACAGAAATTTTGATAAAGGTAATATTTGTGGAAAGATTATGCCACTGCTTATCCTCAGTAAAATAAAAAACCTTGACGATATTAGATATCAACAAGGTTTTTTATTTCAAACTTTTGGGCTTTTCACCTATTTTTTAGGTTTTGGTTTCGAGTTTGATTTCGGTTTTGGTTTCGGACTTGGTCTTGCCGTTTTTGGCTTTGCTTTTAAAGTGCTCTCTGACTTCATTTTTTTTCTAACGCCACTCAATGCAGTCCTCAATTCACTTATTCGGGTTTCCAAATCTCTGTTCGGCTTATAGCCTTCGCCATTTAAACCAGCCTCTACATTAAGAGATTGGGTTAAAAATTCAAGATGTTCCAGCTCAGCCGCTTTTTTTGCTTCGGAACCGGCTTTTTTCCAAATCTTCTTAAAGTTTTGAATGACCTCATCCCATTTTGTTTCAATCTTTTCATCTTCAATAATCAGGAGAAGACATAAATCAATATTCAAGAAGGCTATCATATCCCAATAATTAAGATCTTCGGACTCTGATTTTTGTTTTAATTTATTTTGTTGCTCATCAAGTATTTGTTGCACTTCGGTAATAGTTTTCAATTTATATTTTTTCCTATCTACCGTAAATTCACCCCCAGGTTTCACGGCTCCACTAAACACCAACAAACAAGAGAGTTCGATGGAATTTGTTATAGAATAAATTTTGTTTGAATTGAAATTATTATCATTGGCCCTATCGTAATGTGAAACTGCATTTTTATAGGCGGTGGTTCTCTTATTGGAATCTGGAGCCAACATGGCCAAGCGTTTATAGGCGCTTCCCAAAAGATTGTGGCGTTCGGCCGTTTCGCCTGCAAAAAGCAATACCGAAAGATCACTGATAACCCGTTCCGTTTTTTTATAGGCTTCTTTTTTAGAAGCTGCGGTGGTTTCTTCATTTTCAAAAACTTCCCTGATGTACATCTTTGCCCTTGTATTGCAATATTTTTCCATACAAGAAAAAGAGAAATCTGCGTTTTCCATTTTGAGGAGCTCTTCATAATTTCCAACAGCCTCGATATACATAGCCAGTTCCTGGTAAATTTTTGCCACTCTCTCTATAATTTGAGGAGTTCTGAAAACATCTCTGTCAACCGCCGTCATGATAGTGTTCAATTCTGCCAAATGGTCTTTATCTGCACTTGTTGCCATCTGTAATTGGTTGAGAAGGTTATCCAGATCTATCTCGGCTTCCTGCGGAACAATATAACTTGGCGACCAAGATCCTTTGCCAACAGAGATACCTTTCAGTTTGAAGAAAGGATCCCCATAACATTGATAGGCACCCCAAGTATTGTTGCCTGGGTGTTTTTCATAGATGTAATTTCGTGCATTTTTCACAGCATCCCCAAAATTATCCCCAGAGAACATACTGCTGTAGAAAACATGCGCAAAATCCAATGCGGCAGCATCATTGACGGCCCAGCCAGCGGCAATAACAGCTTTCACGCCTATGCTTATTAATTCGGTGCCAATGTTTGCGGCCAGTTTATATCTATCGCGATAAAATTTTTCGTCTTCCGCATTGCTATAACCGAGGTGACAGCAGTTAACGAAAACGAGTTCCGGCACTACTGGCATCTGCTGTATTTCAAATACCGTAAGAAAAATATCCTTCCCGATAACCATTCCGGATTTTTTTGGGGATTTTGGATTGAAGACCCCATGACCTGCCAAATGTATTATTGTATAATCATTGCAGAAAAAATTCTTAACTATACTTTCGGCGTCAGTTCCTATGAGTTGCGTGGTAGGATAACCCACGTTTTCCAATGTGTCCTTAACCATCATTCCCTCTTCTTTTGCTCCTGGCAATTGAGAGATAAAACCATTCAGAATAGGATCGGCAATTATCAATGCCCCTTTTTCTGCCACGCGTTTTATATTGATCCTGTAATCTTTGGTGGATAACTGCCGGATCATTCCAGCATTAATACAAAGAGGTTTGGCATTGGTTGTATTGTCCTGAAGTAATTCCCAAGGATAGGAAGCGGTTTTGTTGTCGAGTATCCAAGAAATATTTCCTTTTCTTTTAAGTTTCTCCTTTAAATTATTGGGGATCAATAATTCGAAAAGAGTTTTTGCAGTACACGCAGACCATTGGTTACTGCTAGAAACTTCCGAGATAAAAAGGTCTATCAACGGAGTACTGCTGTACAGTTCATTCTCTTCTTCCCTGGAATCACCTGTGGAAGAACCAAAAACCATACTGGAAGGTTCCCCGGTTTGTTCGTTTGCTTCCTTGTACTTAATTGTTATTCTATTCCACCAATCCTCGGCATTGTCCAATGGAGTCCTTTTCTGGATACCCATTAAGTTTTTGATTCGTTTATTGCCTATAATGATATTGTAGGTTGAATTTTCCTTATTGGCTATTTTGTTGAGCACATACATACAGTTTAGAGCTCGGTCTGCATAAAGTTCAATAATTTCAATATTTTGAACAGTTCTGTAACCTTCATCAGACAACATTTTTACTTTGTCATTGGCGCGGTTCACCCCATCAATAATGGCTTTGAGGGAACCTTCAACTGAAAGCCCACCATAACCGGTAGCAACTATCAAAGAGGAAACTCCAATGCCTTTTTTCGGAATGGCAGTGCTTCGGATGCTTAATAAATAATTCAACACCCCTTGTTCTACAGATTTTGAAAGTTGAAAAGAAGTAAGTTGGTCTGGTTCTCCAAGTCCAACAATAATTGCACCCTCAAAATCGCTTTCATTCATTTTACCAAATATGGCATTGGTGCCAATTTCACCAGGATAAAGCCCCAATCTGTGTTTTGAAGTTAAGCTACCGTCTAGATAATTATCTATGGACCTTTCGGCATAGAGCACTCCATCATTCAAAAAGTGTCCGGCAATTATTGGATACTCCGAATACCGCAAATCGCCATTGCTAACGGTAACCGTTACCGGTATTTGGCTACTAACTGGTTCCTTTTCATCACCAAGACCCAAGATAGTTTTTTCCAAACCATTTTCTGATAGATCAAAATCAATATCTGGTTCTGCCCTAAAGATTTTTTCTTCCCCGCGCAAAAGTGGTTTGGTATTGCGGAGCAATTTGGTCTGACCGGTAGAAAGTATTTCTTCTATAGCATTAAAAAGATCTGGTTCATTGGCTAGTGCGCCATGGGTTACTCGAGAGTAATAAACGGCATTGGCTTCAATAAGCTGTTTGGGGATGCCGGATTCCCAAGTAACACTTTGATCCCCTTCACTGGTGTAAAGGAAATACAGTTGTTTTTTCGGAGGAATTTCGTCAAGGTAATAACCACAGGGTGTCATTTTATCCTTTCCCGCAATATAAACCATGCTTGAATAATCTATGTCATCCCTTTTCTTTAATATGTTATCGCGATAATTTTTGAAATAATCCAGATCAGATTTAAGCGGTAATGGCCAATCGGATTTTCCGAAATACTTCCGCATATTTTCCCAAGTTTCCATTTTTGCGAAATCATTTTTGGGATCGGTTGTTAATGGCAGCAAGGCCAAAATACCCGGAAGTTGGGAGAACATTTTAAGCAGCCCTTCTTTGGTATGGAAAAGATCCAATTTGCTCAACTTTTGGATTATGGCATCCTCTCCGAACAAAACCGAAGGAATTCTGAATGAGCCCCCAAGCGGTGATCCAAGAAAGATCATTCTAAAGCCTTTTGAAGCTTTTAAGTCCTGCCATGTATCGTCGTGATTAAGAATAAAATCGCGTGCCAAAAGTCCGCCCATGGAATGCCCAATAATTTTTATGGGTTGTCCTACTTTAAGCAAACCCGTTCCATTTTATGGGGTAGGGAATAAACACATTACCCGATTCATCTATCGGTATTTTGAGATCCTGAGAGAGAAAACTTTCTTTTTTAGCGGGCACGGTTATTGATTCACCCCAGTTAATCTTAAGCTCAGAGAAGGCGATACCCATATTATCAAGGAATGCCTGGAGTGTCACAGTCGGAAAAAAGAGAGAATCAATTTTTACCAGGAGAGGATAATGCCTGTAAATTCCGTCTGCATCGGGGAAGGAGCTAATATGTCCGCTGCTGTGAGCCGCCGCCGCAAAATCATCGTACTGAGCCAGCGCTCTTGAAGCGACATAAGGTGATCCTGAATTCGGCTCTTCCGGCTTCTGAAGATATTCATCATGCAGCCTT
>JAPKFY010000060.1 GCA_026646335.1 Aequorivita sp. | reverse complement strand
TTTAAAAAGTATCTGCTTTTTGGTTATAACATTGGTGTTTTCAATGTCCTTCGGCCAAAATTCCTCAGACATTAATTTTCAGGGTGAAACTTTTAACATGCCCGAAAATATTGCTACATTTCAATGGAGCCAAATGCCAGAATCCTCAAAAATGGATAATGGTTACATTGTCTGGGTTCAATTTTATGAAACTCCCTCTCAGACCGTTCAAGATCTTTTTAAACAGAACAAGGTGGAACTGATAGAGTATATTCCCCAAAAAACCTATTTGGCTTTCTTTCCTAAAAACACCAATATCGGTCTGTTGCGAAACAATGGGGTGCGAAGCATTGTAGCTGTTCCGGGAAATGCAAAAATATCAAATACGTTGAAAAACCCACCGTACGATTACTACGCAATGGATGGCAACAACATTTTAGTAACACTTCAATTTCATAAAAATGTTTCTCCAGAGTATGCAATTCAGCAATTAGCTGAACAGCAAATAGCGGTGAAGCAGCAATATAAAGGTTCTAATATTATAGATCTTTCCATTCCTAATAACTGTTTGGAAGAGCTTGCAAACCAATCTTTTGTGAAGTGGGTTGAACTTATTGTAGCCCCTTCCACTCCAGACGATACCCGTGGCCGAAGTCTACACCGCTCTAGCAATTTGGATACGCAAACCTCTGCGGGCCGAAACTATACTGGACTAAACGTAGGCGTTGTATGCCGCGATGACGGTATTGTAGGACCACACATAGATTTTCAGGGAAGAATAGACAACTCACTTGCTAGTGGCACAGGCCAAACACATGGCGATGGTGTTTCGGGGATTATGGCTGGCGCTGGAAACCTAAACCCTTCCAACAGAGGAATGGCAGCTGGGTCGTTATTATATGTAGTGAATTATCAATCAAACTTTTTAGATTCCCAAACCCTTTCACTTATCAATAGCGGTACGGCGGTTATTACCAATTCCTCTTATAGCAACGGTTGCAACGATGGCTATACCACAATTACCCAAACCGTGGATACACAAGTGCATGATATTCCAAACTTACAACACACTTTTTCGGCAGGAAATTCCAACGGAAACAACTGTGGTTACGGAGCAGGAAGCCAATGGGGAAATATTACTGGAGGCCACAAACAAGGAAAAAACGTAATTGCAACCGCAAACGTGTTTTTTGATGGCTCTTTAGTAAACTCAAGTAGCCGTGGTCCAGCCCATGATGGAAGAATAAAACCAGATATTGCGGCAAACGGCCAAAACCAAATATCAACTGCTGAAAACAATACCTATCAAAGTTTCGGTGGAACTTCGGGCGCTTCTCCAGGAATTGCGGGTGTTTCTGCACAGCTGTACCAAGCGTATGCAGAGGCTCATGGAAACGTTCTTCCGCCATCGGCACTTATAAAGGCAACATTACTCAATACAGCAAATGATGCCGGTAACGTTGGCCCAGACTACAAGTTTGGCTGGGGAATTGTGAACGGATTACGTGCGGCAAAACTCATTGAGGACAATCGTTTTCTTTCTAGCAGTATTTCACAAGGTGGATCTAATGACCATTCCATCAATGTTCCCGCAGGAACCAAACAAGTGCGGTTTATGGTTTATTGGAGTGATAGCCCTGCTTCCCCGGGAGCCAATCCTGCCTTGGTGAATGATTTGGATTTGTTGGTAACAGATCCATCTAGCAATGTTTTGGAGCCTTATATATTAGATCCAACTCCTAATCCAGTTACTTTAGATCTTCCTGCAACCAATGGGCCCGATCATTTGAACAATGTGGAGCAGGTGCTTATCAACAATCCAGCGGCAGGCAATTATAACATCAACATTGATGGATTTAATGTGCCGATGGGACCGCAGGAATATTTTGTGGTTTATGAAATTATTTCAGAGAATGTAACGGTTACCTACCCAAATGCAGGCGAAAGCTTCGTTCCGGGTGAAACGGAATCCATCCATTGGGATGCGGTTCCCGTAAATACAACATCGAACTTCGTACTTGAGTATTCAACAAACAATGGCAGTAGCTGGAATCCTATCGCTACCGTTTCAAGTACCACTACCAATTATGGTTGGTCAGTCCCCAACTCGGTAACTGGCGAAGCGCTTATAAGGGTAAGCAATGGCTCTTCACAAGATGTAAGTGATGAAACTTTTTCCATAGCTCCATTGGTTACCAATGTGCAAGCAACCCAAGTTTGCCCCACAGAGGCAACTTTTTCTTGGAATGCGGTGAGCGGTGCAGAATCTTATGACTTATATATTTTGGGTGAAAAATATATGGAAGTAGCAGGCAATTCAACAACCACTAGCATTACTGTGCCTATCTCCAATTCCTCCAACCCTATGTGGTACGCTGCTGTTGCGAAGAATGCTACAAATGGATGGAAAGGAAGAAGAAGCATTGCTGTTTATTATGCCGGAGGTCTGCTAAATTGTTCCCTTACAAAAGATTTATCCGTAGAAAGCAACAATGAACCAAGTGATTTCAATTTAGTATGCAATCCTGGTCCTGCAACGGTCTCTGTAACAATTAGGAATTTTGGAAGTGCTTCAGAAAGTAATTTTCAAGTGAGCTATCAATTGGACAGTGAACCTGCGGTTAACGAAACCTTTACAGGAACTATAGCGCCTGGCGGACAAACTGTGTTTGATTTTACAACTCCGTTGAATATTACTGCATCGGGCAATTATATCCTTACTGTTTCAGTAAACTTAAGCGGGGACGAAAACCCAAGCAATGACGATGATACTCTAAACTTTTATGCCGCAACTGAGGCCGAACCACTTGATTTTGAAGAACCTTTTGATGTAAACGGAGTGCCGCCTCCAGGCTGGAACATACTCAATTCAGATAATGACGATACTTGGGTAGAAAGATCTAATATTACAGGTAGCGATGGTTCTCCGACCGTAGCGGCTTATATGGATAACTTTTCCTATAATGGTTCAGGAGAAGAGGATATTTTGGAAACGGTATTTATTGATCTAACGTCAGCTTCTTCGGCATCATTGGATTTTGATTTGGCAAAAGCACAATATTCAAATGGCTTTTCGGATGCATTTAGAGTGGATGTTTCCATAGATTGTGGTTCTACCTTTACGCAAATCTATTACAAAGACGGGATGGACCTTTCCACGGTATCAGGATTTCAAACCAGCAACTGGACACCAAATTCCGCTGCTGATTGGCGCACAGAGAGTATTGATTTGGCGTCCTTTTTGGGTGAAAACGTACAATTCCACTTTGTGAATATCAATGGTTATGGAAACAGTACTTTTATTGACAACATCAATGTTACTGGTGTTTTGGGTATTTCCAAAGAAGATTTGGGCAATATAACAATGTATCCTAACCCAGCTTCAAGCGAAGTATTTGTTAATTTGAAAAATGTAGGACAAGGAGATATTTCCATTACTTTGTTCAACAGTTTGGGCCAACGTTTACAGGTTATTTCTGAAGCAGAAATGGCTGGAAAAACACAAGGCGTGCTCAATGTTTCTAATTTCGCAACGGGTATTTACTTTGTGAAAATAAAGTCTGGAAATAACACTACTACCAAGAAATTGATAGTACAATAAACTAAAATAGATTTCAAAAAATTAAGGGAGCCAATGGCTCCCTTTTTTTACATTCTATAAATCCAATCTGCAGGATTTATCTTTGTCTTGTTTTGATAGATGTAGAATTTTAAAACGGTCTTTCCTTCCGTAGGGCTCTTCGCGACAGTACCTATTTTTTGTTTGGTAGTAACCTTATCGCCTTTTTTCACTGTAACTGTGGCCAAATTACTATAAACCGACAAATAGTCCCCGTGTTGAATAATAAGCACCTTGTTGGCTCCTTTTATTATTTGAATTGACAACACCTGTCCTTCAAAAATGGAGCGCACATCGGCGTTATCACTAGTTGCAATTTCCACCCCGCTGCTGTTGGTGGTAACGTTTGGAAATTGTGGATGCTGGTGTGTTCCGAAGCTTTTTACTACCATTCCTTTTTCCACAGGCCACGGAAGTTTTCCCTTGTTGTTTGTAAAACTGGCAGCGAGAGCCTTGTCTTCGGCAGTTAAAGCGAACTCATCTGTTTTTGCGGGTTTGGTAATAACGTTTTTGGTGGAAGGTGTAGTTGAGGTGCTATTCGCCTTGGCTTCAGCCTCTGCCTTAGCCCTCGCTATTCTGTTGGCTTCCTCAATTGCGGCTCTAATCAATGCGTCTATTTGACGGTCTATCTCGTCTGCCTCTTTTTGTTTGGCCCTTATTTGCGATGTAAACTTGCTTTCGTCCTTTTTTAAAGTAGCCACCAATGCTTGTTGGTCTTTGCGTTCCTCAGTTAGGTTGCTTTTTACAACTTCGTTTTCGGAAATCAGTTTTTGTTTTGTTTTTTTCTGACTTATTAAATCTGAATTGAGTTTCTGAAGCTCTTCAGTTTTCGCTTTAATACCCTCGCCTTGTTTTTTTCTGAACTTGGCATACTGTTTCATATATTGAACGCGTTTGTACGCCTGCAAAAAGTTTTCCGAAGAAAGCAAAAACATAATTCGGCTCTGCTGGTTTTTACTCTTGTAAGATTTTTGGATCATTTCGGCATAATCCGCTTTCATTACTTTCAGCTCTTCGCGCAAGGAACTTATTTTGTTGATATTCTCGTTTATATTTCGGGTAAGTAGATTGGCTTGCTGATTGGTAACACGGATTAAATTTTCAGTAGCCGCAATGCGCTGGTTAATGTCTTGTACTTGTGAAAGTACAGATTTTTCCTCCTTTTTTGTTTTGAAAAGAAGTGAGTTTATCTGCTTTATTTCTTCAAGAATGGCCTGTCGTTTTTCCTCCAGTTCCTTCTGTTTGTCCACTTGAGCAGAAACTGTTGAAGCCGTAATTAAACAGACTAATAAAAAAAGATATGTTCGAAAATGCTTCATTTAATTAAGTTGGATTTCTTCGTAACCTTGTGGAATATCAAATGGAAAACTCACATCCACATTCACATCTATTTTTTTATAATTCATTTCAATCTTCGTTACCGACCTTTTTTCTGAGGTATTTATCAGAATGGTGGAAGGGTAAAAATCCCCGTTTATTTTTTGATAATCGCCATATCGAATGCTCAGCAACCGATCTTCTTTGGGCTGGGATAATGTTTCCGAAGCGATCTTGAAATTTTCAGGATTCAAAAACAGCGAATGTATAAAATTTTGCGGTTGCTGCTTAGGTTGAATTTTGAATTTATTCTGAAAAACCTCCGACTTGTATTCTGAAGGATTTAAGGTGAATATGGACTGCCCAAGAAGCATGCTCTGTGCCTGTTGAAAGTTAATTGGCGTGCCAATCCATTCCCCTAAAATTGCAAAATCACCTTCAAAATAGGTCCTTCCAATGGTTTCGTAATAGCTCACATTTGTGGGTGTAATCAAAACTTTGGCGATTGTAATTCCCAAAACAGAAGCTTTTATCCAAATGTGTTTGTCCTTTTCCATCCGAAGGCTCACGGTAATACTTTGAAGTTTTTCATCGGTTTCGTAAACCAATTGTACGCGACCTGCCAAGGTTTTAAACTCTGGAGCTGCAGCTTTGTGGGCGGAAATCACTTCTTTGGCCGAAGCACTTTCAATATCTGTAATATTCTTTGCGCCACCGCAGGAAGCAAGCGCCAATAATAGCAAAATGTAATACGGTTTTAGTTTCATAAAAATTAATTGGACACTTTGGTTGCCGCTGCTTTCTCGGAATACATTTTAGCTTTTTTGCTGTCGCCTTTTGCAGTGTATGCAAAGGAGAGTTGTTCGTAAAAGTCGCGCTCCATTTTTGGATCATCCAAAATAAAATCCAAACCAGTTTCCAAACTTTCAACAGCCGCATCGCTTTTTTCAAGTCCGTTGTTTGCAACGCCATTCAATAGGTATATAAGTGCTTGCGCTGGAAAAATCTCAAGACCTTCAGCACTCAATTTTGCGGCAGCTTCATATTTTTTGAATTCAATCTGAAACAGAAGCGTATTCTTCAACAGGTTGTAATTGTCTGGGTTTTGTGCTATTCCTTTTTCATAGGCATTGAGCGAGTCTTCCTTTCTGTCTTTAGCTGCGTAATAATCTCCGAGTTTTTCGTAAACACGGCCATTTTCAACAGAAAATTGATTTACTATTTCTGCCAATTCAGTTTCATATTCTGGATTTTCGTTCACAAATTGAATGAAATCACCCAGCACTTTGTATTTGGTTTCTTTGTCAACTTCTTCTGAAGCAAAAACGATTTTCATGGATTTTATAGCTTCTGGAGCATTTCCTTCATCCAAATAAAACTTGTAGAGTGCCAAATGGACTAACTGTGATTTTGGATTGGTTTTTAAAAGGTTTTTTGCAGTGTCGAAGGCTTTTTCTTTGTTGCCCTGTTCACTATAGAGAAAGATGAGGTTTAGGTATTCCTTTTCGTTTTTTGGGTTGTTGTCTATTTTTTGCTCCAGGTTTTCAATGGCACCTCCGGTATTACCCGTAACACGGTATATTTGGGCACGCAGGGCATTTCTTATATCGCTTTCGCCCCAAACTTGGTCAAGTTCATCCAACTGCTCCAAAGCTTTGTCATATTGCTTCGTAAGGGTGTAAAGGTTGGCAAGGTCTTCTTTGTAATCCTCGTCAAAAAGAATCAATCGCTGTACTAGCGGAATTGATTTTTCGTATTCTTTCTGTTGATAGTAAAGTTCATATAACTGTTCCAAGACATCTATTCTGTCACCCTGACTTTTCAATACTTTATTGAAGTCTGTCTCAGCCTCGGCATATTGTTTCAGATAGCTGTGGTTCTTCCCCATTTCGAAATAAACAACAGCTTTGTCTTCTTCAGTTTTTGCAGCTTTTTCGGCTTTGTTTAAGGCAACAAGCGCTAATTCATAATTTTCAATCCCTTTTTGTTTTAACGCTTCAAAAAAGTTTTCCTGAAAAGCATCGGTAACATTGCCCAAGTTGTCCATCGGATTTTGGATGGAATCGCTTTTAATTTCCTGGGCACAGAGTTGCTTCGGAAGTATTATTCCGAAAAAAAATAGAAGTATGTATTTAAGTTTTAGCTTCAAATCATGAGATTCCTGCCTTCGCAGGAATTTTATTTTAATTCCGAATAATCGCCAATGCTCACATTGGTGAACTTGCCATCAAAAGTAGCATAATTGCCAATCATTGCACTGTCCAAATTTGCATTCTTGATTATTGAATTGGTTTGTACAATACTGTTTTTTACCGTGCTGTCCTCAATTACCGTGCCCTCACCAATGGAGGCATACGGGCCAACAGTACTGTTTTTTAGAATAACATTTTTACCTATAAAACAAGGCGCAATTATTTTTGAATTTTCGTTGCTGATATTTTCAGAAATTAAAGGTCTGTTTGCTTCGGAAAGAAAACCCAGCATTTTTTTATTAGTTTCCACGGTAACTTCTTTATTTCCACAGTCCATCCATTCGTCAACCGTTCCGGTTTTGAAAATTTTACCCGCAGCCATCATCCTTTTGATGCCGTCGTTAATTTGGTATTCCCCACCGTTGATGATGTTGTTGTCCAAAACGTATTGCAATTCGGTTTTAAGCTGCGCAACTTCCTTAAAATAATAAATACCTATAACGGCTTGGTCGCTCACATATTCTTTTGGTTTTTCAACCAATTCGATTATTTCGTTCTTTTCGTTGAGGTTTACTACTCCGTAAGCTTCGGGATTTGCTACTTTTTTAGTCCAAATTACCGCATCAGCTTCTTTGTCCAAATCAAAATCTGCACGGATCAAAGTATCTGCATAAGCAATTACAGCCGGACCAGAAAGTGAATCCTTGGCACACATAATGGCATGGCCGGTTCCTTTCGGTTCAAGTTGGCGGTAAATGGTGGGTTTGGCACCCAAATTTGTTGCGAGTGTTTTTAAACTTTCCACTACATCTTCTCCAAAAAAAGCGGGATCGCCAAGAATGAAGGCAATTTCATCAATGTTTTCATTTAGAACACCAACGATGTCTTCCACCAAACGGTGCACAATGGGTTTTCCGGCAACGGGTATCAAGGGTTTTGGAACTGTAAGTGTATGTGGGCGAAGGCGTGAACCTCTTCCGGCCATTGGGACTATAATCTTCATTTATTTTTGATTGAATTCATTTTGTTATTTCACTCCAGTGCTTCCAAAACCTCCAGCTCCGCGAGAGGTATCAGTCAGTTCTTCCACTTCTTCCCAAACGGCGCGTTCGTGTTTTGCAATTACTAATTGGGCAATGCGTTCACCGTGCTCTATGGTAAAATTTTCGTTGGAAAGGTTTACCAAAATCACGCCAATCTCTCCGCGGTAATCGGCATCGATGGTTCCGGGTGAATTCAGGACGGTGATTCCTTTTTTTGCTGCCAAACCGCTCCGTGGGCGAACTTGCGCTTCGTAACCGATGGGCAATTCAATAAAAAGCCCTGTTTTAACGATGGCACGCTGCAACGGTTTTAAGGTGGAAGGGCCGTCAACACAGGCGCGCAAATCCATTCCAGCGGAAGCAATGGTTTCGTAGGAAGGTAACGGATGGTTTGATTTGTTGATTATTTTCACACCCACGAAGGTGGGCGTCTCTTCATTTTTATTCATATTTCAATTTTATAATTCGTCCTCCAAAACGCTTCGACTGCGCTCAGCGTGACATTTCAATTTATTTTCGGATGATTTTTAAAAATTCTTTCTTTTCAGAAAAGAACATAATTGCTGCAAATACTATTAATAACGCAGTTCCTATCCAAATATCTCCGTTGAAAACATAAAAGGAGATTGACGAGAAACCGATGGCCAACAGCAAATAACCACTTATTTTTTTCACTTCATAAGGAACGTCATAATACTTTCGGCCGTAAAGATACGAAAGCACCATCATACTGCCATAGGCCGCAAGAGTCGCGATTGCAGAACCCATATAACCCATATATGGAATCAGCACATAGTTGAGCACCAGCGTAACAATAGCGGCAAAAACTGAAATATAGGCTCCGAATTTTGTGCGGTCCGTCACTTTGTACCAAACAGACAGGTTGTGGTAAATTCCTAAAAAAAGGTTCGCCAAAAGTATGAGCGGAACTATTTTCAAAGCTTCCCAATATTGACTGTTTGGAATTAAAATACGTTTAAAAATATCGATATAAACCACCACTACCAAAAGAATCAAGCAGCCAAACAGCGTAAAATATTTGGTGATTGTAGCATAGGTGTTCTTTGCATTGCTGTGACCGGAATGATTAAAGAAAAATGGCTCAATCCCTAATCTAAAAGCCATTACGAAAAGCGTCATAAACATTCCCAGTTTGTAGCAGGCGGAGTAGAGTCCAACCTGTACTTCAGCAATATTTTCGGGCAGTAAATATTTAAGAAGAATTCTGTCAAAAGCTTCATTTATACTGAAGGCAATTCCGGCGATTAGCACGGGAAAAGCATATTTCATCATCTGTTTCCAAATGGTTTTACTGAAACCGAAACCAATTTTCACATAAAGCGGAAGCAACGCCAAAAGTGTTACGGCGCTCGCTATTAAATTCGCGATGAAAACATAAGCCACTTTGTTTTCGGGAAACCAGAGGGAATTCCAATAACTGCTATTTTCGGCAAGTTTTGGAAGCATTAAAAGGAAAAATAAATTGAAGACGAGATTTATTACTACATTGAAAATTTTAATCACGGCATATTTCATTGGTTTTTCGTTGGCGCGAAACCAAACGAAGGGTAGAACAACCAATGCGTCCAAGGCTAATATTAAAAGTCCGTAGGTTACATATTCAGGTTTAAATTCAGAAACTGTTGCGATGTAATTTCTGAAAAACAAAGTGATTCCCAAAAAAAATAGGGTTGAAACAGTTAGCGAGCTAAGCGTTGTGGACTGCACAATTTTTTGTTGTGAAGCATCTTTGGTTACAAAGCGGAAAAAAGCAGTTTCCATACCGTAGCTCAGCAAAACGTTCCCCAAAATAAGGAAAGCCATAACGGTGGAATAAATTCCGTATTCCTCGGGCAACAATACTTTTACATAAAGCGGCACGAGTATAACCGTCAAAACCCGCGGCAGCACAGTTGCCAGACCGTAAATAAAAGTTTGTTTAAATAGTTTTTTGAAAACGCTCAATGCGGTGCAGTTTTATAGCTCAAAAGTATTGAAAATTATGGTTTTGACGGTCAATAGTCTGCCTTCATATTTAAATGAAAAGTTTGGAAATTTCTTCAGTAATTTTTGTGGGTCGGAATGTTTTTGCGTCCAAAAAACACCAAAGTGTGCTTGCTTCTACAATCGTTTTTGCGTCAGAGGGGCGTATTATTTTGTAGTGTCGCTCGCTTTTTACGCCTTCGTAGCTTTCAATCCAGGTTTGGGTTTCAAGCTCTTCGCCCAAAAAGGAAGGGTTTTTATAGAAAATGGAATGGCTTAAAACTACCCAGACGTATTGCTGGCGTTGTTCTTCGGAAGTTTTTGAAATCCAGTGCGCTTCTGCGGCATCAAGGCACCATTGCAAATAGATTACACTATTTACGTGATTTAGCCCATCAATGGCTGAGGCGGGAACGATGAAGCGGTGTTTAAAAATTTCAGATTTCAAAATCCCAAAATCATTTTTGCAATCAGAAAATAGGTAAGTATCCCGAATATATCATTGCTGGTGGTAATAAATGGACCCGTTGCAACAGCAGGATCAATGCCTTTTTTGTCCAAAAGAATAGGTACAAACGTACCAATTAAAGCGGCCAAGATGATTACCGTGACAATGGCAATACCGATGCTAATGGATTCGAGATAAGTAGTAAAAAAAAGAAAATGACTAATAACTAAGACTACCAAGGCGATGGCAATTCCGTTAACAAGCGCAAGTAGCGATTCTTTTAATAATCGCGTTATAATATTTCCTTTTAAGGTATCGTTTGCCAAACCCTGAACCACAATGGCACTAGACTGTACACCAACGTTTCCTGCAGTTGCTTGAATAAGTGGCACAAAAATTATGATCTTTGGAAAAGTGGTCATCATTGATTGGAAACCAGTAATGATGCTAGCAGCTCCCAAACCGCCCAACATCCCAATCAGCAGCCATGGTAGGCGTGCTTTTGTAAGCTTAAAAATACTGTCGTCTGCCTCTACGTCTTGTGTAATACCAGCCGCCATTTGATAATCTTTTTCGGCTTCTTCTTTTATGAAATCCACGATGTCGTCAATGGTAATCCTGCCCACCAAAATACCTTCATCATCAACCACGGGAATAGCCTCCAAATCGTATTTTTGCATAATTCGGGCTACTTCTTCTGCTTCCGTGTGCACGTTCACATAATCCACTTTTGGGATATAAATATCACTTATATGTGCCTTTCCTGAGGCGGTAAGAAGATCTTTTAAAGAAAGTCTGCCTTTTAATTTCCCCTGTTTGTCGGTAACATAGATAGAGTGCACACGGGTCACGTTTTCGGCCTGTCGGCGCATTTCGCGCACACAGCCAGCAACGGTCCAGGTTTCCTTTACGCGCACGAGTTCCTTCGCCATCAAGCCACCTGCGGTATCTTCGTCATAACGCAACAGGTCCACAATATCTGCCGCGTGTTCCTCATCTTCAATATGGCTGATTACTTGTTTTTGAACATGGTCATCAAGTTCCGCAATGATGTCCGCTGCATCATCGGTGTCCATTTCATCTAGCTCATCAGCAATTTCGGAAGGGGTAAGTCTGTCTAGAATACGCTCTCGAAAATCTTCATCCAGCTCTATCAAGATTTCGCTGGTAACTTCAGTATCCAGTAGCTTTACAATATATGTGGCCTCATCTGTATCTAGTTCGTGCAGTATTTCGGCAATATCAGCGAAGTGAAGTTCATTCAATAATGCTTTCAGCGCCTCACCATCATTAGTGGCAATAAGCTGTTCAACCTGCTCGATAAATTCATCTGTCAGTTGAAATTGCAT
The DNA here is from genome assembly GCA_026646335.1 of Aequorivita sp. Classification (GTDB taxonomy): domain Bacteria; phylum Bacteroidota; class Bacteroidia; order Flavobacteriales; family Flavobacteriaceae; genus Aequorivita. The sequence goes on along the minus strand of JAPKFY010000060.1, from coordinate 6,630 downwards.
CGTTTTCCAGTTTTTTGGTGAGTGCTATAAATTGTGAAACGGAAAGTTGTTCCGGGCGTTGGCCAAAGATAACATCTTCTTTTATTTTATCGGAAAGATTGAAGGATTTTAAACTGTTGCGAAGTGTTTTTCTTCGTTGCTGAAAAGCAGTTTTCACTACTTTGTAAAGCATTTTTTCATCACACGGAAGTGAAATGTTCTCTTTTCTTCTTAAACGAAGCACACCGCTATCAACTTTTGGCGGTGGATTAAAAACTGTAGGAGGTACGGTAAAAAGATATTCGGCATCATAAAAAGCCTGAGCCAATACCGAAAGGATTCCGTAGGCTTTGCTGCCTTCTTTTTCGCAAATGCGCTGTGCCACTTCTTTTTGGAACATTCCCGTAAATTCAGGTATTCGCTCTTTCCATTCCAGCATTTTAAAAACAATTTGTGTTGAAATGTTATATGGAAAATTGCCCGTTATGGCGAATTGCTCATTCCCGAAAAGCTGTGAGATATCGTATTTCAAAAAATCTGCTTCTAGGATTTTCAAGTTTTTATTGGGATAGTTTTCTTTCAAATAGGCGATGGATTCTGAATCTAAGTCCATCGCGATTACTTCCACTTTTTTTTGAATTAAATACTTAGTAAGCACACCCATTCCAGGACCGATTTCTAAAACGTTTTTATAGCCTTCAAAAGTCAATGTATCGCCTATTTTTTCAGCGATAGTTTCGTCTTTCAGAAAATGCTGGCCTAGGTGTTTTTTGGCACGGACCGTCCTCTCCCCCGACCCCTCTCCAAAGGAGTGGGGAGAAGTGCCTTCTTTATATTTTGATGATTCTTTTTTTTTCATTGCTGCTTAGGCTCCCTCCTTTTGGGAGGGCTGGGCTGGGATTGTTCGCCAATAATTTCAAGTTCGGTTCGGAATGCTACAAACTTCCCTTCAAATGGTTTGTTATGTGAGCGGAGCTCTGCAGCATTTTCGGTATAATATTTTTTAAGGGTTTCTTTGCTGTCAGTTGTATATTGAACTGAATACGTAATTCCGCCCATTTCTTCCTCAATAATTACACGCGCCATCAATGCTTTGCTGAATTTCCCGGTGGCGAGCATCGCGGGAATGTGCTCCGTTTTCATCCATTGCAACCAGCGGTCGTGGATGGTTTCTTCTATATTTATGGTTACGTTGTAGATGTACATATTTTTCTAAAATTCCAATGTTCATATCCCAAATTCAAAAAGCATTCTAATAATATTTTGAAAGTGGTTTGGAATTTCGTGCTTAATTGATCGCATCCCCTCGAAGCGACCTATACTTCTTCCGGGCCTCCACAAAATAAATACTGTCTGCAAAGTTGAAAATGATAGCTTCGTACTGCGCTTTTGCCTTATCGGGTTGGTCCAGTTTTTCTTCGTAAAGTTTTGCCAAACGGTAATGGGCATCATCGGCCAAAATATCGTCGTTGTAAAACTCGATTATTTTTAGATAATTGGCCTCTGCTTTTGCAAATTCTCCTGTCTTTTCATAAATCTCACCTTGCTTAAAAAGAGCTTCGTCCTCTATCACTTCGCCTTTGTTATTGGTGAGAATATCTTCCAAAACGGCAATAGCCTCAGTATTTTTATCCTGAAATTCCAAAAGATCGGCACGGGCATATTTCTTTAGGGCTGTTTGGGTAGAATCTTCCAAAGAGTTGTCGCGGATCAGCAAACTGAGCTCCATGGCATCGTTCGCCATTAGTTGTGAAGTGGATTTTTTAAGCACGTCGAGCTGTACTTGCGCCCATTCAAAATCGCCTTTAAAATAACTGGTGCGCGCAACTTTAAAACGCGCTTCTTGCGCCAGTACATCGCTTTGCACTTTTTTCTGGATTTGGGAATAATAAATCAAGGCCTCGTTGAATTTTTCATCAAACACCAAAATATCTGCGAGTTCCATCTTTACCCGCGCTTCTTGATAGGGTGTCAAAGGTTCCTTTGCCAAAGCTTTCAGGTTTTCAATGGCTACCTCTTTTTTGTTGTGCTGAAAGGCTAAAAAGTGGTTGTAGTCTATTTGGAGCAAATAGGTTTCGCGGTTTCGGCCAAACTCGTCCAACAAAGTTTCAAACTTCTTTTCTACTTCTTCATATTGTTTCGAGGTGGCGGTTTTCACCTCCATTTTCATCAAAATTTGATTGCCCTGAAGCTTGTTTTGTGTTGTGAATGAATTGTCAATAATGTAGTTTACAATTTCTCTTCCGGTGTCATAATCTTCATCGGCAATTGTAATATAGGCCAAATCAGTAATTCCACTTAGGTCTTCGCCAATACGTTTATAGATTGCTTTTTCCTGAGTAAATGCTTTTTTATATTCCTTTTGTTGAATGAACAACCAGCTCAGCAAATCGTTGTAAAGTATATTGGGGTTTTGCTGTGACCGTTGGAGCAATATTTTTTTAAGAATTATATTTGCTTCATTAGTAGGATCTTCTGTGGTGTAAAGACTAAAATAGCGCTGCGCCACAGCTTTAAAACTCAAATTTTTCTCAATGAGATTTAAGTAGCTGTCAAACATTTTTTCAAGCTTTCCCTGTTCGCCATAAATCTGTGCCAGTTGTGAGTTAAAATCCATTTTATCGCTAAGGGACATTGCTTTTTCATAAGTAGAAACGGCTTCATCGAGCAAGCTGTATTTTTCAAAAGCAACTCCAACGTTGTACGCAAAATTTGGGTTTTTATTTAATGCTTCAATTGCTTTGTTGAAATATTCGGTGGCGAGCTCCGTCTTGCTTTGAAGAGAATAATTATACCCCAGTTCTACATAAAGCTGTGGAAAATTACGGCCGTCTCCCAGCTTTCCTTTTAAAAGATGTTCCGCTTCTGAAAAATTTTCGAGCTGCTGGTTGGCGGCCACCATCGCCATAAAATAGTCCAAACGATAGGGGTTTTGCTTGCTCAGTTTTTCATAGATGCTCAGTGCTTTTTGAAATTGGCCTTGTTCATAATAATTATTTGCCAAAGCATCGCTTTGCGAGTAACCCGCTGTGACCGTAAAGAGAACTAAAATGAAACAAAGTTTGCGCATGGCGTAAATATAAGGAAATGCCCCGATAGCTATTGGATTCTGAAAATATTTATCAAAAACAAAGCCGCAACCTATTTTTAAAAGGAAATTATTTAAATAAAAAAAGGGCCGCCGTAAAGCGAACCCTTCTTTTCAACATCAAACAATCTCCTCTTATTGTTTAATGATTTTATATGTAGCGGAATTGCCGTCAATCATTGCCTTCATAAGGTAAACTCCCGGGGTTAAGGATCCTAAGTTGATTGAAGTTTCATTGTTGTTCACGGAAGTTTCAAAAACTTTTTGCCCTAATAATGAATACATCGAAACACTTTCAATAGTATTGTTTGCGGAAAGGTTCAAAACATTTTGGGCAGGGTTTGGATAGAATTTGAAACCTTCAAAACTGTTTTCACCCACTGAAAGATCAGACTTGGCGTCATAATAGAGCCCATAACCATAAGTGCCTCCACCGCTGGTGCCCGCAAAGGCCAAACAAGGCAATTGGTCGCTGGTTTCGGCAACAACAGAGGCAAAACCATCAAAGACATTCAATCCAGTATCGCCAACGCCTTCAAATGGGTCAAAGCCACTACCGTTATACGATTTCACTCGGTTGAGGTCATTTTCAGAATCATCAATATCATCACGTACATATGCAATTTCGATTACTTCAGCACTATTTATTTTCCGCATCCAAGAATCTATATGTGCAATATTGGCATCTGAACCTGCAGATATAAAGGCAAGAGGTGAATAGGCAGCCCCGCTTTCACGGCGGTAGGCTTGGCCAGTATAAGAATCTGAACTTCCTGCGACACGGGATGAGCCAAGTATCAATACTTCGTCTGTAGCGAAATCTTTACGGGTTGCTCTTATTGTTGGATTCAAGGTTTCTGTGGAAGCGCCAGAAACGACTGTTTCATTGGAAGCCCAAGATGTAGGATCGTTGTAGTTTGAATTTGCATTGGCATATAAGCTTCCTGAAGAGGCCCCTGTAAATGTGGTATAACAACCACCATTTAATCCATAGCTAAACTCCACTTGTTGTCCGCAGAGCCCTAAGGACACTTCGTCAATCCAATCAAATCCATAGCTTCCTGCGGTACTTCTGGCAGAATGCACCTCGGTGCAACTTGTGGTTTTTTCATAAGTCGCAAAAACACGCTGTGATGCTGTACTTCCAGGATAATTACGGTCCACACTAAAATCGGTAACGCTGCTAGCAACTACCTGTGCGTCAAATGCGCCAGTAGCCATGTTCCATCGCCAAACTTGAAAATTTTCGGAGGCGGTAACCAAATAGGCCAACAAGTACTGATCGCCGCTTCCATCCATACTTATAATCTGCATTTTGCGCATGGCAGCGGTTACCCCTACTTTTTTCCACAAATCGAAATCACGGCCTTGGTTAGTGGACCGATAAATATAGATGGAATCGAAAGTTCCCCCAAAGTCGATAAATTGTTCGAAAGCCCCAATATAGATATCACCGCTTCCTGTAACGTCCATATCTAAACCATCTATATAGTCATCCCGTAAAAAATGATCTGTACCCCAATCTTCAGGAGATTCCGGTGGGCCGTCCCGCTCCAATATTTGTGAAGGAATGGAAACGCCATTGTAAGGAAGGTTTTCAATGGTTTCGGGCAATCTGTTGGTTACGATGGGCTTGTAAAGTGCAGCCACGTTAGGGTCAATTTCCTGCCAAGCATTTTTTATGGCAATACGGTTGGCGTTGATCTCGGCCGCTGTGCCGTTCTGTTCAAGAGCTTTTGCTTGTTGGTATAAAGCTTCAAGAGCTGGTGTTCTTTCGGGAATAACAATTTGGTTCCCGCTCAAATCTGACTGTGCTATCCCTGTGATGATACAAAGTGAGCACATTAAAAAGGTAATTACATTTTTCATGATTACATGTTTTTAATTAATACTTGATTTATTTCACTTTATAATTGAGGAGTAATTGTTATTGAGTGATTTAATATGAAACAAATCTATGGTAAGTATTTAGTGTACAGTATGACTAATGTAACAAACTCTATAACAGATGTAACATGAATAGAAAAAGCCGAAAACACTAAGGATTTCGGCTTTTAAATAGCTGTTAAATGCATTGTTTAACCCAATTTATCCAGATCAATTTCGTCAATTGCGTCCCAAGTTTCATCGAGGTCCATATTGTTTCCTTTGGCTTCTAGATAGAAACGGTTGCCCTCCATGAGTTGAATTGTACTGTTGTTATTGCCCGAACGATATTCCTCAATAGCCTTTACGCCATTTTTGGTTACGGTTCTTCGGGAGCCGGTTTCGCTCTCTTCTTCAAAATCTTGGCTCATTACCATTCTCATGCCTGCTGTGGCCGCTGCGCCTACTTGGCCAGCGCCGTCAATGATGGTGATGGTGAATTTTTTAGACTTGTCTTCATTGGCATAAGCTGCTTCAATGGAGGCAATGCCCATCATTCCCGCTTGACCGGCTTTATAACTGATGCGTTTCATTCCGTTCACTTCATCGGGCAGCCAAGATTTTAATTCTTCATTGGTAAGCGGGGTTATTTCTTGCAGTTCCTGAATGTCGTCCTGCATTTTGGTCATTTCTTCCACCGCATTGGTGGTGTTTGAAACCGCTTCTTTGGTTTCTTTTATTTTTTTGCTCACGGGATTGTCCTTGCAGCTCATAAAAACCGAAAAAACGAAAAGAGCCAATACATACTTTCTCATAATTGAAGATTTTAGTTAGTGAATATTTCTGGTGAAATTTCAACACTAATATAATCAATATCAATAAAATATAGTAATATATATGAAAAAGTTAAAGTAAAGAATTACATTTCGGAAGCTATCTTTTCCAGCTCATCGTACCAGTTTTCGCCGAATTTACGGATAAGGGCAACTTTTACAAATTTATAAACGGGCACTTGCAGTTCTTTCCCCAAAGCGCAGGCAGGATCACAAATGGGCCAGCGGTGATAGTTTACTGCTGCAAATTCGCTGTATTCCTGAACCCGGACAGGATATAGATGGCAAGAAATAGGCTTTCTGAAATCAATTGCCCCAGCATTGAATGCGTCTTCAATACCACAACTCGCAATGCCTTTGTTTGTAAAAGTTACGTAGGCACATTCCTTGCCTTCCACTAGTGGAGTTTCCAGTTCGTCAAGATCAGTTTTAATGTGGGTTCCTTGTTTTTCAATAGCAGCAATGCCTTCGGGGCGAAGGAAAGGCTTCACTTTTGGATAAATTTCGGCAAGAATTTTTACTTCCTCTTCAGTAATAGGCGCTCCCGCTTCGCCTTCAATGCAACACGCACCCTTGCAGGCGTTGAGGTTGCACACGAAATCTTTTTCGATTAAATCTTCAGAGACTATTGTTTTTCCAAGTTGAAACATGCGGCAAAGCTATAAAATTGCAAATGAATTAATCCCAAATAACAAGTACCAAATTCCAAATTAATCCCAATAATTATAAAACAATCAAAAAAAATTAAATTATAAAGAGACGTTTATTTCAAAAACCCAAACAATACAACTAATTTTGAAGCCTCAAAAAAACCAACATGAATTTAAATTTCAAGGAAATAGCTACGGCAACAATGGTGCTTTT
>JAPKFY010000006.1 GCA_026646335.1 Aequorivita sp. | reverse complement strand
CGGCTCACCAAGGCGACGACGGGTAGGGGACCTGAGAGGGTGGCCCCCCACAATGGAACTGAAACACGGTCCATACACCTACGGGTGGCAGCAGTAGGGAATATTGCTCAATGGGCGAAATAGCCCTCCACCGGTGCGGCAACCTGCCGGCATCGGTCTTCGAACCATGGTGGCAGGCGATGGTGGCCGTTGCCCGCCCTCTGCTCAAGGCATCCGGACAGAAGCTCGCCGACGAGGTGTAGCCGGGGCCCCTAAGGCAGCAGGTCCGGGTTCATCGCCACGCCGTTGTGGATGAGGAAGCTGCGGACGATGTTCGCCTGCTCGCGGCTGCCCGTCTCCGCCTCGAACTCCTCAATCCTTTCCATATAATCCCGCCGGGCGCGCGTTCGCAGCACGAAGACGTCGCGGTCCTTCCCCGGCCGCAGGCAGTCGTCCACCATCTCGTCCGGTGCCTTGCCGATTCGCTGGCAGAACCGCGTGAGCGTCTCCACCAGGTCGTCGGTGAGCGCCTTCCGGCCCCAGAGGTCCAGGCGGCTCGCCAGCCAGCGGTGCACCGTCTCCGCATTGCGTACATCGGCCGTTTGAAGGTCCGTCATGCCAGCTACCTCACTCCTGCGGCAGGCCGAGCATGCGCGAAAGGGCGCGCACCTCGCGTTCCCGCCAGGGCACCGGCGCGGGCCGTCCGCCAAGCCCCGAATCCGCCAGCGTTTGCGCTACCTTCGGGTCGCGCGCGAACGGCTCCGCCGCATTCTGCTCGAAGAACATGCTCTCGAACGGCGGGCGCGGTTCCTGCCCACCAGCCTCCCACGACTCGGCCGGGTAGCCCAGGAACATCCCCATCACCGGCTCCCACGTGTCCGGCGTGCGAAGGACCTCTTTCGCACCCGCTTCATCGAACGGCGCCAGGCAGACAGCCAGCCCCTCATCGAAGCATACTGAATCCATTCTCATTTATATCCGTATCGATTTATTCTGTTATATGAAACCAACCCGGTGTTTTATTAAAATCCTATTGCTCCCCACACTAAATAAAACGATAAAAAGGTGTTCCATAAAATACCACCGTAACCATTTCTGAAATGAATAAAGCTTTTTGCTCTAACTGAGGAGATTGGAAATTTATACCTTAATATAAGCGAAATTAAAAAATTTAAAAAAGGAACCGTCGATTTTCACCATTGACAAAACAGGTAATTTAGTTCGCGATCTTTTTCAAAACAGCTTGAGTAAAATAAAAGTGTACCCTTTTATTGGGTTTCTTATCCAAATAATCATAAGGGCGTGTACGGTCTAGCGGTTCGATTCATTTTTTTAACAAAAAACCTGCGTATTCCATTATATATTTAATAATTAGCAAGAAGATTCTTCCCAATAACAGAATAAAATTATAAAGAATGAATCTATATAATAAAATATGACATTTGTCATATTTTGGATTTTTTCCGTTCTTTAAATTTAACACAAATTTATCTTCAAATTATAAAACGGGTCAATATGGTTACACTTTCACAACCCTTAAAAACCACAGTGGTTATAGCTATTTTCTTCATCAGCACAATTACATTACAAGCGCAAAACGGTGAACAAATATTCAAAAATTCCTGTGCGGCCTGCCATACCGTTGGTGGCGGAAAACGAGTGGGGCCAGATTTAGTTGGGATGTCCACAAAACGAAGCGAGGCATGGTTGATCAAGTGGATCAAATCATCACAAACATTAATAGAGAGCGGCGATCCCGATGCAATAGCGGCGTTTGAGGCGTACAACAAAGTACCCATGCCAGACCAGAATCTTTCCGATGTGGAAATAAAAGAGGTCATTGACTATATCAATACCAAAAGTTCCGCAGCAGAAGTTCCTGTGGCTGCAACCGCTGCCATTTCGGAGCCTCAAGAGCCAATCAAGAGTTCAGACATCGCGAGTGAGGAAGAAATTTTGCTCGGGCAACATATTTTTGAAGGCAATAAAAGATTGGCAAATGGAGGAGCTGCATGTATTTTTTGCCACAATCTGAACACAGACAGAATTATCCCGGGCGGGTTGCTCGCAAAAGACCTGACCACCGTTTACACCAGGATGGGAGGCGACGCGGGTCTTACCGGCATCCTAAACGCCCCACCCTTCCCTGCAATGACAGAGGCATACAAAAACAAACCAATGACCGAAAGTGAAATTTATGCGGTCGTTTCCTTTCTCAATAAAGTGGAAAAAGAAAGCACGACCCAAACGGCGACGGCAACAAACCCCTTACTTAAATACGGGTTTATCGGCTTTGCAATGTGGGTTGGGATCGTGTTTTTGGTTTGGTTCCGCAGAAAAAAATATGCCGTGAACAAAAGAATATTTGAGCGTCAGGTAAAATCGTATTAAAAAATATCGCATTAATGAATTCTAAATAATAAATACTATGAGTTGGATTGAAGACATTATTTCTCCGAAGACCCGCAAGTGGGAAGAGTTCTACCGCAACCGCTGGCAATATGACAAAGTGGTGCGAAGCACACACGGTGTAAACTGTACGGGCGGATGCTCTTGGAATATCCATGTGAAGGACGGAATCGTGGTTTGGGAAACACAGGCTCTGGACTATCCATTGCTCGAAGAAGGGCTTCCTCCATACGAGCCCCGTGGCTGCCAACGGGGAATTTCCTATTCGTGGTATCTCTACAGCCCAATCCGTGTGAAATATCCTTTGATGAGAGGTGCGTTGATGGATCTGTTCAAGGAAGCAAAAAAAGCCGTAGGAGGCGATCCCATTAAAGCATGGGAATACCTTCAGAGCAATCCCACCAACCGTGCCCGCTACCAAAGGGCCAGAGGAAAAGGTGGGTTCAGAAGGGCAAATTGGGAAGAAGTAATTGAACTGATTGCCGCGGCGAATCTCTATACTGTAAAAAAATATGGCCCTGACAGAATCGTTGGCTTCTCTCCCATTCCCGCAATGTCTATGTTGAGTTTCGCTTCGGGCACACGTTATCTCCAACTGATGGGTGGCGTGAGTTTAAGTTTCTATGATTGGTATTGCGATCTGCCACCAGCTTTTCCCGAAGTATGGGGCGAACAGACCGATGTGTGCGAAAGTGCGGACTGGTTCAATTCCAAGTTCTGTGTTTCCATGGGCGCCAACTTGGGAATGACCCGTACCCCCGACATCCACTTTTTTTCCGAATCAAAACACAATGGGACCAAAACCGTGGTAATGTCGCCCGACTTCAGTATGGTAGCAAAACATGCTGATCAATGGATTCCAGTTCATGCCGGTAGTGATGGTGCCTTTTGGATGGCAGTTACCCACGTTATCCTTAAAGAATATCACGTTGACAGACAGGTTCCCTATTTTATGGAATACGTGAAACGCTATACCGACTGTCCATTTCTCGTTGAGCTTATCAAAGAGGGAGATCATTACTTGCCAGGAAAATTCCTAAGGGCAAACAGAATAGCCAAATATAAAGGAGTGGAAAACGGAGAGTGGAAATTTCTGAATCTCGATTCCAAGACCGGAAAAGCGGTAATGCCAAAAGGAAGTATGGGGCAACGCTGGGACAAAGAAAAAGACAATATCGCCAAGTGGAATTTACTCTATGAGGACGGCGTGGACAATTCAGAATACGACCCCCGACTTACGCTTCTAAATGACAGTGATGATGTATTCCAAGTAGAGTACACAGAATTTGGGTTAAAGAAAAAAGCCCTAAGGGGAGTTCCCGTAAAATATATTGAAACCATTGATGGAGAAAAAATTCCCGTGGCAACCAGTTATGATATTATGATGGGGCATTACGGCGTGGGAAGAGGCCTCGCGGGAGATTACCCAAAAGATTATGAAGATGAAAAAGCGGCATATACCCCTGCATGGAACGAAATCTTCACGGGTATTGGAAGAAATACAGTCATCAAGTTTGCCCGTGAGTGGGCCGACACCGCGGAAACAACAAAAGGAAAATGCATGGTCATTACCGGTGCGGGTATCAATCACTGGTTCCACGGAAACCTAATGTACCGCGCAGCAATCCAGGCACAGTTGTTCACTGGTTGCAATGGGGTGAACGGTGGCGGAATGAACCATTATGTAGGCCAGGAAAAATTGGCTCCCGTAGATTCCTGGGGCGCCATTATGTCGGCAAAGGACTGGCAGGGTTCAACTAGAATGCAGCAGGCCCCCATCTGGCATTACATCAATTCAGACCAATGGCGGTACGATGCCAATCAGGCACAATACAATTCAATCCCCGACAACAGTAAATACGGAAATATGCATTCCGCAGATATGGCGGTAATGGCCGTGAGAAACGGATGGATGCCTTTCTATCCACAGTACGATAAAAATAATTTCGAAGTGGTTGCCGATGCCCAAAAAAGCGGGGCAAAAACTGAAGAGGAAATACGAAATTACATCGTAGATCAGTTGAAGTCGAAAAAACTGAACTACGCTATCGCCGATTGCGACAACGAAATAAATTTTCCGCGCAACTGGTTCATCTGGAGGGGCAATGCGCTGATGTCCTCTGCCAAAGGGCACGAGTACATGCTCAACCATTATCTGGGCACACACCATAACGATATAGCCGATGAGGTTGCACAGGAACACGTTTCAGAAATTATCTGGAGGGAAGCCCCAAAAGGAAAAATGGATTTGATAGTCGATATCAATTTCCGGATGGATACTTCTGCCCTCTATTCGGATATTGTTTTGCCAACAGCCTCCTGGTATGAAAAGGCAGATATCAATTCAACCGATATGCACTCCTTTATCCATCCCCTCTCTCCAGCAGTTGCACCTGTGTGGGAATCGAAAAGCGATTGGCAGATCTTTCAATTGATCGCTAAGAAAGTAAGTGAATTGGCTAAATCCTATATGCCCGATCCAATAATGGACACGGTAAACCTTCCACTTTCACACGATTCAATAGATGAAATCTCGCAACCTTCTATTAAGGATTGGTACAAAGGGGAATGTGAACCAGTCCCTGGGAAATCAATGCACAAAATCGTGATAGAAGAACGCGATTATACACAGATATACAATAAATACATCACCCTTGGCCCGAATATAAGGACAAAACCGATCGGGGCACACGGCGTTAGTTTTATGGCAGATGATGTGTATGAAGAAATGCACCAGGACAAGCGCCATGTCCAAAAAATCAATGGCATGGAGTATCCATCTTTGAAAGAGGATATTGAAGCTGTAAATGCAGTGCTCACGCTTTCCACTCTCACCAATGGATACCTGAATGTTAGGGCTTATGAGAATATGGAAAAGAAAACTGGACTTGTTCTTGCTGATCTTGGCGCGGGAAGCAAAGATGTGAGGGTTGATTACAAGGACCTGCAGTCACAGCCGAGACGCTACAACACAGCTGCCCTCTGGTCTGGCTTGATGAACAACGGTAGGGCTTATTGTGCTTTTACCTATAATGTGGATCGACTTGTTCCCTGGAGAACACTCACGGGAAGACAGTCCATGTATTTGGATCATGAAGGCTATATCGCTTTTGGCGAGCACCTTCCAACCTATAAACCTTCCCCGCTTCCCTCTGTTTACGGCGACATCCGCAAAACCTTGAATGACGGGAAGGCAAAAATGCTCAATTGCTTAACCCCACACGGTAAATGGCATATCCACTCCACTTATGGGGATACCCTTAGAATGCTTACCCTTTCCAGGGGAATGGAGCCCTGCTGGATGAGCGAGGAAGATGCAGAAGCAATTGGAGTAAAAGACAATGACTGGGTTGAAGTCTATAACGACCACGGAGTTTATTGTACACGTGCCTGCGTAAGCTCCAGAATTCCCAACGGGGTTTGCATTGTCTATCACTCGCCCGAAAGGACCTATTCGGTCCCAAAATCACAGGAAAGAGGGGGCAGAAGGGCCGGTGGCCATAATAGTTTCACACGCGTGCACTTAAAGCCAAGTTTGATGGTGGGTGGCTATGCCCAGTTTTCATTTCACCTCAATTATTGGGGCCCTGTTGGTGCAAACCGCGATACCCACGTGCTTGTAAGGAAAATGAACAAAGTAGAATTCTAACAAAATAAACAATAAAACTATGGACATTAGGTCACAAGTATCAATGGTTTTTCATCTCGATAAATGTATCGGGTGCCATACCTGTTCCATCGCCTGCAAAAATGTTTGGACGGATAGGAAAGGTGCAGAGTATATGTGGTGGAACAATGTGGAAACAAAGCCGGGTACCGGCTATCCCACCAAATGGGAAGACCAGGAAATATACAAAGGAGGATGGGAGAAAAATGGAAACTCCGTATCGCTTAAGGGAGCGGGAAAGCTCAGGGGTCTGAAAAATATATTTCACAATCCGCATCTTCCCGTGCTGGATGATTATTACGAGCCTTGGACCTATAAGTATGAGGATTTATTCACCGCCCCCGAAGGTGATGATCAGCCAACGGCACGGCCTGTTTCCCTTGTTACGGGAGAGCACATGGATGTTAAGGCAGGGCCAAACTGGGATGACGATTTGGGAGGTTCACCAGATTATGCCCGTAAGGATGTAAACTTCAAAGACCTCAGCGCTTCGGAACAGGAAGTTATGTTCCAATTGGAAAGAATGACATTTTTTTACCTGCCCAGAATCTGCAACCATTGTTTAAACCCAGCCTGTGTAGCTTCCTGCCCTTCAGGTGCTATCTACAAAAGAGGAGAGGACGGAGTTGTACTAATCAATCAGCAGGTTTGCCGAGCCTGGAGAATGTGCGTTACCGCCTGTCCCTATAAAAAATCCTATTACAACTGGCACACAGGAAAATCAGAGAAATGTATTTTGTGCTACCCGCGTTTGGAATCAGGCCAAGCACCTGCCTGTATGCACCAGTGTGTGGGAAGAATCCGATACTTAGGGGTTATGCTCTATGATGCCGATAAGATTCAGGAAGCAGCTTCTGTTAATGAAGACGAATTGGTGGATGCGCAATTAGGTATCTATCTCGATCCCTTTGACCCTGAAGTTATCAAGGAAGCAAGGAAAAATGGCATAGCCGATTCAACCATTGAGGCCGCCCAAAAATCTCCTGTTTACAAATTTGTGAAGGAATGGAAAATAGCACTTCCACTTCATCCTGAATTCAGGACACTGCCAAATTTATTCTATGTGCCGGCACTTATGCCGGGAATGGCAACCGTCAAGGACGGAGTGTACGAAGAATCGAACACTCAGTTTCTTTGGGGGGGAATTAATAACGATCGCCTGCCCATTAAATACCTCGCCAATCTTTTTACAGCAGGAAATACCGACAAAATTGTTGAAGTGCTCAAGCGCCTGATGGCCGTAAGATGGCATAGAAGGCAGACTACCGTTGGCGATGTGGAGCAGGGAATAGTTGACATGGCCATGGGTGAAGTGAAAATGGCTGCAGACACAGCCGACGCTATTTTCAGATTGACATCCTTGGCAACTTTTGACGAACGGTTTGTAATTCCGCCCGCGCACAGGGAAGAATCAATCGAAATGCTGGAAAGCACGGCCGATGTGAAAGGTTCAACCGGGTTTGGGTTTAAGGAAACACCTAAAAGAGGCTGGTAAAAAAAATAAAAGATGAAAGATCGTGACCATTATTCGCTGCTTGCAAACCTTTTCAGGTATCCTGAAGAAGATTTTATGCTCCAATTAAAAGAGAACCAGAATTTTCTCGATGAGTTTTATCCGGAAGCAGGAAAAGAGCTCCAACCATTTAGCGAATCCTTGAACAATCGCCCGCTTGATGAAACGAGGGAGCTTTTCACAAAAACTTTTGATGTCCAGCCCATTTGCTATCTCGATCTGGGCTATGTGATGTTCGGCGAAGATTACAAGAGGGGCGCTTTTCTTTTGAATATGCAAGAGGAGCAAATCAAGATAAACAACGATTGCGGAACCGACCTTTCCGATAATATATGCAATGTCCTCACCCTGATGACAAAATCAGAAGACGATGTGTTCGTGGAGGATTTGGTTTGGAGGATCTTTATTCCCTGTGTAAAAAAGATGATTGCGGAATTTGATTCCGCAAGAGTTGACATGAAAATGAAAATACTTCGAAAAATGCACCGGGCAATAATTCAGGAAGAACTCAATCACGGAAATGTTTACAAAAATTGTTTTACCGCCCTGCTTGAAGTCCTGAGAAAAGATTTTGGTGAGAAAGTGATGGTTGCGGAGGGCGACACAGTCCTCACTTCTTCGCATCACCGGGCATTTTTCAACAAACAAACCGCACTGCAAACCATTAATCATAAACAAAACTCAGAGGCGCAGGATTTTGCGACTTTGAATAAACTTGACTAACTATGGACTATTTATTATTTGTTGTATTTCCGTACTCCTGTCTAGTGATTTTTCTAATCGGATCTATTTACCGATATAAAAACAGGCCATTTACGGTTTCCTCACTTTCCTCACAATTTCTCGAGGGAAAAAAACTATTTCTTGCAAGCCAGTTATTTCACTGGGGGTTGTTCGTACTGTTCTTCGGACACTTGATCGCCTTTCTGTTTCCAGCAAGTGTGATAATATGGTCTGAAAAACCCGTTAGACTGCTTATATTGGAAACAACCGCATTTGTTTTTGGTCTATCCGCTTTCTTCGGCCTTGTGCTTCTTATTTATAGACGACTGACAGATAGACGTGTGCAAATGGTAACGAACAAAATGGACTTTGTGGTATTTATAGTGCTATTGGTGCAGATTATCTCTGGATTGTTGGTGGCCTACACAAGTCGTTGGGGCTCCGCTTGGTTTTCAACATTTCTTACACCATACCTTCGCTCCATTTTTATTTTCGATCCACAAATCGATGCTATTTCCAGTGTCACCTCCCTCTCGCTCAAAATCCACGTAGTTTCTGCATTTGCCATTATTGGTATAATCCCATTTACCCGTTTTATGCACTTTTTGGTATATCCAATTGATTATGCTTGGAGAAGTTACCAGCAGGTTATGTGGAACTGGAACCGCAAAGGCATTCGGACCTCGAAAGCGCATCGCGTAGGGCCCAAATCAAAGAATAACTAATCAAGACCTTAAATCAGCGCGTATGAAAACTTCGTTCCTTTCCTTACCAAAATATCAGATTGCCCTTTCCTGTTTTATTCTAGCACTGATCGGTGAAAGCGCTATGGCACAGAGCGCGGCAAATACTAATATGGAAACAAAAGTATTTTATTACGGATTTGCATTGGTGATAATCGTTATGGTAGTGACTGCAGTGCTTATAATGCGAAAAGCACATAGAATATTGGGTGAATACGGACAACCCTTGTTCAAACCTGAATTTTCCATTTTCAAAAGAATGACCAAAGCCAGTACTATCGTTGCCATTGTTATGACAATCCTTGTCTTGTGGGGAATATATTTAGTGATTACATACCAGGTAAAATGACGGTGGCATCTATTGGAAATTCTATAATGGACCAATAAAAAACATAGTCATTTTTATGGGTTTTAAAATAACAATGACGGAGAATGAACAACCTAATCAAAATGTTCGATCCGACTATATACAGGACCCTTTGTAAATTAAAATCATAAAGTACTTATGGAGACCGTAGCCACAGGCAAATCACACCGAATCTTATTTTTTAACACACTTGCATTCACAGTATGCTTTGCCGCTTGGATGATGAATGGTGTACTGGTTACTTATCTTGTCAATAACAATATATTCAAATGGAGTCCGGTTCAAATAGGTTGGTTGTTGGGTGTTCCGGTATTGGTAGGCTCCATTTTCCGTTTGCCAGTTGGAATGCTCACAGACAAATTTGGCGGCAAGTGGGTAATGGGGGCCATAATGCTCTTCTGTGCTGTTCCAATGTTCTTTTTGTCACAGGCAAATAGCTTCACTTCCTTTCTTTTGTTGAGTTTCGGTTTTGGAATGGCGGGAAGTATTTTTGCCGCAGGAGTGGCCTATACCTCTCTTTGGTACCCAAAGGAAAAACAAGGCACAGCTCTGGGGATTTTCGGGATCGGAAATGCGGGAGCTGCCCTTACAACTTTCTTTGCTCCAAGCATCCTCAACAATCTTACCGAGCACGGAGCCAATCCAGAAGGATGGCGCATTTTACCACAATTGTATGCCGCAATGCTAGTAGCCATGGCCGTTCTTTTTCTTTTGGCTACTAATAATAAGAAAACTCCAGATATTAAAACCATGGCGCAACGCCTGGCACCATTGAAGGAAATGAAGGTATGGCGCTTTGGATTGTATTATTTTTTCGTGTTTGGGAGTATTGTAACCTTGGCACAATGGCTTGTGCCATACTATGTCAATATGTATTCCCTGTCCATTGTTGCCGCGGGCATCATGGTTTCTGCTTTTAGTTTACCCGCTGGCCTTATCCGTGCAGTCGGTGGCTGGCTTTCCGATAAGGTGGGGGCAGGCCTTGTCCTTACTTGGGTGTTCGTCGTCTCTCTTATATGTCTATTTTTTCTTTTTCCTCCCCGTATGGAAATCCGCGCCCCCGGTCAGGGCGTTATGGCCGGCAAACCTGGCTTAGTAACCGAAGTTTCCGATAGTACCATCACAATAGATGATGCCGTATATACCCTTCAAACAAAAGGCAAGGACACCTCAAAAACAGAAGTCCGTTTAGGTATTTTCCACAATGCCGATGAAGACTTCACTCCCCTCCCCACTTCTTCCTTCTGGCAAGAACCACAGGTTCAAAAAGGCGACACAGTACGTAAGGGACAACTTCTGGCTAAAGGTTACACACATATCTATTTCCAGGCAAATAAATGGATTTTCTTTAGCTTGGTCTTTATCCTTGGGATAATGTTGGGCATAGGGACAGCGGCCGTATACAAACATATTGCAGACGATTATCCCACTAGTATAGGAACGGTAGGTGGAATCGTGGGTGTAATAGGAGGTCTTGGCGGATTTTTCAATCCCATTCTTTTCGGTTATCTGCTCAAAGGAACGGGAGTGTGGACCACTTGTTGGATGTTTCTTGCTGTGATAGCATTGATCTGTATCATCTCCCAGCGCATCGCTGCGAAAAAGGCAAAAGCATAAAACAGAGATAAAGTAAACTTCTTATGGTTGGCAGCCAGCCACAAATGAAAGCTTAGTCTCCTTTGTAGACTTTTTATGAAAAATGAATTTCAACATACAACGGGCAACGCGACCCATCAACCAAAAAATTATTTTTTTGACGGTATCCAAGGAATAATAAAAAACCTGTCGCCCTCCTATTTTGCAATGGTAATGGCAACGGGCATTGTTTCCATTGCCTGTTTTTTATTGGGAATGACCCTAATAGCCATGATCCTATTCTGGTTGAATATTTTTACCTATGTTGTTTTGTGCGGGCTCACTTTTCTGCGTATCCTGCTGTTCAGGAAAGAGTTTCTCGAAGATCTTTTCAGCCACACCCAAGGGGTTGGTTTTTTTACCACCGTTGCCGGAACTTGCGTTCTGGGATCGCAAATCCTGACCTTATGGGAAAACTATACTTTAGCATTGCCGTTGTGGATACTGGGCATTGTTCTTTGGTTGATTATTACCTATACTATTTTCACCACTTTCACCATCAAGATAAACAAGCCTCCTCTTGAAAAAGGGATAAACGGCGCATGGTTGCTTGCCGTTGTATCCACACAGGCTCTTGCGGTTTTGAGTGCACAACTGTCTGAGCATTTTGAATCCTATAAACTCATCATTAACTTTTTTGCATTTTCCATGTGGCTGTGGGGCGGTATGCAGTATATCTGGATGATTTCGCTTATCTTTTATCGCTATACGTTTTTTAAATTTTCGCCGGGAGACCTATCCCCACCCTACTGGATCAGTATGGGGGCGATGGCAATTTCAACCCTGGCCGGCTCCTTGCTCATTATGAACACCCCACACGCACCATTCCTGCTTTCCACACTTGCTTTTCTCAAGGGATTTTCCATTTTTTATTGGGCCACCGGGACTTGGTGGATTCCCATGCTCATAATCCTGGCCTGTTGGAGGCATTTTTACAAAAAATTCCCCCTTACCTACGACCCCCTATATTGGGGAGCCGTATTCCCTTTGGGAATGTACACGGTTTCCACCTATATGATGGCCAAAGCAATGGATCTGGAATTTTTACTGCCCCTCCCTAAGTATTTTGTCTATATAGCATTGATAGCCTGGGGGGCCACTTTCATTGGTCTAGTCCATAAATCGGCTAAGTCTCTTTTTGCGAAAAAGGAGAAAATTAAAAAAGAGCCTTTAGTGTGATATTATCTCCAAATATGACAAATATCATTTTCCAGCCTACCAAAATTACCTTATTTTTATAACAAACATAACGCTATGTCTAATACCGAAAAGCCTGAACAACGAGAATTCCCACCTGAAATATTAAAAAGAAATCAAAAAAACAGGAATGAACTCGATCTAAAATCCTTGCAAGACGTCGATCCTGTAAAAAAGCAAACTGGTAAAGGTCTGGACAATCAGGAAGATTCCCCAATGGATCCTCCAAACGCTTATGAGGAACCGGGAAAAGTCGATATTCAAAAAGAAGAAATGGATTCTTCCATAAAAATCTTTATGGAAGAACACCGCGAGGTATTGAAAGTAGTGGAAGAATTTGAAAAAGGAATAATAGCCTACAAAACAAACGGGTACAACCTTACCAAGGAAATAAATGAATCCTTCTCAAATTTTTTCAAAAGCTTTGATGAAGACCTTCTTCCACACAACAGAAAGGAAGAAAAAGTATTGTTCCCCATCCTCAATAAAAAATTAATCCAGGCGGGCGAGCACAGCAAAGGCGTAAAACAGGTTACCGCAATAGATGTTATGGAAGACGACCATGTAAAATTTATCCAGCTCGGCGCGCTTGCTTTCAACCTACTCGGCCTAGCAACCCGAATGGCAGATGAACGTTCAAGGATCTTTGTGCTCGATACAGCTTATGAAACATCACGTGAGTTGGTGGAACTTATAAAACTTCACATTTATCGTGAAGACGAAACGCTTTTTCCGCTTGCACAGAAATATATTTCAGAGGAAGAGTTTGTACTCCTTCAGGAAGAAATGGAAAAATTTTAACCGATAACCGATCACCAATAAAAACGGCAATCGCAAAAAATTAAAACTTGAACAAAATGGACAAGTCAAGCACCGATAACCGATCACTGATCACCGACCAGTTTAACCGAGTCCACGATTACCTGCGCATTTCATTGACGGAGCGGTGCAACCTTCGCTGTTTTTACTGTATGCCCGAGGAAGGGATCCAGCTTAGGCCACGTTCCGAGTTTATGACAGCCGAGGAAGTGATGGAAATGGCAAGGATATTTGTTTCCCTCGGGGTGAAGAAAATCCGCCTTACGGGTGGTGAGCCCTTGGTGCGAAAGGACGCAAAAGAAATTATTACGAAACTGTCCCAGCTTCCCATCGAGCTTGCAATCACCACAAACGGAATTTTAGTGGATGATTATATAGCCACCCTAAAATCCAACGGACTAAAATCCATCAATCTAAGCCTGGATTCTCTCAAGAAAGAAAAATTCAATTCCATTGTCCGCAGGGATTATTTTGATAAAGTAATCTCAAATATCGATCTTTTGTTAAAGGAAAAATTCCACGTCAAGATAAACGCAGTGATAATTAAAGGGGTGAACGACGACGAAATTTGCGATTTTGTCGCCTGGACCCGCGATAAAAATGTACATATACGTTTTATCGAGTTTATGCCTTTCACAGGAAACAAATGGGACTGGAGCAAAGGCGTTTCCTTTATGGAAATTATCACAAAAATCGAGAAGAAATACGGAGATGATATTCTGAAATTGAAGGATGCCGTGAACGATACCGCAAAAAATTATGCAGTGAAGGACCATCTGGGAACTTTTGCCGTCATCAGCTCCGTTACAAATCCTTTCTGCGACACTTGCAACCGAATTCGCCTCACGGCAGACGGAAAAATAAAAAACTGCCTGTTCTCCGGAACCGAGACTGACCTGCTTTCGGCAATGAGAAAGGGGGAAGATATTATTCCCAAGATCTTAGAATCGATTTGGAACAAAAAAGCCATGCGGGGCGGAATGGATTCGTTTAAGGATTTTTCGGATTCTTCCCAAAATCAAAAGAATCGGAGTATGGTGAACATAGGTGGCTGATTCTTTTTAAATAAATACACAAATGACAAAAAACACAGAACCGATACCAGAAGACGGAATGGTTGAAACAGCGCTTGATTTCTGGTTTACCGACCAGGGGCACATCCGTTCCCCCTTTCCGGATTACATCAGGAAGAAGCTAAAGAAGGATACAAAAACCAAATTTTCAGACTGGACCTCCAAAATTTCCGACAAGGCAAAAAAAGAGATAAACGACGAAATCCTGGCTGAGAAGTTTGAGGAAATCCTTTTTGAAACCGCTTCTGGGCTGGTCTCGACCGAAGATGAAAAACTCACCATCCTTTACCCCTTTATGCCGAGGATTGGAGATATTATCAACCCGAAGGATTCCGAGAACGGGGAGAGCAAAATCATTGGCCGCACACACTTGAAGCGTGGCGATCATTCTTTTTTAAACGTAAAATTAAAGGCTATCGATTCGGGAAAAGAATGGGAAACAGAATTTGAACTGCCGGAATGACCCCTCACTTCCATAAGCTCATAAAAAATGTGAAAATGCTATTATTTCAATAGTGTAAATTCAACCCTTCGGTTTTGGGCTTTGCCTAAATTATCGCTATTGGGCACTAACGGTTCAGTTTCTCCTTTGCCACTTGTTTCCAAATTTTCAGCTTTTACACCAAAGTCGGTAACCAAGGCATCTTTAACAGATTTAGCTCTTTTTTCAGATAATTCCATGTTTTTATTTTCATCGCCATCACTATCTGTATGTCCTACTATCATTACTTTTATGTTGCCACTTTCTTTTAAAATCCCGGCTATTTCTTTCAAAACACCATAAGATTCAGGTTTTATTCTATCAGAGTTTACATTGAACAATATGCCATTTGTGACCAATTTGCCTTCATTTAAAAGTTTATTACGGGTATCCGGGTTGCCTACGGCAATACGCAGGTTCCCAATAAAATAGTGGTCTCCATCCCCCAGGCTATACGGTTCGAATACAAATAAATTTGGGTTCATGTCCTCGGGCAATAATTTTGGCAGATCAAGAATCTTGTTTTCGTTTAAATATAAACGCAACCTTTGCCCTTGTCTCCAGATAGATACTTTAAGCAGACTCTTTTCGGCACTTGGCATCCATATTTCATTCAGTTCAAGTTTTGCACTTACCTTATTTAATCGGTAATGACCGTATCCTTTCGTAGTATAGGATCCGGGATTAAGCAAACCGGGATGTAAATCCAGCCAAAAATGATAATTAATATTTCTTGATGACATCTCACCACCATTGTTTCCTTCTCTGTATCTAGCCAGATCTATGACATCTTCCATATATAAATTAAAAACATCTGAGGACCACGAAAACGGCACAGAACACAAGAGGTCAAACTGAACGGTAAAGTTGTCTGGTAATTCCAGTAAGCGGTCGATGAAAGCTTGTGATCTTCCTTTAATCATCAACCATTTCCCGTCCAAACCGTCGATGGTCACTACTTCTCCTGAACCATTAGTAAACCATAGTGCGGGGAAATCTCCAACTGCATCCTCACTAAAATCATCCGAAATAATCAGCTTTTCTCCAGGTATAAAATCAAATTTTGAAGTGTAGCTTGTATTTGCCTTAGTCTTTGGATTACCCGTTTCAGTTCCGTTTTCGTTTTGCGCTACGCTTGGTTCATCGTTTTCCGGTTGTCCGTCATCCTTTTTTTCTAGGTTCCCATCAAGCTTTTTTTCGATTTTACTTTCAACCTTATCCTTCATTTTTTTTAAAAGCTGAGCCGAAAGATTGCTGGGTGCCAATAAAAAGAACACAATTGACAAAATATATATAACTGTTTTCATGATTGAAAGAATTTTGGATTTATACAAACAAAAGTATCATTGGTATTCAAGAAAAAAATCCCCTGAAAAGGGGATATTAATGCTCTTATATTAAGTAAATTAGAGTAGGCAAATTCTCTTTTGATGAAATACACTTTCTTCCTAATTCCAATGCTTTTGATACTTGGCAAAGTGAGTGCCCAAACAGTAATGAATTTGGATAGTTTGCTGATGCTGTATAACAAGTCCGATATGGATACCACAAGGGTGCTGTTGCTTATAAATATTGGGCAGCAGTATGAAGGTTCTAATCCAGAAGACGCAAAAAAATACTATGAAGAAGCAGGGGCACTTAGTGAAGAGTTAAACTACAAAAGAGGCACCTTAAAATATATCTCCAATTATGGTTATATATTGAATATGCAGGGGGATTATGACGCTTCCCTTGAGCTAAACCTTAAATCCATAAACGTTTCCAAGGAAATCGGCGATTCATTGGCCCTTGCAAAATGTCTGTTCAACACAGGTACTTCTTATCAATTGCTAAATAATTATGAATCGGCAGTATCCTATTATTTAAGGGGAAAAAGAATTTTTGAAAAATTGAATAACGATGTGTTAACTGCTAGGGCCTCCGATATTTTACAGACCGTATATCAAAAATTGAAACGCTTTGATAAGGCGATCGAACTTGGCGAAGAAGCAATTGAATTATCCAGAAAAAACAATCTGGATTTCGACCTAAGCAACGCATTGAACAATATATCCATCAGTTATATTGCGCTGAACCAACCCAGTAAAGCTATTAAAGTGCTGGATGAAGCCTTGTTAATAAGCAGAAAAACGGACAATAAATATCTTGAAGTTTCCATCCACCTGAATTTTGCCCAAGCCTGGGAGAAAAAACTGCTATTTGATGCTATGGAACAACACGCCCTAGAAGCGAGAAAACTGGCCGTGGAGTTGGGCGATGTTCAAAGCGAAGGGATTGCCATAAGCCAACTATCAACGGTTGCATTATATAGAAACGAACTGAAAAAGGCAAACGAACTTGCGGCCTTGTCCAATGATATATTTCGTGAGAACGATATGAAAAGGGAACAATTGACCAGTTTGGGCATTTTGTCAAACACCTCCCTTGCATTAGGCAATATTAGAGAATATATGCGGTACAAAGAGCAAGAGAATACCCTATCCGAACAAGTATTGAATGAAAACCTACAGCACAAAATAATAGAACTTGAGAAAAAATATGAAAATGAACTCAAGGAAGAAAAAATAGCATTATTGGAGAGCAAATCACAACATCAACAACTAAAAATTGCCAATAAGAACATTTTGAATATAGTGTTATTATCACTGGTCTGCATTTTGATTTTATTAGTGGTGCTCTTCGTGAAAAATTATAAACAAAAATTGATTTTAAGACAAAAGCGGATAACCGAACTGGAGATTCAGCAACAGTTGATGGCTACCGAGGCGGTGTTGACGGGCGAAGAAAAAGAAAGGGTGCGCGTGGCCAAGGATTTGCACGATGGTCTGGGAGGGCTTTTATCGGGGATAAAGTTTTCGTTTCAGAATATGAAAGGCAACTTAACCATTCCAAAAGAGAATGAGAATGAGTTTGAAAAGGGCATGAAAATGCTAGATACCTCTATTGATGAAATTAGGCGTATAGCACATAATATGATGCCTGAAACATTGGTGAAGTTCGGGCTGGACACCGCACTGGAGGACTTTTGTTCCAATATAAACCAGACAGGGAATACACATGTAACCTACCAATCCATCGGCATGAAGGATTATACCATTGAACAATCAAAAGCGATCAATATTTATAGAATTGTGCAAGAGTTGGTGTATAATTCATTAAAACACGCACAGGCCAAATCTGTTATTGTGCAATTGATCAAAAACGAAGACAATCTCTCATTGACCGTTGAGGACGATGGAATTGGCTTTGACCCAAAATCAATCGAGAATAATAAGGGGATAGGTTGGAGCAATATTTATACCCGGATTAATTTTCTTAAAGGAAAGCTCGATTTACAATCAATACCCGAAAACGGGACCTCGGTACAACTAACCTTTGAATTATGAATATTAAACTGTTTATCGTAGATGACCATTATATGGTCGTTGAAGGAATAAAGTCGTTGTTGCAACACGAAGAGTCCATAATATGGAGCGGTAACGCAAAAAATGCGGCATTCTGTCTTGCGGAATTATGCGTGCAGGAACCCGACATTATTTTAATGGACATCAACCTGCCCGACAAAAGTGGGATAGACCTTTGTAAGGAGGTAAAAGAGAAATACCCTTCAATAAAAATTATTGGGCTCAGTACCTTCAATCAAAAAAGTTTTATTAATAAAATGTTGGAGAGCGGAGCTTCGGGATATATGTTAAAAAATGCCACAAAAGAGGAAATTATAGGTGCTTTGCAGATCGTTGAACAAGGGGGCACTTATCTGAGCAGGGAAGCCGCCCAATTGCTAAAATACAAAAGTGAAATACCTGTGCCGGTACTTACCAGAAGGGAAAAGGAGGTATTAAAACTTATTGCGGACGGACTTACCAATACTGACATTGCTGACAGGTTATTTTTGAGTACCTCCACTGTAGTCACCCATCGCAAAAACCTGCTCTTAAAAATTGGTGCCCATAACTCTGCGGGTATGGTCAAATTGGCAATAGAACAAAACTTATTGTCCGTCGATAATTAAGAAAAATCCCCTTAAAAGGGGAATTACGGATTTGTCATAACAACTACTTTTAAAATTAAAATCAACACGTTATGAAAAACTATTTATGGTATTTATCGATTCTATTCTTTATGCACGGGGTACAGAATGGATCTGCACAAGACAAGCTTGCAAACAAAAATAAATCGGATGCTGGGGAAGAAAAGGCTTATAAAGATCCTTCTCCTCTTAAGGGCCTTCAAATAAGGCCTCCATATACGGTTCTTAAAGTACGTCAATCGCAACTTTTAAAAGTGAGATATTGTTTCTGGCCTAGCTTGACGGGGGATGATGGTGCTATTGCTGGCTTTCTTTTTGAATGTGATCCTAACGTGGAATTAGCACCTCTATTGCCAATTCTCAAAGTATCAAAATGGAGTGTAAACGGTATCGAAGGCGGAAACGACAGAGTAGGGAAAATAGTAGCCAATGATATCAATACGGCCACGTATACCGCCCCCTCAGTTAAACCTTCAGACGAAACAATCCAGGTAAGTGCAGAAATTCAAACCGATGGCCAAGGTAAAACGATAGTGGTTGCTATGATTACCATTTTGGATGATTTACGCGTCTATTATGGGACAGTGGAAATAGTATGTAGTACCCCAGATTTTAAATATCGTGCCTTTGGAGATATCCTATTCAAGGAAAGTGGCCAGAATTCAGACAGTTTTACTTCAATTGGAGGGTCATTGGGTTATTCTTACGATGCCAAAGATTGTACAGCGGTAACTGGTGTTTTGCCGTTACATGGTGAATTAAGTCTTTGGACAGAAGAGGAAGATCAAATTATGGTAGGTGGGAACACCCATGGAATTAGCTTTTTTACAGATCCCTTCGATGTAAGTTGTAATGGGATTACTATTCCCAATGCAGTTTTTTCGATCCTTACCACTTGTGATGAAAATAAGAATTCAAGTAGCGACATTGATTATAGAAAAATATGGGGGGAAGGAACATGTGGCAATGTTAGGATAAAATGGAATCTTGCAAAGCAATAATACTGAGTTAAATGGTTCAATATAAGTTAAGCAGGCAAATTAAAAATATCCTTTTAGTCAATTTCTTAAATAAATCTTTAAATGCGAACACTTATTAATATATCGATAGTCATCTTTCTTTTTTATCAGATGGGAAGTATGGGCTTAATAGCTCAAAAGAGTGTTGTACCTACCCGATATTCTGAGCTCACAGACCTTGCGTTTTCCACTGAAGTTCTAAAAGACGAACGTAGTTTTTTTGTAGATGTGGCCAAAACCACCTTAGAACTGGAATCTGGTATTGGAACCATTTCGGAATTGGAAGTATTCTCTTGGCAAAATAAAACCAAACAAAAAAGCGATGCAGAGGCATGGCTTTTTTGCGTCATTCAAAATTTGGATTCAAGCGGATGGAAATTGCAAACTTCGGTAAGAGATCATTCCTATTTATACCTGAGCAAGGATGGCCAAAACTTGTTGATGTACATTTTCCCTGGGAAAAAGGAGGCAAGTCTTTATATTGGAAAAATAAAGGATTTATCTGTGATTAACTTAAATACGATGGAGAAAGAAGTTAAGAATAATCCACAACAAAATGATGCTTCCTTAGCCTCTAGTAGTTCCTTGGATATCCTAGGCAGTTGGGGAAACCTAACAGGGAGCAAGATAAACTATTATGATGATGCCACCGGCAATATGATAGGCTCTGGCTTAAGTAAAGGCGGTGGATATGAATTTAAAGCCGACGGAAGCTATTCGCAGTCTTTTTTGGCAACATCGTCGAGACCCACCTATAAGATTTCCATTTATACTATTGGTACTTATACAATTTCTGGAAACAGCATTACATTGACCCCAACTGACAGGCACTATCGAAAATGGGAGTATGGGCAATTGGTAACCGATGAACATTCTAAACCTGCGGCTGAGACCCATCAGTGGGTTATCCGCCCCAATCAATACACAGCTAAGGCCTGTCTGTATATTATGATCATAGGGGAACAGAGTGAAAGGGAATATTGTAAAGAATGAAAAATTATGAAAAAACAGGTCTTAATTCAGGCATTTGCTTTGTTGGGGCTTTCAGGAATTTTTGCCCAAACATGTAATGATGAACACATCATGTCTTTAAAAAACAACTGGGAATATTTAAAATCAAAACCAGTTGTTCCAGAAATCTCATCCCCACCCAATACACAGGCCGCAATTTTGAAAAAGGGGGAAACCATCAAGAAATTGTTTCTTGATTTTTATCCTGTTGGCATAGGTGGTTATGTAATTAATAATGGTGTTGGATATCTGGATGAGTACAGTGAATATGCGCCAAAAGGAGTTGCTGCATATACATTTTCGATGACTTTGTTTCCCTTTTGGTGTAACAAAGAGAATGGAAATAAACTGATAACCGATAAAGCTTATCTTACCGATACCGGGGTCGATATTTTTATTAATCATGGCATGTCCATTATGCAGTCTTATGGCGAGGCCTTTGAATATGAAGGCAAACCTGTAAAATTATTTCGTTTGGCCCATCAACTTGGTAATTTTAAAGATATGCCCCTTTATGACGCTTTTGGAAAGGAACATGCATATGCCGTTTTGCTAACCCACGATAATCAAAAACCATACAGGGAGCTAAGCCAACGGGAATATCTTCAAATTATCCGTAATTATTGGCAAAAGGAACTTGAAAAAACCAAAGGGTTAATCAGTAATGCAGAAAAAGAACTTCTCAAAATGATTGAGGATGCTAAAAAAGAATATACTGGCGAGATGCGGGATATGATTTTGAAAGAACTTAATGCTCAATTACCAGAAATCAGAAGACAGTCAAAAGAAAATATGGAAAACTTTACCAAACAAGAGCCTCCAGTATTAGTTGACATAGACAACTATCTTGCCAATACTCCTGAAACGGAGTTGCAAAAAACAGCCATTCCAATTGCAGAAGGGAGTCACCGTGGTTTTGGCAGTGAAAAGGACGGGTATTATAAAGTTGTTGTAAAGAATGAAAACTACTTCAAAAAATCATTGCCCGTTGATGCCGCTCAATTTATTCTAGTTTGGTGGGACTATTTAGCGGAGTATACCCCAACGGTTTCCTTGAAGGACAGCTTTGAGAAAAATTTTGACTTCAATCAATTAAAAGCAATGATAGATAAGTGAGGTTATGTCTTGATTTATTTGCTAGTTAATTATTGGAATAACTTTTCACTTCCTTGATACTGCCATCCTCATTGTAATTGGTAACGTCTCCGGTAAGTCTATCGTCCAGATAATATCCTTCACTTTTCATTTTTCCATTTGGATACCAATGCGTGAATTTTCCGTTTAACTTGTCATTTTCATATAAACTTTCACTTACTTTATTTCCCTTATTGTCCCAGATGGTCCAGGGTCCGTTGCGCTTTCCTTTGTGAAAGGTGCCTTGCATCTGTTTTTCCCCGTTTTCATAAAACCAGGTCCAAGTCCCTTCGTCACGCCCATCCACTTGCTCCCCAACAATCTTGGGAGTACCATCACTATAGCTCCAATTTCCAGAACTGAATTCGTATTGCACCCAAATATAGACCAATACAATAACGACCATAATGATTTTATGGTAACGCAAATTGCTTTTTACTGTTGAACGGTCCGTCATAAGAGTGTTTGGTATGTTGATGGCGCTACAATAAATGCATGGATATAATTTAAGTTTAAATATTACAAAAAACCAACTTAAGACTTTTACAATTCAAACCCCATTCCTAATCCCTCATACCTATATATCGTATACCTGGGGATTTTTGCTCTTGTCCATTTCCAAAACATAGATCCGTGCAGGGTTAAGCACATAGATATCCATCCCGAAGTTGATTGTCTTTCTGTCCTGCAACCCCTTGAGAACATCATGGTTTTCATCATCTGAGGAAAAAACAAAAAAATGTTTATCCCGGAAACAGTCCAACAATTTTTCAATAATTGCAAATCCGGCCCCCATAAAATCGAATTCCGCAGTAGATTTCTGTGAAAATGGAGCTCCGTATTCATTTTCGAATATTTCCCGCATCATGCTGTGGCTGTCAAAAAAATCATCCATGGAACGGATTTCCCATATCGCAAAATTGTCATACATGAAATACTTTTCATCGAAATTGGTTGCTATCATTTTTTATTTTCTATTGTTATTTTCTATTATTCTTTATTAAGTCGTTCCCGTTCCTCCCTCTTTTTTTAGTGGAGAACCTGAGCCCAATTCACTTGGGTATGCCGTAACCACACTACGTGGTGACGTTCCTCCTCTTTTTTCAAGGGGAGGTGCCGAAGGCGGAGGTGTCGTGCCTTGCCCCTTCCACTATCCTGAAAATATGGAGCACCGAAGGGAAAAGCGCGTCCATCGTTTCTTTTGCGCCTTTGGTGGAACCAGGTATGGCAAGCACCAAGCAATTTTCTTTCATTCCGGCAATCCCGCGCGAGAGCATGGCGTACGGAGTCCTGTCCTGCCCATAATTTCTGGCAGCTTCCATAATACCTGGAATTTCCCTATCCAGCAAAGGGAGAATTGCCTCTGGGGTAGTGTCTCTCGGGGAGAGCCCCGTTCCGCCGGTAAAAATGATAAGATCATTCTTTGTGTAAAGTGTTTCAATTTTTTCCCGGATGATTTCAATCTCATCGGGAACAATTGAATATTCGGAAATGATTACCCCACAAGATTCCAATTTTTTGACAACGACCTTTCCCGAATAGTCTTCTTTCTTGCCTGCTGAAATACTGTCCGAACAAACAATCACGACCGCTTTCAGATTTTTTCTGAATTTATCCGAAAAATCAGACTTGCCGCCCTTCTTCCCTTGAAGTTTGATGGAAGAAATTTCAATTTCTTTGTCAATGGGCTTCAGCATATCATAAATGGTCAGTGCCACCACGGAAGCCCCGTGCATTGCTTCCACTTCAACGCCTGTTTTATAAACGGTGTGAACTTCCACTTCAATTTTAATTTCTATTTCCGAAAGCTCATAGCGTATCTGCGTAAACTCAACCGGCATCGGGTGGCAATCGGGAATCATGTCGCTAGTGCGTTTTACCGCGAAAAGTCCCGCTGTGCGCGCACATTCAAGCACATCGCCCTTGGGAACGGTTTTGTTTTTTACCGCTTCAATGGTTTCCTTCCTGCCCACTTTCACAACAGCGGTTGCCGTTGCTTCGCGAAGGGTGGAGGTTTTAAATGTTACATCAACCATAGTTTATTCTGTGTTTATCTTCCATGAATAGGTTTCATCCTCAAATATTTCCTTTCCGAATATGGGAACCTGTGCCTTTATTTCCTCCACAAT
Source organism: Aequorivita sp. (assembly GCA_026646335.1). Classification (GTDB taxonomy): domain Bacteria; phylum Bacteroidota; class Bacteroidia; order Flavobacteriales; family Flavobacteriaceae; genus Aequorivita. The sequence goes on along the minus strand of JAPKFY010000006.1, from coordinate 29,150 downwards.
AAAGCGGCAGGCACCAAATGCATCGGCTCGGTGTTGGGAAGATACGAAAACAAAAAGTGATATTTCTCCCGCTTTTACCCTTCCCAAACTGTGATAAATATGCATACAGCTAAGGTTGAAACCGGCAAATGCCTTTTCCCTTATGTCGTGGAACTTTTCCTCTGCCATTTCCTCATAGGCTGAATATTCAATTGCCTGAACTGTTTTGCCATCAATAATATCATTGCGAATTTGCCCGAGGAAAATATCGTGGGCGCCTATATTTTTCTTGCTGCTGTGTTTCGCTATGGATTCGGCAATAAAATCAGGGCCTATCGCTCCATTAACAAAAACCTTATGCCTTTTTTTCTCACTCATACTTTTTGGGTTTTGTTTGTGGTTTTTATCCATTCCATCACACCGCCCTTCAGGTTGAAAAGATTTTCGAACGCAAATTTACTTTGCAAAACCCCAACTGCTCTTTGGCTTCTCATTCCAACCTTACAGACCACGATTGTCTTTTTATCCCTAGAAATCTCTTCGGCGCGGGTTTCAATTTCCCCGAGTGGAATTTTTAAACTCTGCCACTCGGCAATTTCAGGTTGCTCCCACATTTCGCGCACGTCGAGGATCTGGATTCCAGCCTTTGAGGAAATTAAACCGAACAGCTCCACGACAGAAATTTCCCTGATGGAAATATCTGCCGGTCTGTTTCCACAGAAAAACTCGTAATCCATCCTTTTGAATGCCGATTCGGTTTGGGGAATTGCCTTTACGGCTTCGGAATTTCTTTCAAATTCAACCGTTTGGAAATTTGTGCTGAGCGCATTCAACATCAAAACTTTCCCCGAAAGGACAGCTCCAATCCCCACAATGATTTTTATGGTTTCGTTTGCCATCAAGGTCCCAATAATGCCTGGCAGTACGCCCAGAACACCAATCTCCTCACAACTCAAGGCGTGTTCCGCCGAAGGGGGCGAAGGAAACAGGCACCGGTAGGTAGGGCAATTGTTTTTCGTGAAATCGAAAACTGAGACCTGTCCCTCAAATTTAAAAATGGAACCGGACACCAATATTTTTTTTAGGAGAAAACAAGCGTCATTTACCAGATATCGAGTGGCAAAATTATCGGTGCCGTCAATGACTATATCGTAATTTGAAAATATTTCAAGTGTGTTTTCCACAGAAAGTTTTACGTTGAAAACCTCAATTTCAACAAAAGGGTTTTGTTTCTGAAGTTTTTTCTTTACCGTTTTCGCTTTTGGTTTTCCCACATCCGAAACATTGAACAAAATCTGTCGCTGCAAATTTGTTCCCTCCACTATATCAAAATCGACAATCCCAATTTGGCCTACCCCCACAGCGCAGAGGTATTGCAGCACTGGGCAACCCAAGCCGCCCGCACCAATCACAAGCACGCGCGCACTTTTTAGCTTCCCTTGCCCAGCCAACCCGATTTCGGGAAGCAAAAGTTGCCTGTTGTACCTCAATATTTCTTCCTTCGATAACATATTATCCTCCCGCAAATGGCGGCAACAGTGCCACCACATCGTCGGCATTTAATTTTTGGTTTCCATTCACTATTTTTTTGCCCACGGCAACCACAAAGGGATAGTTTGCAAGTTTCGGAAAATCCGAAATCAATTTTTCCCGAAGCGTGCCAGTATCGTCTATATCCTGTAGCTGTAGCTCGTCGCTCCCGATAATATCAGCCAGCTGTCCGAAAACTTTAATTTGAATACCCATCCTTCTTCAATTTTAGCAATTCATATTCGGCAGGGGTGTTGATGTTTTCAAAACAGCTTCCTGCTGAAATATTTTCAGGAACTGGAATTTGTTTCACCTTAAAATGCCGCAACGCATTCTGCAATTTCAACTCTTTGCGCTGCAACAGTACTTCAAATCCTTCCCTGCACGATTTATCATAAACGGCGCAAAGGGGTTCCAACTTTTCACCGTGTTTCGGAATTGCTATTTCGCAACTGTCGGAATTTTCAACAATAAAACCCACAAGTTCCCTATTGAGGAAAGGCAGGTCACAGCTCACCACAAAATTCTTTTCGGTTTTGCTATAAGTCAGCGCCGTATAAATCCCACTCATTGGCCCACAATCCTTAATAATGTCGGTGTACACCTTGTATCCAAGGTAATCGTAATTATTGCCGTTGCTTATAATCATAATTTCATCCACCGCAGCTTTCATTGCCTCAATCGCTCTCTCTACAATTTTTTCCCCATTGACCAACAGCAGACCCTTGTCGGCACCCATTCTCGAGTTTTTCCCGCCAGCCAAAATCACCCCTGTCACCTTGTCCTTCTTCACGTTACCAAAAGTTTTATACAGGCCAAAGTCAAGACCACGGCGAGTATCCTTTTCAGTACTAAGTTATTAAATTTTTTGCTTCCCAAGTAGGCCCCTGCAAATCCTCCCGCCAAGGCAACGGCAACCCATAGATAAACCGAAGGATCAATCCCAATCCCAGTGCTGAACATTCCAGAAAGTCCCGCTACGGAATTCACCAAAATAAACAGTGCGGAAACCGCTGCGGTCTGTTTCATGTTTCCCCAGTGCAAAAGGAGAATTACGGGCGAAAGAATAATTCCACCCCCTATACCGATCATCCCTGATAGCATCCCAATTATCCCACCAATAAGCAATGCCCAAAACAGTTTGACTTCTTTTTCGGGTCCCTCTGTTTTCCCAAAGACCCCAAAAAACCTCAAAATTGGGAATATCAGGATTACCCCTAATATTTTTTTGTAAATCATAGGTTCCAGAATTATGTAGCCCCCAATAAAGGCCATAGGAATGGATGCTATGGCAAAGGGAAAAAACAATTTCCATCGGAAATTCCCGGTTCTGTAGTAGTGAAAAAAGGAAATGGAGGAGACAAAAATGTTCATTATTAGCGCAGACGACTTCATCATCGCCGGGGCCATTACTCCAAACAGTGCCATCAGTGCCAAATAGCCGCTCGCTCCCCCATGGCCTACGGAGGCATACAGAAAAGCCACTATAAAAAGGAGGAGGAGGAAAAAAACTGGATAGGCCGTTACGATCTCTAGCATGATTCTAAAAGGTCTTTTTTCTATTCTTTTTAAAAAGGGACAATACTATCTATTGCTGATCAAATGCACCTCAACCATTTCTCCATTTTCTACCTTTTCTATGTCGGCTGGAAGGTAAATAAGACAATCAGCCAAGGCGAAAGACCCAATATTGTTGGATTCCTGTCCATCGAGCACCTTCACTTTCCCCTCTGAGGTTTTTCCCTTCAGAAAAAGGGAGAGGCCTTCTCTTTTTTCATAATCTGTTGAAATGGGAAGGTATTTTTTTGGAAATACCTCCGTAAATCCCTGCATAATCCGCAGTGCCGGACAAACATATTCATAAAAACAGCTCAGGGCACTTGCAGGATTTCCTGGCAAACCAAAGACCAAGCAGTCGTTCTTCTTTCCGAAGAACAAGGGCTTTCCCGGTTTTTGGGCAATTTTGTAAAAAATGTTTTCTACTTGAAGTTCCTGTAAAGACTTCCCAACAAAATCATATTTCCCAACGGAAATTCCGCCTGACACCAATACAACATCTGAATTTGTTATGGCGAAGGCAAGAGACTCTTTTGTAGCTCCTTCATCATCACCGATGTTTGAAACCTGGTACATAACAATTCCTATTGATTCGAGTGCGGTTTTTAGGGCAAAGGAATTCGACTCGTATATCTGCCCATCTTTAAGTTGTGTTCCCGGTTTTCGCAGTTCATTGCCCGTAACGATAATTGAAACCTTGGGTTTTGGAAAAACCGATACTGAAGCAATTCCCAGTCCCGCCAGAAAGCCTATAGCTCCAGGATTGAGAACAGTTCCATTGTGTAGCGCAACATCTCCCTTTTTAATTTGGAAACCTTTTTCCCTGATGTTTGCACCTTTTACCAAAGGCGAGCCATCAGAAACGATTTTTCCTTTTTCTATAGAAACTCTTTCCTGAATAATAACAGTATCTGCTCCTTCGGGAATTTTTGCTCCTGTAAAAATCTGCACCGACTGTCCGTTGGAAATCTTTCCCTTAAATGGGTTTCCCGCAGGAGCCTCCCCGATGATATCAATTGCTTTTTGTTCAAGAATATCCGAATGGAAAACAGCAAACCCATCCATTGCAGACTGATCGAAGGGCGGATAATCAATAGGTGAAAAAACAGCTTCAGCCAAAACTTGATTTAAGGCCAATGAAATTTCCAGTTGTACCGGAGGAAGAGACTTTGCCGTTACAACAATTAATTTTTTCGCTGCTTCTACTGAAATCATACCAAATAAATTTACTGAAAATTTCTGTTATAATTACGGTTGCCTTTTTCTTTCCGTTGAAATTGGAAGCGCGACTATCCATATCTTCCTAGCCCACGAACCCGATAAAAAACGCAGGAAGGGAAACCGGGCACTTTAGCTTCAGGGCCATTGGCCTATCTATTTCAGCCGTTCAAATTTCGCTTGGAAAAAACGGAGGTATTTGGGTTCGTAAACCATTTTCAAACCTTTTATTTTCTTGCGCTTGTCATAAACCATCGCTACAGATTCGGCAATAACGTCCATATGCGCCTGCGTATAGACTCTGCGTGGGATGGTAAAACGGACCAGCTCCAATTTTGGATAGTAATTCTCACCGTTGGGTTTTCTTCCAGCCGAAACCACACCCCTTTCCATGGTCCGCACGCCCGAATCCAGATATATTTCGGCCGCCAAGGTCTGGGCGGGAAATTGATCTTGCGTCAAATGCGGCAAAAAGGCTTTGGCATCCACAAAAACACCATGCCCACCAATGGGCTTCACGATAGGAATACCGTACTGTTCCATTTTCATTCCCAAATATTCCACTTGGCCCACCCTAGCCCTTTGGTGAAAATCATTTACACTTTCCTTGATACCAACTGCAATGGCTTCCATATCTCTTCCCGCAAGGCCTCCGTAAGTATGCAATCCTTCGTAAACCACCACTAAATTCCTTGCTTCTTCAAAAACATCCCATTCGTTGGTTGCCAAAAATCCACCAATGTTTACCAAGGCATCCTTTTTGGCGCTCATGGTTGCTCCGTCTGTCAAGGAACATATTTCCTTCACGATGTCCTTTATTTTTGCCTTTTCATATCCCTTTTCCCTTTGTTGGATGAAATAGGCGTTCTCCGCAACCCGCGTCATATCGTGGATAATACGGATGCCGTGTTTATGCGTGTATTTTCGCAAGGCTTTCAGGTTTTCCATGCTTATGGGTTGTCCTCCGGCCATATTCACATTGGTGGCGATACATACATAGGGAATCTTAGCAGCACCGTGCTTTTTTACCAAGGCTTCCAGTTTGCCCAAATCGACATTCCCTTTAAAAGGAAATTCGTTCGCAGCATCATGTGCCTCATCAATAATAATGTCCTCAAATTTTCCACCGGCCAATTCTTGGTGCAAGCGGGTGGTGGTGAAATACATATTCCCTGGAACAACATCTCCCTTCTTGATTAAAATCTGTGAAAGGATATTCTCCGCCCCTCTGCCCTGGTGTGTTGGGATTATGTACTCATAGCCATAATATTCCTTGATGGCTTTTTCCATATTGTAATAACTCTTGCTTCCCGCATAAGCCTCGTCCCCGGTCATAAATGCAGACCACTGCCTGTCGCTCATTGCATTGGTGCCGCTATCGGTCAACAAATCGATATACACATCTTCAGAGGGCAACAAAAAAGTGTTGAAACCTGCTGTTTTTACCGCTTTTGCACGTTGTGCCTTGGTGGTCATTTTGAGCAGTTCCACCATCTTCATTTTATAGGGTTCCGCCCAGGATCTTTTGTCTAATTTTGCCATGATATTATTTTTTAAGAGGTTTAAAATGTGCTGTAAAATGTCTTAGAAAAGGCGGTTCATACGTAATTGCATAACCGTTCTTTTGAGCTTTCAATTCCAGGATATCATCAAAAATATCCAATACGTAATCAATATGGCTTTGGGTGTAAACCCTCCGTGGTATTGCCAATCGGACCAGTTCGTTTGCAGCTGGGATCAGTTTTCCTTCTTTGTCGTATTTCCCAAACATCACACTGCCCACCTCCACACTGCGAATGCCTCCTTTCAGATATAGGTCAACCACTAAAGCTTGCCCTGGATATTCCTCCACCGGAATGTTGCCGTATAATTTCTTGGCGTCAATATAAACCGCATGGCCGCCTATTGGCCAAACCACTGGAATGCCCTTTGCCCGTAACCGCTCACCTAAATAAGCCGTACTCTTTATACGATAATGCAGATAATCCTTATCAAAAACCTCCCCCAAACCAATGGCCAAGGCTTCCATATCTCTTCCCGATAGGCCGCCATAAGTGGTAAATCCTTCCGAAATAATCAACAGATTTCTACATTTAATGGAAAGCGCCTCGTCCTTTACGGTCAGCAATCCGCCCATGTTCACCAAGCCGTCCTTCTTGGCGCTCATCACAAAGGCATCGCCCAAATTGAGCATTTCCCGAGCTATTTCCTCATAAGTCTTTTCCGAATAAGCTGCCTCCCTATGTTTAACGAAATAGCTGTTCTCAGCAATCCTACATCCGTCAATCACCATCATAATCCCGTGCCTGTCACAAATGCGCCGCACGGCTTTCATGTTTTCCATGCTTACCGGCTGGCCCCCAGAGGAGTTGTTGGTCACGGTCATAATTACCGCGGCAACTTTGTCACGCCCATTTTCAACAAGCAATTTTTCTAGCTTCTCTAGGTCTATATTTCCTTTAAAAGGCAAATCCGTTTCATTGTCCTTTCCTTCTTCACAAACAATGTCAATAGCTGTTGCGCCAGTGTATTCAATATTTGCGCGCGTAGTGTCAAAATGTGTGTTGGAGACAAACAGTTTGTCCGGCCCCCCGAGGATGGTGTATAAAATCCGTTCCGCAGCCCGGCCTTGGTGCGTGGGGAGCACATATTCCATTCCCGTAAGCGCTTTTACCACCCTTTCAAGATGCTCCCAACTTCGTGCCCCTGCATAACTTTCATCGCCCATCATGATGCCACTCCACTGCTTGTCGCTCATCGCCCCAGTACCACTATCGGTCAATAAATCGATAAAAACATCCTGCGACCGAAGTAAAAATGTATTGTATCCAGCCTTTTTCAAGGCATCTGTTCGGTAGGCCTCGGTAGTTACGGTCAAGGGTTCAACCATCTTTATCTTAAATGGTTCCGTCAATGTTCTCATTTTTTCGCTCATTGTGTATTCTTTTTTGAGCGCTAAAGTTAATTGAAAAAATTAAATTAAGATATTAATATCCGTATTTCGTTGATTGTAATTGCCCAAATAAAAATAGTTCTCTTTCTAGTCATTTGAACAAGAAAACCCTTCGGTATTTTGGCTTTAAAAAATCAGCAAGAAAACCAATAAAAAAAACCCACAAATCCAATATTTTTGGACTTGTGGGTTAAGAATTAATGTAATCTTTTTCTAAAAAACCTTATTTCGATAAAGTCAATTCATCAATAATATGACTTGCCCCTGCAAATTTATCTATCAAAAATAACACATAGCGAATGTCAACATTGATAGTGCGTTGCAGTTGGTCATCAAAAATAACATCTCCCGCCATGGCTTCAATGTTACCGTCAAAAGCCAAGCCGATCAGTTCCCCTTTTCCGTTCAATACTGGAGAACCGGAGTTTCCGCCTGTAATGTCGTTATCGGTCAAAAAGTTTACAGGCAAATAGCCATCAGCATCGGCGTATTGTCCAAAATCTTTTTTCTCATAGAGATCAATCAACCTTTTCGGCATATCAAACTCAGCATCGCCGGGTTGGTATTTTGCAACCGTCCCTTTTAAAGTGGTATAGTAATTTTTATTGGCATCGTTACGTTTGTCCTCAGGCAAGGAAATTACCTTTCCGTAAGTAAGGCGCAGTGTGCTATTGGCATCTGGATAATACTTCTCGGTTGGATTTTGAACTCTCATTCCCTGTACCATCAATCTGTAAGCGTGCTCAAAATCATTGGTCAATTGTTTTTCCTCTTCCGTTTTATAGCGCAGACGCGTCATCAAATCTGTAGAAAGCTGAAACAACGGATCGTTCTTTAAAATGTCAGCATTTGGGTTTGCCATAAAGGCTTCCAACTTTTCTTTGGATTCAAAGATGCTGTTTTGGAAAGCAGTATTTATGTATTCATTCCAGCCTGCTTCAGTCTTGTTATTCGCCTCGGCAACTTGGGCAACCATCGGAGCTATATTTTTGGCTTTTGTGGAATATAATTTAAGCTGAGCCGCCAAAACATCTTTTTCCAAAGGAAGGTAAAGTCCCTCATACAGATCGTTGATTTCAGCATCCAATTGTGGCTTAACCTCTGCTTGTTTTGCTTCGTTTTGCTGTAAATAATAATCAATTGCGTTGCCCAAACGATATGGAATGGATGCCATACGGGTGCGCACCAACAGTCCCAGATAATTGTTGTGGGCACTTGCCACATTCGTTTTACTATAATAGTTATTAATAACCGGAATTACATCCGCATACTGCTTATTGCCCTTTTTGGAAGCCCACTTCTGAAAAGCCTTTTCATCATTGCGTTTGCTTTCCGCAGTTTTGTGCTGCTTCAGTGCATCTATCATTCCCTGGCGGTTTTTCCAATAATTGGCTATGGATGCATAACTGGAAGCATAGTCAAGCTTTACTTGCTGGTCCTTATCCATATATTTCTTCATCACGTCCATAGATGTTTTTGAAGCCTCTACCCAAGCTGGATATGCGTACTCCACGTTCTGCTCAATCCCTCCCGCAGGCATCCAGCGGTTGGTACGGCCCGGATAACCTAAAATCATTGCGAAATCATTTTCCTCAAAACCTTTAATGCTTGTGGTCAAGTGGTGCTTTGGCTTCAAAGGCACGTTATCTTTTGAATATTCCGCGGGGTTTCCGTCCTTATCGGCATAAACCCTAAAAAGTGAAAAATCGCCCGTATGTCTTGGCCATTCCCAGTTGTCAGTATCACCACCAAACTTTCCAATGCTCGCAGGAGGTGTTCCCACCAAACGCACATCGTTATAATCCTGGTAAACAAAATAGTAAAATTCATTCCCCTGGTAAAAGGATTTTACCGAAACGGTATATTTTCCACCTTCGTTGTTTTCTTGCTCAATCTTCGCAATCTCATGGTTGATAGTTGCTTCGCGCTCAGCTTCAGTCATATCATCATTCACCAAGCTCAAAATACGCTTTGAAACATCGTCCATTCTCACAAAAAAGCGAACGGAAAGTTTTTTTGGCTTTAGTTCCTCTGAATTGTTCCCTGCCCAAAATCCGTTGGTCAGATAATCATTTTCAGCAGTTGAAAGTTCGGCAATTTGGCTATAACCACAGTGGTGGTTGGTAAGCACCAACCCGCTATCTGAAATAATTTCAGCAGTACAGCCACGGTTAAACTGCACTATGGCATCCTTGAGGCTGGCGTTGTTGATACTGTAAATTTCTTCGGGCGTAAGCTGAAGGCCCATTTTTTGCATATCGCGATAATTCAACCGTTCAATGTGCATTAAAAACCACATACCTTCATTGGCCTGCATAGGCAGAACAAAAGCAGCGATAATAAGGGAAAGAATAAATTTTCTCATTAGTTAAAGGGAGTTTAATAATTATAATAAGAGTTGAAAAACATACTGAAAGCAGTAAAATTCGTCAACTTGCAAATATAATCCGATTCTCTACTCTAAACCCTGAAACAGTTCTAAAAAGCACTAAGAATTGGAACTTTAACTTTTTGTTAAGACTAAAGAGAGTTCCCCGCCCTGCAAGGGTGTGGTGGCTGCGAAGCAGACGGGGTGGGTGTTCCCCGCCCCGCAAGGGAGAGCTTGTCCCGAACTTGTTTCGGGAGGTAGCCACTTTAGCGGACGAGGCGGGTACACGAGGTAAAAACGAAAATACCAAAAACCCCTTCCGTCCCCGACAGAAAAGTCGGGGCCACCTTCCCCTTAAACAACAACTGAACTTAATATTTAAAATTTTTACAAGGGGAAGGAGCACATACCAAGAAATTGATATTGATTTAAATTCTTTTTATTTTACAATTATACTTTTTGGAATTTGGCACTTGTGATTTGGAATTTCTACTCAATAACGTGTTGCGAATAATTCCGCCACTTCTCCAAACAAGTTTCCATATCTTCGGGGATGGGGCATTCAAAACGCATAAATTCACCACTAACTGGATGTACAAAACCTAGCGTACGTGCGTGTAGAGCTTGGCGTGGCAATACTTTAAAACAGTTTTCCACAAATTGTTTGTATTTGCTGAAAGTGGTTCCCTTCAATATTTTTTCGCCACCGTAACGTTCGTCATTAAAGAGTGTGTGACCTATATATTTCATATGCACACGTATTTGGTGGGTACGACCCGTTTCCAATCTACAGGAAACAAGGGTTACATACCCCAACCGTTCCAAAACTTTGTAATGTGTAACGGCCGGTTTTCCTTTTTCTTCTTCGTCGTTTTCGTAAACGGTGTTTTGCAAACGGTTCTTTGGGTGACGGCCTATATTGCCCTCAACGGTACCTTCCTCTTCTTCAACATTTCCCCAAACAAGGGCTACATATTCGCGCTCCGTGCTTTTGTCAAAAAACTGTTTGGCGAGGTGGGTCATGGCTTCCTCCGTCTTTGCCACTACCAGTAACCCGCTTGTGTCTTTGTCTATTCTGTGGACAAGTCCAGGACGATTACTGCTATTATTCGGAAGGTTTTCGAAATGATAGGTCAGTGCATTTATAAGTGTTCCACTATAATTTCCGTGTCCGGGATGCACAACCATTCCCGCTGGTTTGTTCACTACAAGTACGGCGTCATCCTCATAAACAATATCCAACGGAATATTCTCGGGAACCAATAGAAATTCATACGGTGGATGCTCAAAAAGCACCGTAACCACATCATTTCCTTTTACTTTATAATTTGATTTTACGGGAACGCCGTTTACGTATATGTTACCGGCGGTTGCAGCTTTTTGAATTTTGTTTCGGGTAGCTTTTTCAATTAGGTTCATCAGGTATTTATCTACCCTTAATGCGCCCTGCCCTTTGTCTGCCTTAAAGCGGTAATGTTCATAAAGATCATCATTACCATCTGTATCGTCAATTTCTTCTTCGTTAAAATTCGCCATTGTTCTCTTCTTCACTATTATCTGGCGCTTCTTGGTTTTCTTCGGAAGAATTATCTTCAGATTGAATTCTGTTCAATGATTCGTCGCCAACAATTAAATCAATTATCGATGTTTTTTGCAGTGGAGTGCCCGGGTCAAGCTTTTCGCCTTTATAACGCATTTCCAAGACATTGTCACTAATATGCGGGCGATAGCTTATTTTTCCAATCACAAAACCCATTGCCAAAAGTGTTGGTTCGGCTTGTCTACGGGTTCTACCCAATATATCAGGTACTTCAATTTTTCGGTAGCCCGAAGGGTTCAGCGTTAAATAAAGTTTTCGGTCTTCTTTTACAAATTTGCCAGGTTTTGGAATTTGTTCAATTACGGAATATCTCGGATAATCGGGATTGTAGTTTGCTGAATCTAAGATTTCATAGCGAAGATCCATTTCGTCCAACTTCTCCTCTACTTTGTCCAAAGACATTTTAGCGAGATTAGGCACTTCAATCGTTTCATTGTGGTTTGTAGTGAAGCGTAACCACCACAATATCAAAAATGCCAAAACTAAAATAGCAACGATCGCCAAAAGCAACTGCTTCAAAAATGCCTTGGAAAACACAAATTGGAAAAAAGTCATACGTTTGTTTGTTAATGCGCAAAAATATAAAACCCAAAGTTAGTATCTTTCTATGGATAAGTGATATTTTTGTTTCAACAGATATTTAACGCAGCTTTTAATCATTTGTTATGGGAAAGAAACATATTGCCGTGGCCATGGGCGGCTATTCCAGCGAGTTCGAGATTTCGATAAACAGTGGCGGCGTGGTTTGCAACGCCCTCGATAAAAATAAATATGAAGTATATCCAATCCATATTTTGGAGGAAGGCTGGTACTTTCTTGCTAAAAACGGCACAAAACATCCCGTAAACAAAGCCGATTTCAGTTTTGACAACGGCACCGAAACCATTTATCCCGATGCTGTTTTCAACACTATTCACGGCACGCCCGGGGAAGATGGCTATTTGCAGGCCTATTGGGAACTATTGGGAATTCCGCACACGAGTACAGATTATTATCAAGCTGCGCTTAGTTTCAACAAGCGCGACTGTCTTTCAGTTTTGAAAAATTTCGGCGTTCGTGCTGCCAATTCCTATTATGTGAATGAAGGCACCGAAATCAATTTGGAAGAAATTGTAAAAAAAACCGGCTTACCCTGTTTCGTAAAACCGAATCGTTCTGGCTCCAGTTTCGGCATTAGCAAAGTGAACGAGATGAGCGAAATAATGCCGGCCATTGAAAAAGCATTTACTGAAGATTCCGAAATAATCATAGAGACCGCTTTGGTTGGAACCGAAGTTTCCGTCGGGGTTTACAATAAAGGGAAAGAAATTATAGCGCTTCCAGTGACCGAAATTGTTTCAGAGAATGAATTCTTCGATTACGAAGCAAAATACCTTGGGAAGTCACAGGAAATTACCCCAGCTAGAATTTCAGAAGAAGAAACCGAAATGGTCAAGAAAGAAGCCATTCGCATATACAAACTGCTGAATATGAAAGGCATCACCCGCAGTGAATTCATCATAGAAAAAGGGAAGCCCTACTTTCTGGAAATAAACACCAATCCAGGGCTTTCAACGGAAAGTATCATTCCCAAACAAGCGCGGGAAGCAGGAATGACGTTGACGGAATTTTTTGATATATTGATACAGAATGTACTAAAGTAGTTGCAAGTTTCAGGTTACAAGTTGCAAGTTTTATTGCACCACTACAACCTGTAACTTGCAACCTGCAACCCTTTAACCAAGACCAATGAAGTATTACCTCATAGCAGGCGAAGCATCCGGAGATTTGCACGGAGCCAATTTAATGAAAGCTTTAAAAGAGGAAGACGCTGAAGCCGACTTCCGTTTTTGGGGCGGCGATTTGATGAAGGCCGCTGGTGGAACTGAGGTAAAACATTACCGAGATTTGGCATTTATGGGCTTCGCAGAAGTAATCCTGAATCTAGGCACCATTCTTAAAAACATCAAATTCTGCAAAAAGGATATCGAAACCTTCAACCCTGATGTCATTATTTTTATAGACTATCCAGGATTTAATCTTCGCATTGCCAAATGGGCGCGGCAGAAAGGCTACAGAACCCACTATTACATTTCGCCCCAAATTTGGGCATGGAAGGAAGGCCGCATCAAAGAAATAAAGAATGATGTGGACCAGATGTATGTAATCCTTCCTTTTGAAAAGGCGTTTTACGAAGAAAAGCACAATTTTCCCGTGCATTTTGTGGGCCATCCGTTGATTGACGCTATCTACACCCAAAAACAGGTTGATCCAAAGACGTTCAAAAAAGAGAATGGACTGGACGATCGGCCAATAGTCGCCCTGCTTCCGGGCAGTAGAAAACAGGAAATCAAAAAAATGCTGGAAATAATGATTTCCGTGGCGAAGGATTTTAAGGAGTATCAATTTGTAATCGCTGGTGCACCAAGTCAGGAAAAATCGTTTTACGAAACCTTTCTCACCACAAAAAATGTGCATTTTGTAACCAACAAAACCTATGACCTTTTGAGTATTTCGGAAGCTGCTTTGGTTACTTCGGGCACCGCTACATTGGAGACGGCACTGTTTAAAGTGCCGCAAGTGGTTTGCTATAAAGGCAGCCGGGTTTCGTATGAAATTGCAAAACGCGTGATTAAATTGGACTATATTTCATTGGTAAATTTAATTCTCAATAAAACGGTTGTAACTGAACTTATTCAAGCTGATTTCAACAAAAAAAGACTGAAAGAGGAATTGACCAATATTCTGGATCCATACAAACGCGCTACCATGTTTTTGGACTATTACGATCTTGAAAAGGTACTTGGCGGTCGCGGTGCAAGTGAAAAGACTGCCAAACTAATTCATTCCTCAATCCAGCCAAAGTAAATAAAATTTCATATTTTTAGACATTAATTAGCTATTCCCCATTGATGAAAAAATTACTGCTCCTTTCTTTTTTCACATTATTCCTTGTTTCCTGCGGAAGTACGAAGAACACGGGAAAGGTTCCCGAAGCTATTATTGGCAAAAACGGCCCGAACACCAAAACGGTACGGAAAGTGACCCCTCACAAAAATAACAAGACTACCACGGCGAACGCTGAAGTAACATCGGACTCTGAAAATTCAGAAGAAAGTCCGAAGGAAATAAAAAGGGATATCATTGAATATGCCAAAACCTTTCAAGGCACAAAATATAAATTTGGCGGCACCACAGAGGCGGGAATGGACTGCTCTGGTTTAGTCTGTACCGCTTTTCAAAAGGAAAACATCATCCTGCCCAGAATTTCGCGCGATATGGCTACCAAGGGCATTCTTATTTCTTTTAAGGATATTGAAGAAGGCGATCTGGTATTCTTCAAAACCAGCAGCCGAAATACCATTAACCATGTAGGCCTAGTAGTTGAGTCAAAACGCGGCGAGGTGAAGTTTATTCACTCCACAACCCGTGCAGGAGTCATCATTTCATCGCTCGATGAAGCTTACTGGAAAAAGGCTTTTGTAGAGGTCCGACGGGTTATTTAGCATAGCGATCTTCTTTTTTGGCACCTTTGCTTTTCTGAGAAATATTTCCTACATTTAAGTTTATTCTCTCCAATTGATTTTAGGTTTAACTTAAAGTCTTGGGGTATGAAATTCATAAACTTTGCAGTTGTAAGGTTTTCGGCTTTCCTTGGCTTGGGAATTCTCATTGCACACTTTTTCCCTACTACAACCTTTCTTTTAAAATATCTTTTGGCACTTCTTTTTGGGGTGGCAGTTTTGTGGCTTTGGGCCCGAAAGCAATTGATTCAAAATGTTTATTTCGGAATTGCCGCATATTTATGCTTTTTTACCATTGGTTATTTCAATTATCAAATTAGGCTACCACGGTTTCAACCGCATCATTTTTTGCATTATGCTTCTGAAAACAAAGCGGAATTGTTACAGTTGAAAATCAAACAAAGCCTAAAACCTGACAATTTCAGTTTGAAATATATTGCGGAGGTAAACGCCATAAATGGTGTGCCAACACATGGAAAAGTATTGCTGAATGTTTCCAAAGACTCCATAAAAGAATCGTTTTCAGCAGATAAAATTTTATTGGTTTACGGCACCATTTCCGATATTCCAAAACCCTTGAACCCCTACCAATTCGATTATTCAAAATACATGGAGTCGTTGGGACTTTATGGGCAGTTGCGCGTTTCTGAAAAAGAAATTTTAAAAACCAGCACCGGAACCCAGACCTTAAGGGGAATAGCCCAAAATTTCCGCACTGGGATTGTTGAAAAACTTCAAAAAACGAAACTAAAAACCGAAGAGCGCGCCATTATCCAAGCTTTGGTCTTGGGCGAAAAGAAAGACATTGACAAAAATCTTTACAGTGAATATGCAGCTGCCGGAGCCGTACATATATTAGCAGTCTCAGGACTTCACGTGGGAATTCTGTATGTAATACTCGCATTTCTTTTCAAACCTTTATCCCGTTTGAAATACGGAATAATCTTCCATTCCCTTTTGATTGTTTTACTGCTATGGGGTTTTGCCTTGCTTTCGGGCCTGTCGCCTTCAGTTACTAGAGCGGTAACCATGTTTAGTTTTTTCGCCTTTGCCAAACTTTTTGATCGGGAAACAAATTCGATAAACACATTGTTCCTATCATTTTTGGCGCTTTTGATATTTAACCCGCTATGGTTGTTTCAGGTTGGGTTTCAGTTGAGTTATTTGGCTGTATTTTTTATTGTTTGGCTACTTCCTGTTTTCTACAAAGTTGGCTATTCAAAATACTGGATTGTCCGCAAAGCTTGGACAATAGTGGCCGTTACCGTTAGTGCGCAAATTGGCGTTTTGCCATTAAGCTTGTACTATTTTCATCAATTTCCCGGATTGTTTTTGTTGACCAATATTGTTGTGCTGCCATTTTTAACTGTTTTAATGTGCGGTGGAATTTTGATTGTAATATTGGCCACTTTGGAAATCCTGCCTGACTGGCTCGCTTCAAGCTATAACTTTTTGATTGAAGGGCTTAATGGGTTTATTCATTGGGTTGCGGTGCAGGATGAATTTCTTTTTAAAAACATCCATTTTTCAACTTTGAAAGTTGTTGGTGCATATATGGTGATAATTGCTTTGGCATTGCTTCTAATGAAAATGAAGTACAGAAGACTAGTGGTTTCGCTATTGGTTATTTCAGGATTTATAACAATTTATATTTATGATGAATTCAGGACCTCAGCAAACCAATTTGTGATTTTTCAGAAAAGCAAACAGACTTTGATTGGCCATAAAAATGGGAAGAATTTTGTGGTTTTCAAAAGCGATCTTGTTGAAAATATTTCTGAAACCTATCCTATAAAATCATATATAACCGCAATCAATATTGATACTTATTCTGAAGAAAAACTTCCCCAATTATTTAAATATAACCAGAAAAACATACTGATCTTGGATAGTTTGGGAATCTACCCAAAGCGAAAAAAAATCCATACGCTTTTGCTCACCCATAGTCCAAAAGTAAACCTCAACCGGCTTATAGATAGCTTGAGGCCAAAACAGATTGTTGCAGATGGCAGTAATTATTTTACCTATGTAAAGCGCTGGAAGAAAACCTGCCAATTAAAAAAGCTCCCGTTCAGCCATACTGCCAAAGAAGGAGCTTTCTCACTAGAATAGCCCGAATATGAAACCGAAAATGCTATTCTAAAATGTGTATTTAAAGTTCTTTTGATATTCCTCCCATGCCTCTGTTGTGGTAATTTTCAAATAATCATCAGTTTGGATCATTTTTAGGAAAATTTCAAGCTGTTGTGGAGTTCTATAACCAGGTACAGCCTGAATAAGGTCTCCGTTTTCCTCAAAAAAAACAACAGTTGGGTATGCATTTACTTTTAAGGCGTGCGCAAACAAATGTTGCGAATTTCTACCTTTTCTTGCCGGATCATAATTAGGATTGGTATAGACAAAATCTTGATAGTCTACCACTTCTGTTCCTTCAGCATTGAACTTAACTGCATAATAGTTTTTGTTTACGTATTCAATAACTTCTTTATCGCTGAAAGTATTTTTATCGAGCATCTTGCAAGGCCCACACCAAGTGGTATAGACATCCATAAAGATCTTTTTAGGTTCCTTTTTTTGTGCCGCAATGGCCTCGTTCATCGTCATCCACTTAATTTCCTGTGAATTAACAGAGCCTATGGTAAATAAAAAAACAAGCAGTAATATATTTTTCATCTAAATCTTTTTAAAAATTTCAAAATAATAAAACAATTAGCGTTCCATAAAAAAGGAACGCTAATTTTATATAATGTATTGTGTTCTAACGAATACCGTGCATTAATTTTTTAAGTACCGGGTTTAGCAACATCGAAATAACTCCAACCGCAATAGGAATTAACGTAAATATCAAAAAGAAGGTCCCCATGGAATATTCTGACGAAATTTTATCAATCATCCCGCCCATTGTGTTCGCAGCTTTTTGGCCAACGGCAATTGCAAGGTACCAAACCCCAAACATAAAGCCAATCATTCGCGCTGGCACTAATTTACTTAAATAAGACAATCCTAAGGGAGAAAGACAAAGCTCGCCCATTGTGTGCATTAAGTACGCCAAAATAAGGAAAACCATACTCACTTTCGCCGTCATTGCTCCGGGAGGAATATCTGAGGCTCCATAAGAAAGAATGGCGAAGCCCAAGCCCAACATAATCAAGCCAATTCCATATTTTACAGCCGCGCTTGGGTTGTATTTACTTTCCCACCATTTTGAAAATATGGGCGCTAAAGTAATAATGAAGAATGAGTTTAGAATACCGAACCACGTGGCATCTACCTCTAATTCTGTTTGGGTGAATTTATCTATCAATCTAAAAATAACCAATCCCCAAATACCGATAAAGGCAATTACGAGAGCTACATTAGATAAAGCTATTCTACTATGGGTCTTCTTAACCAATAAATAAATAACCCAAGAAATTATTATTAAAGGAACTGTGGTTAAAAGCGCATCTATTATTTTGAAAATAATGGCAGAGTCTCCAGTAAGATTTCTATTGGTATAATCCTGCGCAAAAAGCGTCATAGAGCCTAAAGATTGCTCAAAGAATGCAAAAAAGAAAACCGTAAAAAGTCCAAAGATGGAAACTGCGATCAATCTATCCCTCACAATTGGTAAGTAACGCGCAATTCGGGTCACCAACAATATCAAGAACATCGCTAATGCAGCTAGAACAACTACATTAGTTCCATTCATGCCCCAAAGTTCAAAGGGCACCAAGGATTTTGAATAAATAGTCTCCAATGGATCATTAAACAGGTAAAGCAATCCACCCACGGATGATAGCACTATTAAAACATAGTCGAACATTGTAAATGGGTTCAATTTGATAGGTGCCACTTCTACACCATCTTCCCGTAGTTCGGGTGCTTTTTCATTTATGTTTTGAGGTATTTCCACTTCGTGAACCTTGGAAGGTTTTGCTCCTATGTCTCCAAAAATTTTGTGTGCCAATAAAAATTGAAGCATTCCGAAGAACATAAAAATACCGGCAAGACCGAAGCCCCAAGCCCAACCATAATTTTCGGCCAAATACCCACAAAGCATCATTCCGAAGAATGCCCCTGCATTTACGCCCATATAGAAAATAGTATAGGCACCGTCTTTTTTGGACTCCTTGCCTTTGTACATTTCTGAGATGATAGAGGTAATATTCGGCTTAAAAAAACCTGTACCGATAACCAGAAGTGCAAGGCCTAAATAAAATGAAGATGTTGTTTCTAATGCCATAGATGCATGGCCCAAAGTCATAATTATACAACCAATGACCACCGCCATTCTATAGCCAGTTATTTTATCGGCTATCCAACCACCAATAATTGGGGTTAAGTATAAAAGTGAAGCATACGTACCAATAAGCGCCAGGGCATGCTCTCTAGGCCAATCCCAACCGGGGTTGTCGCTAAGGAGTGGTGCGGTTAAAAAAAGCACTAAGAGGATTCTCATTCCGTAGAATGAAAAACGCTCCCACATTTCGGTAAAGAAGAGTATAAAAAGTCCCGCGGGATGCCCTAAAACTTTATCCTTAAATAGATTTTCAATATCCGTATTCATATCTTATGGGTGTTGATTAGATTGGTTAAACGATATTAATTTCTTTTATTAAAGTCTGGATCGGCCAGTTCAAAAGGTTCATTATCGAGAAATTCACGTTCGTTATCCTCAGCACCATGTGTAAGTTTTTCTAGTTTCTTTCTTATCAATAACACTAATAATCCAAACGCAACACAGAAAACCGCAATTCCGGTAAACACAGTGTATTCGCCCAAATCTGAGGCAGATTCACCCAAAAGGCCGGCAACTTTATTACCGAAACCGGTCATTGCAAAGTATACACCCATCATAAGCGAAGCATATTTCAGAGGAGCTAATTTTGTAATGTAGGAAAGCGCCACTGGTGACAGACATAATTCTCCAACGGTGTGGAACAGATATGCCAATACCAACCAGTACATTGCAGATGAACCTTCAATATTGAATTGTGCAGCGGCAGCGGTCATAAAGAAGAAGCCCATACCCATTATTATCAAGCCGAGACACATTTTAAAAAGAGAGGTCGAAATTTTTCCCTTAAGCTTTCGTTTTGCCCAATATGCTGCAACGGCAGTTCCCAAAATAATTATAAACATGGCGTTCAGTGATTGAAACCATGATGCCGGCACTTCCCAACCCATCAACATTCTATTGGTTTTCTCGGAAGCATAAATATTCATTAAACCTCCAGCTTGTTCAAAGGCACCCCAGAATACAATTACCAAAATGAAAGAGATGAACAATACAATCATTCTATCTTTTTCAATTTTTGATAGCGGTCTTTTCATAGCCGCTTGTTCTTCGGGATCAATAGATTTGTTCGTGTTGTTTCCAACGAATTTTAAGTGTTTCTGACCTACTAAATACTGAATAAGCCCTAAAGCCATCCCAATAGCAGCAAGACCGAAACCGTAATGCCATCCATAAACTTCACCTACGTAGCCAACAATTATACTTGAAAGGAAAGCACCTACATTTATTCCTATATAAAATATAGTAAAACCTTTGTCTCTTCTAATATCGCCAGCCTTATATAGCCCGCCTACCATTGTAGAGATATTCGGTTTTAGCATCCCAACTCCTGCTATGATAAGTCCAAGACCTGTATAGAATGCCCACATTTGTTCCACAGAAAGAATTCCATGACCCAAAACAAGTAAAATACCTCCGACAAGTACAGATTGCTTTTGACCTAAGAATTTATCGGCAATCCAACCTCCTGGAATGGAAGCCACATAAACCAACATAGTATAAGTTCCGTAAAGCGAAAGCGCATCACCGTTGGTCCATCCTAAACCTGGGTTACCGCTAGTTGCTTCTGCCACCAAGTAAAGCACCAAAATGGCTCGCATTCCGTAATAGGAAAAACGTTCCCACATTTCGGTAAAAAACAGTATGAAAAGCCCCACTGGGTGCCCAAATAATTCCTTTTGCTTTTGATATTGAAGTGCGTCTGACATAAGATTTAATATTAGTTAGGGTTGATTTTTATAAATTTTTCTTGATATAATCCGTCATTAAAGTATATAAATGCAATCGGGTATTACCTCCATAAATACCGTGGTTCTTGTCTGGATAGATTCTCCAGTCAAATGGTTTATTGGCCTGTACCAAAGCCTCAACCAAACGCATAGTGTTTTGAACGTGTACGTTATCATCGGCACTACCGTGTACCAAAAGGAATTTTCCTTTCAATTTATTGGCGTAGGTAAGCGGGGAATTTTCGTCATAACCTGAAGGGTTTTCCTGAGGCGTCTGCATATAGCGCTCTGTATAAATACTGTCGTAAAATCTCCAGCTGGTAACGGGAGCAACAGCAATCGCCATTTCAAAAGTATCGGGTGCTTGAAACAAAGCGTTAGACGACATAAACCCACCATAGCTCCAACCCCAAATTCCAGTTCGGGAAGCGTCAATGTATGGAAGGTCACTTAATTTTTTTGCAACGGCAATCTGGTCCTGTACTTCGTATTTGCCCAATTCCTTTTGGGTCATTTTTTTGAAATCGCGGCCTTTAAAGCCTGTTCCACGACCGTCAACGCATGCTATAATGATGTCCTGCTCATTTGCCAGCATTTGGTGCCAGTAATCATTAGTGCTTATCCAACTATTAGCAACCTGTTGCGAACCTGGTCCTGAATATTGGAAAAGAAACAGCGGATATTGCTTTGTTTCGTCAAAATCCAAGGGCTTTATCATATACATATTCAAGTTTTCGCCGTTGATGTTTATGGTTGAAAACTCCTTGGGTGAAATTTTATAGGAAGACAGACGACTTTTTAAATCGTTGTTATCTTTTATTTCGCGAAGCCGCTTTCCAGTTTTGGCTTCATTAAGTGTGAAAATATAAGGCGTTGTAGCATCTGAAAAAGACCCAATATAATAACTATAATCCGCGCTGAAATCGGCATCATTGGTTCCCGTTTTTTGGGACAATCTCACTTTGTTTTTTCCCGAAGGCAATATGGAATACACATCGCGGTTAATATTGCCGTTTTGGGTACTTTGATAATAGACACGTCCAGTATTTTCGTCAAAACCATAATATTCGGTCACTTCCCAAGGGCCTTTGGTAACTTGGTTCAGCAGTTTCCCGTTTTTGTCATAGTGATAAATGTGGTTCCAACCATCTTTCTCGCTGGTCCAGAAAAAGCTGTTGTTATTCAAAAAAGTCAGATTGTCCGTAACATCAACATAGGCAGCATCCTTTTCCTCTAAAATCAATTTTGCGGTATTGTTGGAAGCATCCACAAAAACCAAATCGAGCACGTCTTGATGGCGATTGGTAAGCTGAACGCTCAAAAAATTGTTGTCATTGGTCCAAAGCAACCGTGGAATGTAATAACTGTTGTATTTTGAAAGGTCTACAGTGGAGGTTTTTTCACTGCCAAGGTCATAAAGCTGTAAGGAAACTTTGGAATTATTTTCACCAGCCTTTGGATATTTAAAGGTTTCGGCAGAAGGATATAAATTGTTGCCATAAACATCCATCGTGTATTCGGGAACATCGGTTTCGTCAAACTTTATATAAGCAAGTTTGTCACCAGCAACGCTCCATTCAAAAGCGCGAACAAAGGCGAATTCTTCTTCATAAACCCAATCTGTAATGCCGTTAATGATGCTGTTCTTTTTACCATCAGAGGTTACTTGTCTGGTTTCACCAGAACTCAGATCTTTAATGTATAGATTGTTTTCAAAACCGTAGGCTATTTTACTGCCGTCATTGCTGAAAGTGGGTTCCTGGATTTTATTGGTTGAAACAAGGCTGAAATCTTTCGTTTTTATATCGTAAACGTAATAAGAGCCCAAAGAAGAACGACGGTAAATCTGTTGCAGTTCTGTTGTAAAAAGAATTTTTGATTCGTCTTTGTTGAATTCATAAGAAATAACGTAATCAATCCCTTTTAAATCTTTGCTGTTTAAAAGTGTTCGTACTTTGTCACCACTTTTGTAATCATAAACATCAACCGTCGAAGCCTTGTTCTCTCTGTCATAATTGAGCACTGCATATTCCTTTCCGTTGTTTAATGAACGCAGAACGTCCAGACCTTGGGTACGGAATGTGCCACTCCAAATTTCTTCATTGGTTATGTTTTTTTGTTGGGCAGTAAGGGTGGAAAAGGCTGTCAAAAACAGCAGTAAAAAAGCTAGGGAGTTTAATCTTTTCAAAGTGTTAAAATTTTGATACGCCAAGTTTACTAATTTTTTGTGAAAGAGCAGACGGTTTTTTTGTTAAATAAGCCTTTGAAGTGTTATTTAATGCGAATTACAAATAGTTACAATGCCTTACAAATAGCACACTTTTATTAATTAGAAAAGCAGTTTGGTAAATCAAAAAATAAAGTAACCTAATCCCGCACTAAAGGCATAGTAGTGCAACGGAGCAATCCTTCCTGTTTGGCAATTTCTGAATACGGCACTTCTTCAACAGTAAAACCTTGTTCGCGAAGCCAGGTATTCAATCTTGTAAAATTTTTTTCTGAAATAACAACCTCTGGTGAAATGGAGAAGATGTTGCTGTTCATATCGTACATTTCCTGTTTGGTGATATGAAAACAGTTCTCTTTTCCGAAGAAATTAATGAGCCATTCATATTCTTCCTCAACCAAAAACCCTTCTTTATGGATGATTGCCTTTCCTTTGCCAAGTGGCTGAAAACAACAATCTAAATGCAGGGCGTTTTCATCAGCAACGGTATTGCTTTTTCTGAGGCTGAAAGATTTTACTTTTTTATGCGGAAACAGCTTTTGAAGATGCCTTACCGCGTTCATGTTTGTACGTGCCGTGATGAAACTGGGGTAATCTTCGCCGTAGTAGGTTCCCACAAAAATATAATCGCCCCAAGGCATTACATCACCACCTTCAATATGTGCGTTTTCTGGAAATTCTATAATTTTTGAAGGATCAATCTGGTTAATAACGTGCTCAATGGCCTCGATTTCCATGGAGCGGTCATCGAGAATATTGGCGATTATGAATTTATCTTCAATAACAAAAGCGATATCGCGAGAGAAAATCTGGTTGTAATCCTTTATGGATTGAGGGCGATACACCTTTACATCATATTTTTTAAATACTTCAGCCACCGCCTCCATTTCGGCTACCATATCTTCATCTTTTGGATAGGTTCCCGCTTTAATATGTTCGGCTGATTTAGGGTCGTAAGCATCCTCCAGTTTTGGCACAGGGCCATTGCTGTCCGCACGACCGAGAACTACAGCACGCAATCGTGAAATTTCGTCGTTGATGTTTAAATTGATCATAAAGCAAATATAAAAAAAGCACCTCGATACCGAAGTGCTTTTAAAAATATTAAAATTTAATATTATCTTTTTTCTACAGGCACAAAGTCCCTAAGGGTCTCCCCTATATATATTTGTCGTGGGCGGCCTATGGGTTCTTTATTAAGACGCATCTCTCTCCATTGTGCAATCCAACCTGGCAAGCGGCCCAATGCAAACATTGGCGTAAACATTTCAACAGGAATTCCCAATGCACGATAGATGATACCTGAGTAAAAATCTACGTTAGGGTATAATTTTCTTTCTACGAAGTATGGATCTTCCAATGCTTCTTTTTCAAGCGCTTTAGCAATAGCTAGAACATCATCATCAATTCCCAAATTATCCAAAACATCATCAGCAGCTTTTTTAATGATTTTTGCACGCGGGTCAAAGTTTTTATAAACCCTGTGCCCAAAGCCCATCAAACGGAACGGATCGTCCTTGTCTTTTGCTTTTGCCATAAATTTTTTGGTGTCGCCGCCATCTTCTTTAATAGCTTCAAGCATTTCAATAACTGCTTGGTTGGCACCTCCGTGAAGTGGTCCCCAAAGCGCTGCGATTCCTGCTGAAATTGAGATGAAAAGACCTGCGTGTGATGAACCCACAATACGTACCGTGGAAGTGGAACAGTTCTGTTCGTGATCTGCATGAAGGATTAACAATTTATCCAAGGCTTCCAATACGGTTTCATTAGTCGTGTATTCGCCACTCGGTTTTTTGAACATCATTTTTAAGAAATTGTCAACATAACCCAAGGAGTCTCCGCCATAATCCAGTGGAAGACCCATACGTTTTCTGTAAGTCCACGCTGTTAATACAGGAAATTTACCAAGTATTTTCACGATGGCCTTGTACATATCTTCCTCGCTGTCCACGTTTACCGAAGAAGGGTTGAAGGCAACCAAAGCAGAAGTCAATGACGATAACACTCCCATTGGGTGGGCAGATTTTGGAAATCCGTCCAATATCTTTTTTACATCTTCATCAACGTGCGATTGTGCTTTTATATCTGTGTGAAATTTATTGAGTTGATCCGCAGTTGGCAATTCACCAAAAATAAGAAGGTAACAAACCTCTAAGAAGTTTGCCTTTTCGGCCAGTTCTTCAATGGCATATCCACGGTAACGCAAAATTCCTTTTTCTCCATCCAAAAACGTAATGGCGCTTTCGCAAGCACCCGTATTTTTATACCCAGGATCTAGCGTTACGACACCGCTAGTAACACTACGTAGGTTTTTTATATCTATTCCTAATTCATTTTCAGTTCCTTCAATAATTGGAAACTCGTATTTTTTACCATCTATGTCGAGGGTTGCCATCTTTGCCATAAAGTATTGTGTGTTTTTTAATTTATTCAGAAACGTAAAAATACAAAAATTCTAGTAATTTTTTTATCATTCCTCAGTTATCTTAGGTTAAAAAATCCTTAATACATCAATCATACTGTGGATTTTTAAATCAAAAGGAAACCCTGCTTATGGCAGGGTTTTTCAAATCATTATTTTCAAATTATATTTTGAAAGCATTTCGCTGTGGAAAATAAGCAACTTCCCCCAATTGTTCCTCGATTCTTAGCAATTGGTTGTACTTCGCCATTCTGTCACTTCGCGAAGCGGAGCCTGTTTTTATTTGACCACAATTTAAGGCTACAGCCAAATCTGCTATGGTATTATCTTCCGTTTCACCACTTCTGTGGCTCATTACCGAAGTATAACCAGCATTATGCGCCATATTTACAGCAGCGATAGTTTCGGTTAAGGTTCCAATCTGGTTTACTTTTATCAAAATTGAATTGGCTATTTTTTCTGAAACACCCCTTGAAAGTCTTTCCACATTGGTCACAAATAAATCGTCTCCAACGAGCTGTACTTTATGCCCAATTTTTTCGGTCAAATATTTCCAGCCTTCCCAATCGTTTTCATCCATGCCGTCTTCTATTGAAATGATTGGATATTTTTCGCAAAGTTCGGCTAGATAATCGGCTTGTTCTTTTGAAGTACGGACTTTTCCTTTTTCGCCTTCAAACTTGGTGTAGTCGTATTTTTTCTTCACATAAAATTCCGCGGCAGCGCAATCCAGCGCAATCATTACATCATCGCCCAATTTATAGCCTGCTTTTTTTGTTGCTTTTGCAATCGTGTCCAAAGCATCTTCGGTTCCATTCAAAGTTGGGGCAAAACCTCCTTCATCGCCAACAGCAGTACTCAAACCACGGTCGTGCAATACTTTTTTAAGGTTGTGAAAAATTTCGGAACCCATTTGCATGGCGTGCGTAAAGTTTTTCGCTTTAACGGGCATTACCATAAATTCCTGAAACGCGATAGGAGCGTCACTGTGGGAGCCACCATTGATAATGTTCATCATTGGCACAGGAAGTGTTTTTGCACTCACCCCGCCCACGTAACGATACAATGGCATCCCCAATTCATTGGCAGCTGCTTTTGCACTAGCCAAGGAAACACCCAAAATAGCATTGGCACCAAGCTTAGATTTGTTTTTGGTGCCGTCCAAATCGATCATTATTTTATCGATTAGTTCCTGCTCGAAAACCGAAACGCCCAAAAGTGTACCTGCTATTTTTCCATTTACGTTTTCAACAGCTTTCAACACGCCTTTGCCCATATAGGCTTTTCCGCCATCGCGAAGTTCCACTGCTTCGTGCTCTCCAGTTGAAGCTCCTGAAGGAACAGCCGCGCGGCCCATAAAACCGTGTTCGGTTATTACGTCAACTTCAATTGTTGGATTTCCTCTTGAGTCGAAGATTTGTCTGGCTTTGATGTCGATGATGATGCTCATTGGTAAAAGTTAATAGTTAGAGGTTAATAGTTATTTGAAAAGACCCCAAAGGTTTTTGAAACCTTTGGGGTCTATAAAATTTTAAGCGGTTTGTAATTTATGTTTTTCAATACTTTCAATAAACTGATCAAAAAGATATGAGGCATCATGCGGCCCCGGGCTTGCCTCTGGATGGTATTGCACCGAAAACGCAGGTTTGTTTTTCAGCCTAATTCCCGCAGCAGTATGATCGTTGAGATGCTCGTGTGTTATTTCTATATTTGGGTTGGCTTCTGCCTCTTCCTTATTTATGGCGAAACCGTGATTTTGTGAAGTTATTTCGCCTTTACCAGTAACAAGATTCATCACCGGATGGTTTATGCCGCGATGACCGTTGTGCATTTTATAAGTTGAAATGCCGTTGGCCAATGCCAAAACTTGATGCCCCAAACAGATGCCGAACATTGGCAATTCCTTCTCTAAAATTGTTTTTACAACTTTTATTGCGCTGCTTAAAGGTTCTGGGTCGCCGGGACCATTGGAAATGAAATAACCATCGGGATTGAAAGCTTCCATTTCTGCAAAAGAAGCGTTGTAGGGAAATACTTTTATGTAACAATCCCTTTTGTCCAGATTTCGGAGAATGTTTTTCTTTATTCCCAAATCCAATGCAGAGATCTTGTATTTGGCGTTTTCGTTTCCAAAAAAATAAGGTTCTTTAGTGGAAACTTTTGAAGCGAGTTCCAAACCGTTCATATCTGGCACTGCGGCCAATTGTTTTTTCAAGTCTTCAATTTTATCCACTTCGGTTGAAATAACTGCATTCATCGCACCATTATCTCGGATGTAGCACACCAAGGCACGTGTATCAACATCGCTTATGGCCAATAAGTTGTTTCTGTTTAAAAATTCTTCCAAGGAATCATCTGCTGCCGGACGTGAGTAGTGGTAGCTGAAATTACGCACCACCAAACCAGCTATTTTTATTCCTTCAGACTCTACTTCATCCTTGTTAACACCGTAATTCCCTATGTGGGCGTTGGTGGCAACCATAATTTGACCGAAGTAAGATGGATCTGTGAAGATTTCTTGGTAGCCCGTCATTCCGGTGTTGAAACAAACTTCGCCGAAGGCCGAACCCTCTTTGTTCCCAACCGCTTTTCCGTAGAAAATAGTTCCGTCTGCCAGTAAAATAAGTGCTTTTTTTCGTGTTTGATATTTCATTCTTTGAAGGGTTTCAACCCTTCGACAAGCTCAGGGTGACAATTATTCATTTTTTTCAAAATCTTTGCAAAAATAGTATAAAAAAAAGGGATAAACGAAAATGCTTATCCCTTTGTGCGGTTGTTTTCTGATTTTAAAATTTCCAATCAATACCTTAGTGGTTATTGTTTTATAAATTTCTCAATAGCTTTTCCCTTTGAAGTTTCAAGTTGCAGAAAATAAATTCCGTTTTGCAAGTCTGAAACATCCATAGAACCCGTAATAGTAGTTACTTGCTTAATCAATTGCCCAAGGCTATTGAATATTGAAACCTGATTTTGTCCTTCGTTTGATTTAAAATTTAAAGTATGGGTCGCTGGATTTGGATATACCAAAAAATGAATATCATCAAAATTGGGAACTGACAATGGTTGTCGCAAAAAGCGATATACTGTTCCGTTTGGAATCATACCTTGAAGATACGATAGCACAATAGGATCTCCTGGATTCAAAGTAATTATCGTAGGGTTCGCAGGATTACCAGATACAAAATAGCCCCTATCTGCAAGTTGTTGCGTGTCTATATTAAACGAAGTAATCAAACTAACCTGAGGCCCAGTTTCACCTTCAAAAGATTCGGATGGGTTGTTTATGACACTTGGCCCGTAACGGAACTCTACGGTATTAGTGCCCTCGTACAACCAAAGTTGGAAGTTCATAAAATCACTTTCGGTGGAATCATCAAAAAACCCAACATTGTTCCATTCAATTTTTAGAATTCTACTTCCCGCAGTCCCTTCTGTTTTATAGGAAATATTGGATTGCGATATCCCACTTGAATATCCTAAATCAATCAAGTCTTGCCCTATGGGTACAAAAAGAGGCACGATGCCTCCATCTACAGGATTAGATGAAAGAACCCCGCCCACACTCCATTCCAAAATATAAATGGTACTGAAAGTATAGGTGCCAAAGTCAAAGCTGAAACCAAGCGGAATGGTATAACCTGGATCGTCCCATACGGCACCATTGTTCAAGGAAGTACTTCCTGTCAAGTTAACATAAGTATTATTTTCTGTTTGGAAATTGTAAACGCTCTGCGCATTTGAAATAAAAACCAAAAACAGAAATGCTGGCAATAGTATTTTTTTT
>JAPKFY010000059.1 GCA_026646335.1 Aequorivita sp. | reverse complement strand
GCAGCCGAACACGATCACCGTCATGAGAATGTAGCCCAGGATGACGCCGAGTATGGCCTTGAGCATGACGCGAATCCCTTTCTTGCCTTGTTAAGTCCTATTTTTTCAATGGTGGATTGATAGAGTATGTTTTCTAGATAGGAATGGCGTGTGTTTACCATAACCAGCATATCTATTGGGTTTTCAATAATAAATATATTGATGGCCTTTGTGACATCTGTCCCGGTTTCATGGTGAAAACTAACCTGGTTGTCGCAAAAAGAGGCTTCTAAAAAATTCTTGTTGTCCTGCTGTCGCAAAGAAAGTGATGGAAATTTAGAGACATAAAGAAAATCTACTTTGGAAACAAAGCATTTTGCAATATTGCTCACCAGTTTCAATTCGCGGCGTTTGTATGGCAATTGATAATCCGTTGGAAACAATAAATTCTTTGGGTGCACATCTCCATAAACTGCCGGAATTGCAAGCACAGGGCATTTCACATATTTGATAACCTGAAGTGTGTTGCTGCCAAAGGTTATTTTTTTATCAGCAGTTTCGCCTTTGGTACCCATAACCACCACATCTATGTTTTCCTTTTCCACCCAATCGTTTACCGAGTCTACCAACAAGCCAAATTCTGCAATAGTGTGTAAGTTATGTTTTGGATTTGGTGAAAAACTGAGGATTTGTTTCCGTTTTTCCTCCAAATTATCTTTTGCTTTTTGAAGTGCTTTTTGTTTCAATTCTTCAAAAATCTCATCAACCAAGCGGGCCTTGGCTTCATAGACAGAATCAGAAAATGCGTGAAGTAAGTATATTTCAGAACGTTCATATTTGAAAAGCTCCGTGGCATACCTTATGGCGTTCATTGAATTTTCAGAGAAATCGGTAGGGATGAGTATTTTTCGCATAGTTTTTTAGTTTAAAAATCCAATACGTAAAGATAATAATTATCAGCTTGAAAAAATATGATAATTATCAGCCAAACACTTGATTTTTAAGGAATAGTTAAGAATAACAGTGCTTTTTGTTTTGTAAATTGAAACTAAAAATATTATGAACCTTTCTGCAATTTCTTATCTTGCTATAACCACTTTTGCTCTGGTTACAGTTTCTATTTTTGCCACAATGGGCTTTCCGTTCAGTTGGGTATTCTCTCTAATTGTTTTTGGCCAAGTTTTTTTGATATTCTCGGTCTTCAAGATTTTAAAAGATAATTACACCACAACTAAAACTTTTGAGGATTTTTATGAAGATTTTCCTATTGGCCGTGAAGAGTGATTTTTAATTCGGGGTTCGTTAATTAGTGTGTTTGTTACTTAAAAATGAACACTAAACACTACTCATGAAGCACTAAGAAAGGCACATTAGCTGTATAACTTCCGGTTTTTAACGCGGGACGCAAAAGCAACCTCTGAATAAAATTTAAGTTTTTGGCCACGATGGAAACAAGGCTTATTTCCCAAGTTTCTACAAAATCCTGGATACCAATTTCCAAGTCTTTGTTTTCCACAAAATGGAAGCTGTGTTTTATTTCTTTAAAAAAGTAATGCAAAAATCCTTTATTGTCCGTTTGTGATGCGGTGAGGCCCGTATTTTGGGCCTTTATGTGAAGCACTCGAAGTGGCGCCCTATGGAGGCTCAGTGTCTCGGAAAGTGTGCTGATCACTTTGTTGCGATAGATGCAGTTATAGTCCGTTAAAAAAGCAATGTTTTTAATCCCATTGAATTTTGCGTTTTCGGGAATTACAAGTATAGGGCATTTCACCTTAGTGATCACATCACAGGTATTGCTTCCCATTTCACTTCTGTTGATTTTGGAATTTCCTTTAGTGCCCATTAGAATGTAATCGATTTCCTTTTCGGTTACCTGCTTTCTGATGGCTTCCACCAAATTTAGATTTTCGTGAAGCGGAAAGAATTTATGGTCTTGGCTTTTGGAGAGAAGCTGAAAAGTCTTTATTTCTTCTTTCAAAAAAGTAAGAGCCCCTTGTACTGTCTGCATTTCATTATTGAAATCTGAAAAGTTTTCCTGCTCTACTTCCTTAAAGTTTGAATTTTGATTTGAAACATGAAGAATATAAAAATTCACAGGAATATCAGAATAATATTCCAGCGCATAGCGAATGGCATTGTGTGAATTTTCAGAGAAATCCGTCGGGATCAATATATTCTTCATTGTGTCGTAATATTACCGACAAAAATATCTGTATAGGTCCAGACAGAAAATGATATAAATCAGTTTTCAAAAATGATCATGGATGTCAGTCTATATCCCGGAGGCTTTCCAAATTTATAATGCGAATGTCGCGGCCTTCAATTTCGATGATGCCATCTTTCTTGAAATCTGAAAGGGTTCTTATTAAGCTTTCGGTAGCAATTCCGGCGGTTGTGGCTAGATCATTCCGCGAAATTCGAAGCGGTGCCTCAGGTTTATTGTTCATAATCTCCACAAATTGAAGAATGGTACTGGCCGTCTTTTTCCGAACAGAACTGTAGGCCATTTTAACCAATTGCTGCTTTATTTCGGAAAGATTGTCTGTTAAAAGATTCATCAACTCTAAAGAAACATCTTGACTTTTTTTCAGAATATCCTTCACGTACTTTTTTGAAATACCCACCACTTCTGTTTCTTCCACGGCTGTAGCGGTTTCATTATAAGGAATGTTATCGTCAAAAGAAGTGAAGCCCAAAAAGTCATCAGCTTTGTAAAGCCCTGTGATGAGCTCTTTGGCGTTGGCGTCCATAGTGTGTGTTTTCACAACACCTTTCATAATAAGATACATGCTGTTGGAATGATCGCCCTTTTGGTAAATTGTTTCTCCCTTTTTATAAATAACTACTTCGCCTTCATCACAAAAAAAGTTTTTCAACTGGTTCAGGTTTTGGGGGTTTTCGTCATTTTCAACACTCCCCTCCTGTTTATTGTTTTCGCGCATTGCTAAAATGCTCGCCTTCGCCAAACGGCTCTCCACGGCACTCAGCAGTTCCTGCTCGTCAAAAGGCTTGGTGAGGTAATCGTCCGCGCCCATATCCATTCCTTTGCGTATTTCCTTGTGTTCTGTTTTTGCCGAAAGGAAAATGAAGGGAATATGTTTCGTTTTTTCTTCTGAAGCAACGTTTTCAAGCACGCCGTAGCCATCAATCTCGGGCATCATTATATCACAGATAATGATATTTGGACTTACGCTTTTCGCTTTTTCGATGCCGACCTTACCATTTGGAGCCGTAAAAACGGTATAACCTGAAAGCTCCAAAAGTTCGGCAGTATTCTCTCTTAATGCGGTATCGTCTTCAATAAGAAGTATTGTCTTCATCTTAATTTGTGTTATTTTTTGTTGGGAAAGTAATTGTAAAAGTGCTACCCTTGCCTTCTTCACTTTCAAAGGTAATTGTACCGCCAAGACTTTCCAAATGTCCTTTCACTATATTGAGACCAATTCCAGTGCCTTGGTCCAACAACGCATTTTCAGCACGGAAATATCTATTGAAAATAAATTTCTGCTCCTTTTCTGGAATGCCCATGCCTTCATCTATTATTTTTATACTTATGGAATCTTTTTTTGGAATTACAACCACATCAATAACAGTGTGCCCAGATGAATATTTTATGGCGTTGTTTATAAGATTGGTAAGGGATAACTCGAGGATCTTCTCATCAAAATTTAAGGAAATATCGTCTATATTCTGTGGATAATTTATGCGTTGGCCTTCTTTCAAAAGCATGTTTGCGTTATAAATTACTTCATTC
The DNA here is from genome assembly GCA_026646335.1 of Aequorivita sp. Taxonomy (GTDB): domain Bacteria; phylum Bacteroidota; class Bacteroidia; order Flavobacteriales; family Flavobacteriaceae; genus Aequorivita. The sequence goes on along the minus strand of JAPKFY010000059.1, from coordinate 14,968 downwards.
ACAACTTTGCTCAATGGAAAGGTGTCAAATTTATAAGTGGCTTTGCCAGATTCCATGCGTTCAATTGACAGAAAATCATTCAGGATATTATTCAGATATTTCACTTTGTTCTGAATCGTTTTCAAATGCTTTTCGCGTTTGTCCTGTTGGTCTGTGTCAATATATTTTCCCACAAGCGTAGCCGAAGTAAGAATCCCACTCAAAGGTGTTTTGAACTCATGCGAAACCAGCGAAAGAAATTTTGTTTTCAGCTCATTAAGCTCGCGTTCTTTCCGCAGCGATTCCATTATTTTGTGCTCCGCTTCCTTGCGTTTTGAAACTTCTTCTTTTAATTCTTTAATGGTTTGCTGAAGTTCTTTAGTGCGTTCCCCAATTTTTTGCTCCAAAAGCAAGTTAAGCTCTATAATTTCTTTTTCTTGGGTTTTGCGGATGGAAATATCAGTTACAAGCGCCATTACATATTTACTGCCGTAAATTTCAAAAGGGTTCAGTCCTGCTTCCACTGGAAAAACGCTGCCGTCCTTCCGCTGGCCATAAAGATCACGTCCGTGGCCCATTTGGCGAGGACCACTTTTTTCCAAATAATCCTCTACCTGTTCTGTGTGGCTGTGCCTGTATTCTGTTGGAATCAATAGGTTTATACTTTTTCCCAAAAGTTCCTTAGCCTCATAACCAAACATGCTGTCAGCGGCTTCATTGGAAGTTACAATTTCCTGTTTTTCGTTAACAATAACAATACCTTCTGATATCGCTTCAGAAAGAATCTTGAAAATATTGCCCTTTTTTTCCTCAAAAACCTCCATCCCCCAAAAGTAAGTATTTTAAACAGTTTTTAGGAACTGATTTATATCATAAAAATTTACGGGGAAACTATTTAGTTTTACATCCTTAAGAATCATAAAACTATAGCATTATGGGAACCGTTGATAAACCTCAACTCCTGTTTTATCAAAAAATGGGAGAGCTTTTTTACGCAATTGCAGCGGCCGACAAGGTGGTTCGGAAAGAAGAATATGAAACTTTGAAAAATATCGTATCGGAACAATGGAAAAACTTGGACGATTACGAAGATCCCTTCCATACAGATGCCGCATACCAAATTGAAGTAGTTTTTGATTGGTTTGACTATGAACAGCTGGATGCGAGCGACTGCTTTGAGAGCTTTGCCGATTATAAAAAAGAACATCCAAAGCTTTTTACCAAAGAACGAAAAGACCTTATCTGGAAGACTGCAAGCGCTATTGCTAATTCCTTTGCAGGAAAAAACAAAAGCGAATTAATTATGCTCGCTAAACTGAAAATTCTATTGAAAGATTAATGAGACCAACATAGGCTTTCGTTTTTTTACTCATCATTCTTTCCCTATTTTTATGATTTAAAACCCAAAAAACATGAAAGTCTTTCTGCCTATATTAATTCTTCTCACTTTAATCTCTTGTAAAAACGACCCAAAAAAGGAGAAAACTGAAATTGACGCGGAAAACAGTTCCGAAGAAATTGTAGATTCCTTGCGTGTTTCCGATAGAAATTTAGAAACTCAACAAATTACTTTCGATTTAAAACGGAAAGAACTTCTTGAGAAAGAAGATTCAAAGGCGGCACTTGAAAATCTACTCATCTCAAAATCATTTTTAAAACAAGGTGATTTTTACACTTTAGATTTTAAATATCCATACCTCAACCAAAAAATTAAGCCTCAATTTGAAAATTTCAACGAGTACATCAGCAAATATTATCTGGATGCCAAGGGAGTAGAAAAACAAATTTTAGAAGAAAAAAGACTTTGTGATTCACTGGGAATTCCAAAGCAAAACGAAAAGCGAATGGTAGATTATAAAATCTACAACCTCAACAACAGACTTATCAGCGTGCTTTTTTATAAAGAAAACCATTACACAGGCGCAGCGCACGCAGCCTATACCTTTGATTGTTTGAATTTTGATCTGGAACGAGCTGTATTTTTGAACTATGAAGATTTTTTCAACAATGGGTCCGAGGAAGAGCTTCGCGAGATTTTGAACACGCTTTTAAAAGAAAAAATGAATTCTGGTGAAATGTATTACGACTGTTGGGCTATTTCGGCAGACGATTTCTTCGATGCAAAAAACAATTTTGTCATAAACGACGATGTGGTGGAATTCTATTTTGACGACTGTATAATCTGTCCGTCCTATACAGGAACCTATTCCATCAAAATTCCGTTGGAAATGTTGATGCCCGTTTTGCGAAAGTATAAAAAGAACCCTTTGCTTGGCTAAAAACTGTTAAAATGAAAAGCAATTTTAAAGATATAATCAATTCCGAAACGCCCGTACTGGTCGATTTTTTCGCTGATTGGTGTGGTCCATGCAAAATGCTTGCACCTATACTGAAACAAGTTAAAGATGAATTGGGCGATGCCGTGAAAATCGTGAAAATTGACGTCGATAAAAACCAACCCTTAGCTGCGCAATATCAAGTTCGTGGTGTGCCAACCTTGATTCTATTTAAAGACGGACAACAGCTTTGGCGGCAAAGCGGAGTTTTACAGAAAAATGAATTGGTTTCAATCATCAATCAACACAAGAATTGATGGAATTGAATCATTTCATAGATCACACGCTATTAAAAGCTGCCGCAACTCCTGAAGACATTGTAAAACTTTGTAATGAAGCTAAAGAATATAATTTTTATGCAGTTTGCGTAAATAGTTGTTATGTTTTTTTAGCTTCAAATGAATTAAAAAATAGCGATGTAAAAGTCGCTTCCGTTGTAGGTTTTCCTCTGGGCGCTAGCAGTTGCCACGCCAAGGTTTGCGAAGCAGAACAAAGTATAAAAGATGGTGCCGATGAAATTGATATGGTGCTTAATGTAGGCTTGCTGAAAGCAAAATTGCACAAATCTGTCCGCGAAGAAATTACTGCCATTAAAGAAGCAATTGGCAACCGAACCTTAAAAGTAATTCTCGAAACCTGCTATTTAACTGATGGCGAAATACGAATGGCCTGCCAAATAGCCAAAAAAGCTGGAGCCGATTATGTAAAAACCTCAACTGGTTTCGGAACTGGCGGCGCTACGGAACACTCAGTAAAAATAATGGTTAATGAAGTGGGCGACAGTTTAAAAATAAAAGCTTCCGGCGGAATAAAAGATACAGCAACCGCTAAAAAATATATTGAAATGGGCGTTAGCAGAATCGGAACCTCTTCAGGGATTGAGATTGTAACGACCATAAAAAAAAAAACAGATGAGCATACATATTGAGGCCAAACCTGGTGAAATCGCAGAATCGGTTTTGCTTCCAGGCGATCCAATGCGAGCCAAGTGGATTGCGGAAACTTTTCTCGAAAATGCAAAATGCTATAATGATGTTCGCGGCATGTTGGGTTATACGGGTACTTTTCAGGGAAATCCAATTTCTGTTCAAGGTACTGGAATGGGAATTCCTTCGGCCTTGATTTATTGCCATGAACTTATTAACGATTACGGCGTGAAAAACCTGATTCGTGTTGGCTCTGCGGGAAGTTATCATAAAGATATCAATCTACGCGATATTGTGATCGCAATGGCAGCCTCTTCTAATTCTGGCATAAATAATACACGTTTTGTAAACTGCGACTACTCGCCTACTGCAGATTTTGAGTTGTTTATGAAAGCGGCACTTTACGCTAAGGAAAACAACATTCCTATAAAAGCAGGGAACGTACTTTCCAGCGACCAATTTTATGAAGACGACTTCAATAATTATAAAAAATGGGCTGACTTCGGTGTGCTTTGCGTAGAAATGGAAGCAGCCGGACTTTACACCATCGCAGCAAAATTTAATGTGAAAGCATTGGCCATTTTGACTATTTCGGATTCTTTGGTAACGGGCGAAAGCACAACTGCCGATGAACGCGAGGGCAGCTTTTCAAAAATGATTGAGATTGCGCTGAATACAGTGCTTTAGAAATAAAAAAGCAGAAACCCAAAATTGAAGTTCCTGCTTTCTGTTGTTAATTGATGTCGATAGCAATTAACTATACTCTAAAAGTCATCACTGGCAAATCTGAATGGTTTACCACATCCTCGCCAATACTGCCGGAGAAGAAGTGCGCCAAGCCTTGGCGTCCTTGTGTAGGCAAAGCTATAATATCTGCACCTGTAAGTTGGCTATAGGCAAAAATACCGGCCTCTACAGAATAGTCATTGTATTGTACTACATTATTCAAACTCTCGAAAGGATTTGGATCTTTAGCTTCATTCATAAAGTTCAATATCCGTTTTTCAATCTCTCTAGTGTTTCTGAAATCTCCAGCAAGATTTACGTAAAGTGGTTGCATTTTAATCCCTAAAAGTTCAAACATTCTTTTGGCTTTTTTATAGGGAAGGATTGAGTTTGATAAAAAATCGCAAGCAAAAACGCCGAGTTGTGGATTAAAATCTGTTGTTTGGTGCTTAATAACCAATACGGGAATTTCAGAAGTACGCACCACTTTTTCAGTATTTGAACCAACAAAAACCTCTTTAAGCCCGGTTGTGCCGTGAGAACCCATTACAATTAAATCAATCCCCATTTCCTTGGCTACATCATTAATTTCACTGAAAATAGTGTAATTGTGCACTGCATCTGTTACGGTTATTCCTTTTAAGTAATCTTTATCTAAGAGTTCAGCAAAACGGGTTTCTGCCAATCGCATATAGTACATTGCCTCAAAAACTTCCCTGGATTGGTTGCGAGTTACTACCGCATCTGAAAGTCCCATCATATGCAAGGCTACAATTTCTGCATTTTGTTTTTTGGCGATTGATGCAGCAACTTCCAATGCATTTTCGGAATGTATTGAAAAATCAACGGGAACTAATATTTTTTTCATGAGATTGTATTTTAGTGTGTTGTGAATTTTGCCTTTCGCTTTCTAAGCTGCTTTTCCAAATCAGCAAGGGTTTTTTTTGCAGCGCCTTCAAATGTTTCTTCTGTGGAAGTGGCAAATATTTTCGGTCCTGGAAGGCTCAGTTCCATTTCGCATATATTGCCTTTGCCATATACATTGTTTTCAAGTTTAAAACTTACGTCGGCTCTAATTAGCCATTCATATTTATCAGCAACTTTCTGAAGTTTCTTTTCTACGTATTCGCTCATCGCCTCACTGATAGGCATTTTCACGTATTGAATGTTTATAGTCATGATTCTCTCGATTAGTTTATATTTCTCAAATATATCCCTTTTATACGGGTTTTGAAATGACTAATGTCATATTATAATGGATTATTGAAGTTTGATAAAGGAAGTTTTTCAGAAATAAAAATCCTGCTCCATTTTTAATGGAACAGGATTTATAAATGTGGAATTGTTATAAGCTATTCTTTAGGAACAACAGCTTTCCCCTTCATCTTTTACACCAAGTTTTTTAAGTATTTTTTCCATCAAGCACCATCTTGTAAAAGATGATTGCAATAAGTTGATGCCCACAAAACCTGTGAACCACAACCAGTTAATATTTACATAGACAGCCAAAAGAAGGCTAATTAAAATAAAAGTTCCGGCAATTGCTCTAATATATCTGTTAATCATAATAGTGAATTTTTAAAGTTTGAAAAATTAAATTCTCATATCCATAACTCCACCGAAGGGTGAGGAAAAACGCACATAAATATGCACCTTCGGCGAGTCTGGATTTGTTTATATGCTTCTTGCTATTGGTACTACAACCGCATGAATCGGGTTGTTGGTTTCCAAATTTTCGTTGAATTCTTTTACTAAATCGAAAAACAAATCGATTTTTTCATCTTCTGTAAATGAAAAGAACATACTACTGTCTGCCCCACTTTTTTGTGAAGGAAACCAACTAGCATTCATCATAAACGAAGATGATCCATTTTTATAGCCCTCAATATCAGAACCACTAAAACTTTCGATATTCGACTTTTTAAAAAGCTTGAGGACATCTTTCTCAAATTGGTCCACGACGGTTACAATTAGTAGTTTCATAATTAAAAGTTTACAGTTTATAATTGGTATTTATTCTTTATTCTCTAAATCTTTCTTTTCAAAGTTCTTCTTCTCAATCAGATAATAAACCAACGGCACCACAAGCAAAGTAAGAACGGTAGAAACAATTGTTCCCCCCATTAATGAAATTGCAAGTCCTTGAAAAATTGGATCAAATAGAATTACAAATGCTCCAATTACAACGGTTCCGGCTGTTAATAAAATTGGTGTAGTTCTTACCGCTCCAGCTTCAATTACAGCTTGTTTCAACGGCACACCATCTGCTGTTCGGAGGTTTACGAAATCAATTAGCAGCACCGAGTTTCGCACCATAATTCCTGCGAGGGCAATCATCCCGATAAAAGAAGTTGCTGTAAAGAAAGCGCCCATAAGCCAGTGGCCGAGTACAATTCCTATCAATGATAATGGTATTGCAACCATCATTACAATTGGAGCCTTAAAGTTTTGGAACCAACCTACAATTAAAATGTAAATAATGATAATTACGCCCAAAAAGGCAATTCCTAGATCGCGGAATACTTCTAAGGTAATCTGCCATTCGCCATCCCATTTCACGGTGAAATCGTCTTCATGTTCTGGTTGTTGTAAATAAAGCTCATTCATTTTGTAACCAGCTGGCAATTTTATTTCATTCAGCTTATCGGTCATTCCCAAAATAGCATACACAGGGCTTTCGAGCTCTCCGGCCATATCTGCCAATACATAAACCACACGCTTTTGGTTTTTGCGGTAAATACTTTTCGCACGGATAATTTCTTCAATATTTACTAAATCGCCCACAGAAACCATATTGCCTTGATTAGAAGCAATTTTTAACTGCGAAATATCCTGAATTGTAGATTTTTCCTTTTCGTCTAAAGCCAATAAAATACCAACTTGTTCTACAGCGTTTTCATCGTAAAGATTGGTTAATGGTCTGTTTGAAAGCGCCATATTCATTGTATAAACAATTTGTTGCGGCGCTATTCCGTAGCGCATTGCTTTTTCTTTGTCTATTATAAATTCGTATTCAGTTTGGTCGTCTTCAACCATCCAATCAACATCAACAACATCTTGGGTTTCATTCAAAATGTTTTCAACTTGTTTTGCAACTGCAATTTGTTGGTCATAATCTGGCCCGTATATTTCAGCTACAATTGTTGAAAGTACTGGCGGTCCTGGCGGCACTTCAACTATTTTCACATTTGCGCCAAACTTCTTTCCTATTTCTTGAATACGTGGCCTAATTAGTTTTGCAACATCGTGACTTTGAAGTTTTCTATCGTCCTTACTAACCAAATTCACTTGAATATCGGCCATATTGCTACCGCCACGTAAATCGTAATGACGTACCAAACCATTAAAAGTTATAGGAGCCGAAGTACCCACATAATTTTGATAATTCACTACTAGCGGCTGTGTTGAAAGGTATTGTCCAATCTCGCGAGCAACCACTGCGGTGCGCTCCAATGTTGTTCCTTCAGGCATATCGATCACAACTTGCATTTCGTTTTTATTGTCGAAAGGAAGCATTTTTACAGCAACAGATTTTGTGAAAAACATCATTACTGAACCTAAAAGCATCAAAACGGTAATTCCTAAAAATAGAATTCTTGTCTTTTTATTTTCAATTAAAGGAGTTTCTAATTTTGAATAAATTCTATAAATCAGCGTTTCTTCCAAAGGTTTTTCCACTTTCGGAGCTTTTCCTTTTTTATCCTTTTCACGAAGGAAAATATAACCCAAATAAGGGGTAACGGTTAAGGCGACAAACAACGAAAGTATCATTGCAATTGAAGCTCCAATTGGCATTGGCGACATATACGGCCCCATTAATCCTGATACAAACGCCATTGGCAATACCGAAGCAATTACAGTGAAAGTTGCCAAAATAGTTGGGTTTCCTACTTCATTTATCGCATAAATAGCTGCTTGCTTAAATGGCAAGCGTTTCATTTTGAAATGCCTGTGCATGTTTTCCGCAATAATAATGGAGTCATCGACGACAATTCCCGTAACAAAAACTAATGCGAAAAGTGTAATTCTGTTGAGTGTGTAATCGAGTAAATAATAACTCAGTAGTGTAAGTGCAAACGTAATAGGTACCGATAGAAAAACTACCAAACCACCACGCCAGCCCATTGCGAGCATAACAATCAAAGTAACAGCAAAGATTGCTCCTAGAAGGTGCATCAATAATTCTGAAACTTTTTGGGAAGCAGTTTCCCCGTAATTACGCGTAATTTCTACGTGAACATCATCGGGAACTAAGTTGCTTCGTAAATGATCTACTTTATCGATAATTACGTCGGCAATTTTCATTGCATCCGCGCCTTTTCTTTTTGCTACAGAAATGGTTACCGCAGGATATTCTGAAGGATATTTTGAAGCATTTTCAGTAGCTCCTCCAAAACCGAAGGAAACATATTTGCTAGGTATTTCAGGGCCGTCAAAAATATTGGCTACTTGTTTTAAATAAATAGGTTGATTTTGCTGAACGCCGACAACCAAATTTTCAACATCAGTCGCAGACTTTAAAAAATTGCCCGTTGTAACTAAAAACTCCGTATCATTTTTATCAAAACTGCCCGAGCTCAATTGCTGGTTGTTTGCCTTTATCATTTCGGCAACGCCCAATAAGTCCAATCCGCTTGCAGCCAATTTATCTTTGTCTAAAACTACTCGCAGCTGTCTATTACGGCCTCCAACTTTTTTAGTTGTAGATACTTCCTTTACTTTTTCAATTTCTTGAGTGAGTTCGTCTGCAATTTGTTTTATTTGAAAATCGTCATAATTTTCGCTCCAAAGTGTAATTCCCAACATCGGAACATCATCAATAGCACGTGGTTTTACAAGCGGCATGGTAACACCCGGAGGCATTTTGTCCATATGCTTGTTCATTTCGTTGTAAAGTTTTACGAAGGAACGCTCAATATCTTCGCCCACATAAAACTGAACAATCACCATTGCACCTTCTTTTGAAGACGTAGAATAAACATATTCAACACCAGGTATGTTGGAAACCAATTTTTCCAAAGGTTTCACAACCCTCGATTCTACTTCGGTCGGCGATGCGCCTGGGTAGCCTACAAAGATGTCGGCCATAGCAACATCAATTTGCGGTTCTTCCTCGCGCGGTATTAAAAACGAGCTCCACACACCTACGACCATAAACACGATCATCAACAGCACTGTAAGCTTCGAGCCTATAAATAACTTGGCAATTTTGCCTGCTAATCCGTCCTTCATGATTATTGTTTAATGGTTATTTTCGCCCCGTTGAAAAGTTTTCCTTCGGAAGAAATAATATAATTTTCATCTGTAGCCAAACCTGAAAGTACTTCCACATTATCGCCGAAAGTACGGCCTACTCGCAGCCAGCGTAGTATTGCCGTATTGCTTTCGCTCACTGTGTAAATTCCTGTTAATTGTCCGCGTTTTACCAAAGCTTCCTGCGGTACCATAACCGTGGTGGCATCGGCTTTCTTTTCTATTGGAAATTGGACAGTGGCATACATTCCCGAAAGAATGCTCGCATCTGTTTTATCCAAAACTACTTTTACCAAATATTGTCCGCCAGTGTTTTTTGCCGAAGTGCTCACTTCGCTTACAGTTCCTGGAAGTATTTTATCCGAAGATTTTACAATCACATGCACTTCACTTCCAGTTTTTATTTTTGAAATTTCACTTTCGGGAACCGAGGCTGTAACTTCAAAATTTCCCGGACCTTCTACTGAAACTAAGGGCATTCCTGGGTTTGCCATATCGCCAGCTTCAATGAATTTATTTGTTATAACCCCATTGAAAGGAGCGCGAAGATTTACATACGCAAATTGCGATTGCACTTCGTTTTTCATCTGTCTTGCGCCTTCTAATCTGGCTTTTGCCATTTCGTAACGGGCTCGCTGATCATCCAGTTCCTTTTGGCTTGCGCTTTTATCGGCAAACAGATTTTGGAAACGTTGGTAATCTTTTTCTGCATTGTTGAAAGCAGCTTGCGCTTCAGTAATTCCAGCACTTGTTTGCGCTTGTTTTGCAGAAAGATCAGAATTGTTGATACTCACCAACAGTTGTCCCTTTATAACTTTTTGGCCAACATTTACGTGTACTTTATCCACAAACCCCATCATTCTTGTACTTAGTGTGGCGCTATTTGCAGCTTCTATTTTTCCACTTGCTGTTAAAAACGGAGTGTTGTTCTCTGCAGCTACGGAACTAACCGTTACAAGCACTGCAGGAGTTTTATCTATGTTTTTCTCTTCAGAAGAATTATTGCAGGCAGTAAAACTGAGTATTGCCGAAAATAGAATAAGAGAATATATTTTTTTCATCGCTGATATTAGTTTTTAGTTAAGAATTGAAGGTATGCCAAAGCGTAATTATGTTGGAAAACAGTGTTGAAATACTCCAACTGTTTTTGTGAAAACTGAGTTTCGGCCATTAATAGATCGGTGGTTTTTTCAAGACCTTCCGTAAACCTGTTGGTGCGAATTCTGAGTGCTTCTTTTGATTGATCGAGCGCCAGTTCAGTTAATTTTAAATTGTTTTTTGCATCTTGGAACATGCGTTTTGCTTTATTTAGCTCTAATTGGCTTTCGGCTTTGTATTGATCCAGTTCAAGACTTGCTTGGTTGAATTCGGCTTTGCTCTTTTGTGTTTTTCCAAAGCGCTTTGAACCTTCAAAAAGATTCCACGTTAAGGCTGCTCCAAATAAATATCCGTTGGCATCTGCCTGAAAAATCTGGTCGTCGTAAAGTTCATAGCTTCCGAAAGCGTTCAGCCGTGGCAAAAACGTCATTTTATCTGCTTTGTAATTTTGTTTGTAAGCTTCCGCCGCAAACTCCATCGCTTGAATATCGGCTCTGGAATTGGAAAGATTTTCAGATGAATTTAATTCCGAAGAAACCATTAGCGAATCTGTCGGCTTCAAAACACCGGCAACTTCTTCATTCATAAGCAACGAAAGATATTCCGAAGCGTTTATTACATTGCTTTTTGCGTATTGCAACTGGTTTTCCACTTCGGTAACGCGCACCTGTACAGCCAAAACATCGCTTTGTTGCAAATAACCTTGCTTGAAACTGTTGTTTGCCAAACGAAGATTTTCATTGGCGGCTTTTAGAGCAGTTTCCAAAACGGCTACACTTTTATAGGCCAATTGCAATTGCATATAGGCCTTTTCGGTTTCGAGGGAAAGGTAGTCTCCAGTTCTTGCTAACTGCATTTGGGTTGCTTCCCATTTTGCTTTTGCCGCTTTTCTTTGAAAAATACCATCAACGTTTATAAGGGGTTGTTGCACTTCAAATTTTGTAGTGAACATTTGAATCTGTGATGGGTTGTTCAACTTGCTAGGATCAAAATCAGCTTGGGTAACTATTTCCTGATTCAACTTAAAACCAAAGGCCATCAACGGATTGGTTGTCGCCATCCCACTGTGAGAAGCGTTAATGTTTGGCAAAAACACGGCATTGGTTTGATTGTAATCACCTTTTGCAGCAAGTACCTGCTGCTCGCCAATTTTTAGCTTATTGTTTTGTTGAATTACCTTTTCCAATACTTCAGCCTTGGAAATTGGTAGCGTTTGCTGTGCGAAAATCATCGAGGGCAGCAAGCCAATTAGTGTTATTATATTTTTGATCCTCATTATAACTTTTAATTTGATGCAAACATACTTCAGAAATTGAGATTGGTCAGTAACTAATGTTACCAAAGAAAAAGCACCTCTTTCAAGGTGCTTTTCACTAACCAAATAAATCTGCACTCTTTAGGAACGAACCAACCAAGAAACGGCCCTAAATATTTTTAATGACCTTAGTCAATTTTTCTCTTACATCTTTAGCTATATCGGCCAAAGAATTATTTTCTACTGCCATCATTGAAGCCGCAGGATCTACAGCGGAAATTTCAATCACTCCAGGTTCGCGTTCCTGAACTATTACGTTGCAGGGCAACATTGTTCCAATCTTATTTTCAGCTTGAAGCGCTTGATGCGCCATCTGTGGATTGCAGGCGCCGAGAATGGTGTAATTATAAAAGTCGGCATCCAATTTCTTTTTCAATGTGGCTTTAATATCTATTTCGGTCAACACACCGAAACCTTCTACTTTTAAAGCTGCCGTTGTCTTTTCAATAGCATCTTTAAAAGTTGTGTTTTTTAATGTTGTACTGATATAATATTTCATGATTTTTTGATTTTAATTCATTTGAACAATCTATGACAAATGTAAACACACAAAACGGGAAGTTCTGTAACAAAGATTACACAACTCCACATTTTTCGATTATTTCTTTAAATTAAGCAATTCTGATCTTTAATTCGCAGGTGTAATCATTATATGTGAACGATGCGTGCCAGCATCCATCAGCCAAGGCATTCCTGGAGCTTGCGGTTTTGTGGGCAGACCAGTGCTTTCGCCCGTCATATATGGCTTGTAAATAACATAGCGTATTTTACTGATTAGAAGTTCGCCTGTTTCTGCACTATAGTCTTTTTCTTCACCCGCCAAAATATATACCATGGAAGGTTCGTTTGGCATTTTTAAGGTTCCAGCGTCTATTTCATTTTTTCTAACTTCACGCTTTTCTTCATTCGATTTCCCCTCTGCTTCTAAAGCTCGACCTCGTGCCATAAATGGTTCCAATTCGGCGCCGTAACAGGCTACACTTATTCCTTCCTTGTTGGGGTCGTCTGCCAAGCATACCATTCCGTTGGAGCCTTCGCGAAGGGCGATGAGTTTTCCTTCAGAATTGTAACCAAGCACGGTAGCGCCGTCGCGGTACATTTCAGGCGCGGCTAAAATCGCGGTTTTTATTTGTATGTCTTTAGGTAAAATTTTGTTTTGTGAAAATGCTGAAAAGGCAAATACAAAAACAAAAACAACTAATAATTTTTTCATAATCAAGTTTTTAAAAAAAATAAAGATTAAGATACGAAATATTGTGAAATATCTTCAGAATTGACTGCTATCAATTTACTCATAAAATAGCAATAAATAAATGAGCCCTTTATCAAACAATTCTAGGAATATCTGTCTTTTAGTATTTGTTATATCTACAAGCAAGGCACATAGCTTCTCGTTATCCTCTGTAAAAAATGTTCAGAGAATACCATATTGATGTAAGATCAGGACAGTCATTCAAATGATTCGTTATTTATATGTCTTATTGTAATGTTTGCCCAAAAAATATTCACAAACACATTTTACTGGACATTTTTGGCTTTTGTCTTGTTCAATTGAAAATACTCGATCTTTTTAATTAAATTTATTTATACTAAAAAGATTTTGAATTAAGAATTCTACTGTATTTTTCTCACCTAATTTAATATATCCTAAAATAAAAAAACATAAAATGAGACTTTTCCCCTTCATCTCCAGGCTAAAAGATTTATCGATTATCTTGATATTTTGTGTTTCAGTACAGACTTCAAATGCACAAATCAATATAGACTCATTATTGACATATGCCCATAATAATACTTCTGATACGTTGATTGTAAAGGAACTAAGCGAAAAAGCAAATGAGATAAAATTTGAACAACCCAATGATGCCATAAAACTATCACTTGAAGCAATAAAAATCTCGGATCGTTTAAATTTCACTAAAGGATTAATATACAATTACCAACTATTGGGTGATATACATTATCAAATTCAAAAATATGAGAAAGCGATCCAAGACTATGAAATGGGTCTAGATTATTCCAAAAGCGTGAATGATTCTGTAGCTACTATGACCTGTTATTTAAATATTGGGGCAATTTTATTCACCCAAGGTTTAAACAATAGAGCATTAGACAATTATCTACTAGCTTTAAAATATGCAGAAGAAGAAAAAAAGGGGGCAATTTATAATAATATCGGACTGGTGTTTTTTAATGAAACGAAATATGATGATGCTTTGGCATATTATATTAAATCTATAGAGATCAAGAAAAAAACTGGAGATAAATTGGGGGTTGCAGTAACGTATACTAATATCGGGGAAGTTTATAAAAAAATCGAAAAATACGATATAGCAAAAGTTTATTTTAAAAAATCCTATGCTATTAGCAATGAAATTGGTGATCGGGAAGGAGCCGTTTTTTACTTAAATAATTTTGGGGAGATTAGTAAAAGTTTAAACCAATTGGATAGCTCAATTATCTACTTTAAAAAAGCGCTATTTATTTCCGAAGAAATAAATAACCAATTTTTAATAGCACAAAGTTTATATAATATTGGTCATTCCTTTTTTGTAAAAGAGGAGTATTCAAAGGCGGAGCCCTATTTAGAGAAGTGCTATAATTTGTCACAATCCTTGGAGATATTACCCGAAATAGAAAAATCTGCAAGGATATTAAGCGAAATATACAAGCAAAACAATAATTTTCAACTGGCCTATAAATATCTTAAGATTAATAAGGTAGCCTCAGACTCTCTTAACCTAGCCACTTCAGAAAAACAATTACTTAAGCTAAAGCTTGATTACAAATACAAATTAGATGAGGAAGAATCAAAAAGATTGCTTGAACTCAAAAAAAATGAATACAAAAGAGCAGAGTTTAAATTAACACTTATCATCTTTTTTATCATCTTATTGCTTTTAGTGATCGTCTTTTTATTTGTACGTGTTAAATTCCGCATAAGAATTAACCGAATTGAAAAAGAAAAAATAGAATTGAAAAAGCAAAGCTTGGAAAAAGAATTGGAATTCAAGAATAAAGAAATTATTGAAAAAGTTTTGAAAATCATAGAAAAGAACGAATTAATTGAGTCCACAGTAAAACGTCTCAATGAATTTTCTTTATCACTTCCAAGTACAAAAAGAGCCGAGATTAATCTTATTAACAAGGAATTAAAATCCATGGAGAAGATAAACCAATGGACGGAATTCCATCATTACTTTACGCTGATATATTCGAAGTTTTTTGATAACCTCGAAAAGGACTACCCAGATCTGACAACCAATGAAAAAAGATTGAGCGCCTACCTTAAACTAAATATGTCCACAAAAGATATTGCAACATTGACATTTCAA
>JAPKFY010000058.1 GCA_026646335.1 Aequorivita sp. | reverse complement strand
TTTACTTTGCCCCGCCGGGCGCCAATCTTTTGCCAATATCGTTATCGTCAGTATATTGTCCAACTTGTGTTACAATGGCTTCCAAAACATAATTTTTTGGTTTTGGAGTTGGATCTAGTGAAATGAGCTCACTAAGTTTTTTTCCTATATAGACTGTTGTATCATCCCTTTCTAAGAAAGCGTTTATGGTGTATTCAATTCTTTTTGGGTCATCCAATTTTTTATCTATAAGCTTTTCAACTCTAAATAAAAGCTCGCGCTGATCCTGGGCGCTCAATGGTTGCTCTTGTATTATAATCGAATAAATATCACTCAATTCAGAAATAGGAATTTCCGGTTCAGGAACCAAGCTGGGATCTGTCCAATTATTGATGTAATCATCTAAGTTATCGCTAATGTTTTTTAAGATTGTTGCGAATCTCACTTCCCTACCTTCATTTTCAGGAGTATAAGGCGTTGTATTATTATTTTTTAATAAATGAGGCATAAAGGTTACATCCAAATCGTCAATCTGAAGTGCAATTATATGCCTTCCCAATTGATTTGCATAAGTAAGTTCTGCTTGGCAGGCTTTCGATTTTGTAGATTCTTTGGAAAGTAAAAAAACAAAAATTTCACAATTGCGAATTTGCGACAGGATCTCTGTCCACCATTCATCTCCAGCTCCTATATTTTGATCATACCAGCACTCGTGATAAACCTTGGATGCGTGAACTATATTTGCAAGTTCCGCCTCTTGGGCTCTGGAGTAACTAAAAAAGAGCTTCATATTTTATCAATTTTTAAAAAATAATTATTTAAAAAAATTGGGGAAGAATTTCTGAAAGTAGGTTTGGAAATATAAATATACTGATTTCTTCCAATTATCTAGATTTCAGTCATGAAACTAAATTCATTGGATTATACAAAAGCTAACATCATTTTTTATTTAAATGAGCAGGTATACACTCTCAAAAAAACAAATTCCCAAACACCAAAATCTGAATACAAGTTTGCCTTTAAAATAAGCTCAGATTATAGCGCATTTTAAATATCTTTGTTAATCTTAAACTGATACGAGCTAGAAATTTTCCTTTTAAATTAAAGGCTGCGCTATATGTTATGAAAGAATCTCAATTCACTCCCAAGTTATTCTCTATTTTAAAAAAGGGAATCAGCAAGGAACAATTTCAAAAGGATTTAATAGCGGGATTGATTGTTGGTATCGTGGCACTGCCCTTGGCCATTGCGTTTGCAATTGCCTCAGGGGTTTCGCCAGACAAAGGGTTGATCACTGCCATTGTTGCTGGGCTGGTTATCTCTGTTCTGGGCGGCAGCCGCGTTCAAATTGGAGGACCCACGGGCGCTTTTATTGTAATTGTCTATGCCGTTGTGCAGGAGTTTGGCGTAGATGGGCTTATCATCGCAACCTTCATGGCTGGAATTATATTGATTGCAATGGGAATCGCACGATTGGGCAACCTCTTAAAGTTCATTCCCCATCCCCTTATCGTTGGCTTTACAAGTGGAATTGCAATAATCATTTTTTCTTCCCAGATAAAAGATTTTTTCGGACTCTCCATTGAAACTGTCCCCGCAGATTTTATCGAGAAATGGAAGGTTTATGCCTTGCATTTTGGCAGTATCAATTGGGCCGCTGTTGCCATTGCAACTGGCACCATCCTATTGGCATTTAACTTTCACCGGATAAGCAAAAAAATTCCAGGCTCCATTGTGGCCATTCTCTTGAGCACTTTGGCTGTGTACTTTTTCGATATCCCCGTAGCTACAATTGAAACGGTATTTGGCGAAATTCCGAACAATCTTTCAATGCCGCAATTTCCACATATAAACTTTGCAACGGTTCAAAAATTGATCCAGCCCGCTTTTGCCATCGCCCTGCTTGGAGGAATAGAATCCCTGCTTTCAGCCGTGGTAAGTGATGGTATGATTGGCGGGCGGCATCGTTCCAATGCAGAGCTTGTGGCGCAAGGAGTTGCCAATTGCTTTTCATCAATGTTCGGCGGAATTCCTGCCACAGGTGCTATTGCAAGGACTGCTACCAATGTTAAAAATGGCGGACGCACACCCATTGCCGGAATAGTCCACGCCCTTGTGCTCTTGGTTATTATGCTGGTGCTTGCCCCCTATGCAAAACTGATCCCGATGGCGTGCCTAGCGGGTATCCTAATTGTAGTGGCATATCACATGAGCGAATGGAGACAATTCCGGTCCTTATTAAAAGGTAACAAATCCGATGTGATGATATTGTTGGTCACGTTTTTTCTCACCGTTATTTTCGATTTGGTTATTGCCATTGAAATTGGAATCGTTCTTTCCAGTTTTGTTTTGATGAAACGAATGAGCGACAACACCACCGTTCAACTGGCAACCGATCTTTTTTCGAACAGCAGTAATTCCGAAGAATTATTCGAGGACGAGCTGCCTTTTTTGCCTAAAGGGGTAACAATGTATGAAATACATGGCCCATTGTTTTTCGGGGCAACACAAACATTTCAAGATACCATGAGCCGCCTGCAGGATAGGCCAAAAGTGCTGATCTTGCGGATGCGCCATGTTCCATTTATCGATGCAACCGGTATTTACAGGCTAATGGAAATAATCAAAAAATTCTCGGAACAAAACACTGCTATTATTCTATCAGGGGTAAATGAAAATGTTTTGAAAGATTTGGAAAAAAGCAATATCTATTCGGTACTTAGCAAGGAAAATTTAACCAATAGCATAGAAAAGGCATCAGAAAGAGCAGCTCAAATTATTGAAGGAAAAACACAAGCAATTTAAAATTATCGGTAATGCAAAAAGCAAGTAAAAAAGAGATTACACCGAAGCAGTGCGAAGAATTGATAGAAGTTTTGAAAACCCGCTTCAACAAAAACACAAAACGGCACTCGGGTATTGAATGGGCCAAAGTTCAGGAAAAACTTGAAGCCAATCCCGAAAAAATTTGGTCGCTCCACCAAATGGAAGAAACAGGCGGTGAACCAGATGTTGTTGACTTCAACAAAAAAACAAACGAATACATTTTCTGCGACTGTTGCGAAGAAAGCCCCAAAGGTCGCAGAAGCTTTTGTTATGATCCTGAAGCCTTGGAGGCAAGAAAAGAACACAAACCAAAAAACAGTGCTGTGGGCATGGCTGCCGAAATGGGCATTGAACTTTTAACCGAAGCACAATACCGTGAATTACAAAAGCTTGGAAAGTTCGATACCAAAACCTCTAGTTGGTTAAAAACTCCTGCTGATATTAGAAAATTGGTTGGTGCTATTTTTGGGGATTTTCGCTTCAACACCGTGTTTGTTTATCATAATGGGGTGCAATCGTATTACGGAGGAAGAGGATTTCGAGGTTTATTAAAGGTCTAATTCAAAAAAAAAGATTTAATCACTCCCGCTCATGTTCCTCTAAATCCTTCCGCAAATCCAATTTTCGGAGTTTTGGGAAAAAGAATCCAGTGCCCAGCACGGTAAGTATTGTCATTCCACCTCCAAAAACGACGGCGGTAACAGTTCCCATCAATTTTGCGGTAAGCCCACTCTCAAAAGCACCCAATTCATTTGACGACCCAACAAACATAGAATTAACGGATGCTACACGTCCACGCATGGCATCCGGAGTTCTGAGCTGTAAAATTGTGGAGCGAATAACCATAGAAATGCCATCTGTTGCGCCACTTAAGAAAAGCGCTATTACAGAAACCCAAAACCAAGTGGAAACCCCAAACACAATAATACATACACCAAAACCAAAAATGGCGCCAAGCAGTTTCATTCCTGCATTTTTATTAAGAGGGAAATGTGCAGAAGTAAACATTATGAGCAATGCACCAACTGCAGGGGCGGCACGAAGTATTCCAAAACCTTCGGGGCCAACTTTAAGTATATCCTGTGCATAAATAGGAAGCAATGCTACTGCTCCACCAAAAAGCACTGCAAACATATCTAAGGTAAGCGCACCCAAAATCACTCTCGTATTCATCACGAATTTGATGCCTTCTTTTAAACTTTTCATTATCGGCTCCCCAATATTTGGGTTCATAATTGGCTTCTTCGGAATTTGTAATAATAGCAACAAAGCCATTAACGAAAACGCAAAAACAAAACACATGGACCAATGAACGCCAATCCAATGAATTGCGAAACCTCCTGCCGCTGGACCAACAACAGAGCCCATTTGCCAAACGGAGCTACTCCACGTAGCGGCATTGGGATATATTTTTTTAGGAACCAACAATGAGAATAGTGAAAAAATAGTGGGGCCCAAAAAAGCCCGAACAATCCCGCCAAGAAAAACCAAAAAATAAACTGAGTATAGTACAGTATTGGTGGTCAACTCTCCAACTATTCGTGGCCAAGTAAGCAGAAACAATCCGAGGCTCACAACTGAAAATCCAAAAATACACTTAAACAAAAGACTACGCTTCTCCCGCTGATCTACAATATGACCAGCAAAGAGCGCCATGGAAACCGCTGGGATAACTTCCATCAACCCAATGATTCCTAAAGAAAGTGGATTTTTGGTAATACTGTAAACTTCCCACTCTATTACCACAAACTGCATGCTCCAAGCAAACACCATCGCAAACCGCACCAAAAGAAATATATTAAACTCCCGAAATCGTAATGCGGCATAGGGATCGTTTTTCTTCATTTAAAAGAAGTTGCTGTTTAAAGGTGAAGTGGTTACTTCTGAAGCAAAGCGCTTCAGAATGCCAAAAGTACTACAGCAAACTGAATATGGCAACGGCATAAAGATAAAACCGCACAAAACGAAGTAATCCAAACAACAAATAGTTGCTGAATTTATAATGGATCATTCCCGCAGCCATGCTTGTCATTGAATACGGTATTGGCAACAATGCACCAACCACAATCAGGAAACCACCCCATTTACGGATTTGCTTCAAATGCTTTTTCATCTTTCCCTCCATATAGGCATAAACACTTGGAATGGTGAAAATCCATTTTCCGATAAAGTAAGAAATAATTCCGCCCAAATAAGATAATGAAGCCAAAAGCGTCAAATATAGAAGTGGCTCTGGCATCTTGTCGCTCCAAGCAATAAAAATTTCCGGTGGAACAAGACCCAACAATGACTCCGAAGCAAGGAAAACCAGCAGAATATTTAGTGGTGCATAAGTTTCAGTAATATGGGTGAAGAGATTACTGAAATCCACCACATAAAGATCCAACACAATCAAGGCGGCAATAACCAAAACTATAGGAATAATGGCCTTTTTAAGGCTTTGCCCCACAAAAGAATAAAACCCAGTGTATTTGTAATACAAATGGGCGCGCTTTAATTTATTGGTTTCTGATTTTTTTATGGTATTCATTTTTAATTTGGGACACTAATTATTCTAGGGTGCAAATATATGGTTAAGTCCCCTACCCTGCAACCATTTGGCAAAGGATTCGCGGTTAATAGTTTGTTAAACATTTACGCAAGTTATTTTGTAGTCCATCCTTCAATAAAAGGTTAAAATTTAGTTAAATCATTACTTTGCATTACATAGTACTGTAACAAAAATAAAATTCCAGCGTCTTTTAATTATAACCCGAAAAAACTATTTTATTATGAGAACTTTAGACAGTAATCAATTAACAGAAAAAATGAAAACTTCAAAATCTTATTCCTGGAATTTGAAAAGAAGATTTCGCTAAAAAAATCATTAATACTTAAAACTTAAAAAATCATGAGAACATTGGACAGCAACGAAAAACAACATAGACCCCACGATTCCAAAGCTTATAGGTGGAATCTGAAGAGGCGCTATAAATAAGTACTTCCCATTAACCGAAAAATGAAGTTAACTATGAAAACGATGAGAAACATTCAAAATCGAATTAAATGCGGATCGCAAAAACAGCATACGTTGAATTACCTAAACGTAAACCAACACCTGTTTGAAGATCCCACAATCAGAAAATCATGCAGATATGTGTATTGAAATATAAAAAACCGAAAAACCACTAAAGCTGGATTGAAGAAATTTGATCCGGCTTTATTATTTTTTAGGGTTTGGTTTGTATTTAGGATTCGGTTTGGCTTTCGGCTCAGTCTTTGGAGCCTGTGCTTTCTTTTCTGGCATTGGTCCGCGCAGATGAATGACCAATCCATTTAAAAAATTACGAAGAAACTGATCCCCACATTCCATGTATTTTTCGTGGTTTTCATTTCTAAAGATAGCTCCAAGTTCACTTTTTGTCACTGCAAAATCCACCAACGAACATATTTTTACTATATCCTCATCACGTAGTTTGTGGGCTACGCGCAGTTTCTTCATTATATCGTTATTGGTTAAAGCCATACTTAAATTTATTTTTTTCAAAGGTAAGTTTATTTATTCACCTTAAAAAAGAACACACTTCCTCCTATTTTTCTCCTGTGGGCACCATATAGACCGGAATTTTTGTTCGCTCCAAAACACTGGATGCTACGGTTCCCAAAAATATTTTCTCCAATGTGCCATGGCTATGGGTTCCCATAACGATTACATCTGCTTTCCATTCCTCTGCGTATTCCAAAATCATTTTAGCGGTATCGCCTTCTGCTAAGTGTGTAGAAATATTGTTTCCCTGTAAATGTGCTTTTGTTTTGTCAAGGTAATCCTGCGCCACTTTTACAAACTCCTCTTGAATTTTAAAATCCACTGGAAATGCATAGCCTTCGTACCCCATAAAAGGCTCGTATTGCATTCCGTAGTAACGCATTTCCGAAAGCACGTGAAACAAACAGACTTCAGCTTGCATCAATTGTGCAAGCTCATAACCCATTTTCACTACTTTTTCTGAATTGGGGTTATAATCGAGGGTAATCAGTACTTTTTTCATAATGTCTTGGTGTTTCCCGTAAAGTTAAACCACACTTTTGAGAATATCCAATCTTTCAAAAACTATTTCAATAATTTTTGAGAATTAAATTAAAATTAGCCATCAAAGGATTGTATGAATTTTTAAACTAATCATTTTCTTCAAGTTTAAAAAATTCATTCACTGGCTTATTGAAAAGTTCCGACAGTTTAAGCGCCAAAAGTGTGGAAGGCACATAACGGTTAGTTTCAATGGAATTGATCGTCTGCCGGGAAACTCCAATCTTTTGGGCAAGCTCTTCCTGTGTTAGATTGAGGATTGCTCGTTCTACCTTTAAAGTGTTTATCATGCGTTCCTCTTTTTTAAGAACCAAAAAGTCATCAAATAAACAACAAGTAAAAACCATAGAATCTGAAAATCGCCAAGATCTTCAAAATTTGCTTTTTCGGGTTTTAATTGTAAAAAAACAACATAATTGATCAATGGCTGTACCAATACGTAAACCACCCCAATAATAAAAGCAAAGGAAAAAGCCTTTCCACGAAGGTTTTCAACTAATTCATCTTCAATTTTTTCTTTTGAAATAACAACGATCAACAAACCGAGAAGTGTTATTTTTTTTAGAACTGACCTAATTACCAAATAGTCACCTTCAAAAAATTTAGTCAATATAAGTAAGGCAAATGAAAGGAAAAGAAGCCCCCATCCTATTTTCTTCCAGGTGTTTGGCAACTTAAAATTCACCAGCCAATGCAACCTACGCTCTTCGGCGTCGCAAAATTTTTGTTTGTTCATAATATAAATGTTTTACAGATAAAAGCAAACTTACTTAACAATAAGACAAATATACTGTTTATTTTGTAAAATGAACTTTACATTTAAAATAATTGGATTTTAATAGAAATTGTCTTTCCATGAAGTTTATCCTGAGCGATGCCGAGGGTTAAGAAACCGAAAGTTAAATAAAAAATTGAAAAAATTATTGTTTTACTATGATAGCGGTAGCTTTATTGCCAGTCAAAAGATTCCATTCATAAGAAGCGAGCAGGTTGCCAATTTCATCGAAGATATTTAATTGTGCGGTATTAGGGCCTGAAGAACCTTGATTTAATGCTTCAAAATCTATCTTGTTGAACCCATCCTGAAGTGGAAAATCAAACCCTCTAAAACTGGCTTCCAATCTGGCTTGGGGTATAACAACCTCGCCGTTCAAATAAACACGTATCATATCGCCATCCACAAATTCGTGGTCGCGGTACATTATGGTTGCATTTTTTGATGTGGTCTTGAAATCACCGAGATATTGGTCTTTTCCGTATTCGGGTTTTTCTTCTTTATCTTTTGTAAAGTATTTTGGGGCTTTGTTTGTGCCAGTATATTCTATCAAACCATCCCCATTTTGCATATCAATTTGCCTTTCTTTTTCATTACCCAAGTCAGAATTGTTGGGAGTATTGGGATTCTTTGTATTTGAAAGTGTTGGTGTTTTTATTGCGGGAATTTCAAATCCGGTAGGACTGTCCACATTAGATGGAGAGGATTCGAACAGCACGGAATTATTGGGCAAATCTATTTGTGCAAATACAGTTGCTGTAATTACTATAAAACCAACTAAAAGAAATCTCTTCAACATATCTATAAGATTTTCAAAAGTTCATAACAACAATTACACCAAAAGTAGTGTGCAAAGTATTATAAATTGTAGTTAAAACTTAAAAGGTTATTGTTTTTTCTTTTTTTGCTTTCCTTTCCATATAAAAAATAGCAATACGGCGCATATTGGCAGAACGATATAAATTATTATATCGGCAGGATTGGTCAAATCTATTGGTTTTTCGCTCGGTTTTGGAACTTCCGTAGGTTTTTGGGCATAACTCGTTGTCATTATAAACAAAAACATCGAAAAAAGTATGTTTTTTAAAATTCCCATTTTCTTTTTTTATTCAAAGTAAGAAAAAAAAATCGAACGGTAAAATTTTAACAACTTGTGTTAACTATTTGGAAATTACACTTAAATGTCATACTATGCCGTGTTATTATAAAAAACAGAGAGAATATATGAGACAACTTAAGATCACGAAGCAGGTAACCAACCGGGAAACCAAATCTTTAAACAGTTATTTACAGGATGTTAGCAAAATAGATTTGATCACGGCCGAAGAAGAAGTAGAGTTGGCGCAGCGCATTCGTGAAGGAGATCAAGCTGCACTGAACAAACTGAGCAGGGCCAATTTACGATTTGTGATTTCCGTAGCAAAACAATACCAAAACCAAGGCCTAAGTCTTCCTGATCTTATTAACGAAGGAAACGTAGGTTTGGTAAAAGCCGCCAAAAGGTTTGATGAAACCCGCGGGTTTAAATTTATTTCCTATGCAGTTTGGTGGATTCGTCAAGCCATTTTGCAAGCTATCGCAGAACAATCGCGCGTGGTTCGCCTACCCTTGAACAAAATTGGCGACATTAACAAAATAAAGAAAGCTTCCATCCATCTGGAACAAAAATTTCAACGTATTCCAACGGCCTCTGAAATAGCCCAAGAACTCGATTTTAGTGAGGCCAAAGTGAAAAGTTCTTTAAAGAACTCAACCCGGAGCCTTTCTATGGATGCTCCATTTCAAGAAGGTGAAAACGACAACAATCTTTACGATGTTCTCAGTTCTGGCGAAAGCCCGAACCCAGACAAAAATTTGATGCACGAATCTCTTAGAATTGAAATAAACCGTGCTCTAGATACATTGGCGCCACGTGAAGCCGATGTGGTGAAGTTGAATTTTGGTCTTTGTGGCCAACCTCCGATGACACTTCAAGAAATTGGGGATACTTTTGATTTGAGCCGCGAACGCGTTCGCCAAATTCGTGAAAAAGCTATCAGAAGGCTTCGTCAAACATCCAAAAGCCATATCTTGAAGAAGTATTTGGGCTAAACAAAAAATGTTGAAAATATTGGAGCTGCCAATATTTTATGAATTTTTTAGGAACGAGTTTTATTTCTGCGGTTATCTTTATAAGACCAACCATCACGCAAAATGACCACAGAAATATTACTCGTTTTTTCTATTCTGCTCATTACCATCATTCTTTTCGCATTTGAAGTCTTTTCCGTTGATAAAATTGCAATGCTTATTATTGCTTCTCTGGCTCTGACAGGTTTGGTAAAACCAGAAGAAGCCATTGCGGGATTTTCCAATACGGCAACAATTACAGTTCTTTCCTTAATGATTATCGCACTTGCGCTTGAGGACAACGGCGTAATAGCTTCCTTGGCGCGTTTTCTCAAAAACCTGCACATACTCCCGCTCTTCTTGTTGTTGCCAATCTTTATGTTCATAACAGGTGGTATTTCAGCTTTTATAAACACTACGGCGGTTGTGATCGTGTTTATAAAAATTATTGCTGAACTTGCCAAACGGTTTAATGTGTCGCAATCCAAGCTATTGCTACCTATATCTTTTGCAGGTATTTTAGGCGGAAGCTGCACATTGATGGGAACGTCAACCAACCTTATTGTGAATTCCGTAGCACGCGATTTGGGAGCCGAAAGATTCAGTTTTTTTGAGTTTTCATTCTTTGGGGTGATTTTTTTAGTCGTTGGTATTATTGTAATAACCATTGCCTCAAGGTGGCTGCCAAATGATTCCAAAGAAAACTTACAAGATGCCTATGATTTGGAAAATTATGTAACTACGGTGGTAATTAACAAAGGTTCCAATTTGATCGACAAAAACATTGAAGACACTTTTCTTTACAACAATCCAGAAATATCCATCTTAAAACTTACTCGCAACAAACAAATAACCAATGCCCCTGGACGGTACATCACTTTAAAGGCAAACGATAAGTTATTACTTATGTGCGATTTGGAAAACCTGGCCAAGATAAACGAGGCTGAAGGCTTGAGTATTCACAAAACACAAGAAAAAAACAAAAAGAAACAGCTAGCGGAAGACGAGGAAGAAAATGAAAGTCCAAAGAAGTCCAACGAACTGGGGTTTGTGGAATTATTGATTTTACCGGGTTCAATTCTGATTGGAAAAACATTGAAGCAACTCAGAAAACAAACCTTTCAAAATGCTTTGCCAATTGCCATAAAGAAAAGAAGAAATATCAGGAACACTGAAGAGCGCTTGGTGCGGAAGAATATTGAACAAATTTCCTTAAAGCCTGGAGATAGATTGTTGGTTGAAATTCCGAAAAACGAAATAAGCCAACTTTACGAAATGGAGAATGTGGCAATTCTTAGGGAACACAAAACCAAGCCAACAATAAATATCAGGAAGAGAACACTATCCTTTGCAATACTGCTCCTCGTCATTGGTTTGGCAGCGAGTGGAATCTTATCCATTTTAGTGAGTGCAATTGCTGGGGTCAGTTTATTATTACTAACTAAATGTTTAGATTTAAATGATGTTTATCATCGTATTAACTGGCAAGTAATCTTTCTACTTGCAGGAATGATACCGCTTGGTATCGCTATGAACAACACAGGTGCCGATAAATGGATTTCAGACCATTTATTGGCTATTTTGAGCGGGCAGTCAAATTTAGTTGTAATTGGCTTAATATTCTTAATTACAATGTTGATGAGCAGTGTGGTGAGCAACAATGCGACGGCAATTATAATGACCCCCATTGCCATAGCAGTAGCTGTAGGTCTTGACCTTTCCATGAAGCCCTTCATACTTTCAGTTTTGTTTGGGGCCAATTTTAGTTTTTTCACACCAATGGGTTATCAAACAAACACATTGATTTACGGAATGGGCTTCTATAAATTCAGACATTTCTTTTTAATCGGGGGCGTACTTTCCATTATTTTATGGGTTTTAGGTACATTTATGCTTTCAACTTTATTGTAAACAACTATATATATGACAGAAGAAAAATTTTCAATACACAACTCAATTACAGGTTTATGGGACAAACTTGATGGCTGGATGGACGCTATGATACTGAAATTGCCAAACCTTGCAGTGGCCATAATAGTTATGATTGTCTTTTATTTTATAGCAAAAGGCATGAAAAAGCTTTCACATAAAGTACTATTTCGCAAAATGAGCGATGAGTCCATCAAACAGGTAATGTCAAAATTAATTTATGCCATTGTCATGCTTATTGGCTTTTTTATAGCTCTTGGAGTTATGCAACTGGACAAAGTGCTCACATCCGTTCTGGCTGGTGCGGGGGTTATGGGACTAGCTATTGGGTTCGCATTGCAAGGCACTTTAAGCAATACCGTTTCTGGTTTTATGCTCTCGTTTCAGCCCAAAGTGCGTATTGGAGATTTTATTGAGGCCCAAGGAAAAAGTGGTTATGTGGAAGAAATAGATCTTAGAACCGTTACCATTCGCCAACCAGATAATGATTATGTAATGATTCCGAATAAAATATTTGTAGAAAATCCTTTCACCAATTATTCTTGGACGGAACGAGGCAGAGTCTCCGTAAGCTGTGGCGTGGGTTATGAAAGCGATCTTCAAAAAGTGGAGGAACTGGTTGTGAAAATAATTTCTGAAAATTTTGAACAACACGACAATGAAGAAGTTGAATTCTTTTTTACTGAATTTGGCGACAGTTCCATCAACTTCATTACTCGATTTTGGATCCATAGCCAAAAACCAAAACCAAAGTTTGAAGCCCAGCACAAGGCCATAAAACTCATCAAGAAAAACTTTGACGAAGCTGGAATCAACATACCTTTCCCAATCCGAACATTGGATTTTGGCAAGAACAGTATACAAATTGCTCCAAACAAAGACGAGTAATTTCAATATTAACCAATTTAAAAATCACGCTTTTATGAAAAAATTGCTGAGGGTTTTATTAGCCGGCTGGGGTGCCAAAAAAATTGGTGGCGGAAAGTGCGGCTGTATTGGCACCATCGTTGTTTTTATAATTCTTTATTGGCTGTTGGGCTACGTTTTTGAATTATTCTAGCAAACTTATATTAACAAAACAATAGCATCCATTAACTAATTTTTTGGTGAGTTGTGCGGTTATATTTGCACTACAAACCTTTAAAACTTAAGTATTATGAAAAAAGCTATTGCACTAACCATGCTGGCGACAGCAATTTTTGCTACCTCATGTGTATCAAAAAAAAAGTATGTAGAACTGGAAAATCAATACAATGATACCCGTTCTACACTGTCTAAAACCCAGCTTGAAAAAGAAGAAATTGAAGCCAAGTACGCCAAAATTGAAGAGCGCGTTGCCAGCTACAATTCAAAAATCCAATCATTGACTGATAGTAACAACAGTCGTCTTCAGGAAATTGAAGGCGTTGTAGTTTCAGAAAACGATAAGGAAAACATGAGGAAAGCCCTCGCCAATGTAAATCCCCAAGAATTGGCACAGGCAAAAACCCTTAAAGATTCAATGAATCTTATTGTTTCCCACAATCTTAAAAAGAACCTCGACAGCAGTTTGGTTGGTGAAGGCGAAGAAGATGACATCCATATTGATATTGATGAAACGGTAGTGTTGATTACAATTTCTGACAAATTATTGTTCAGCTCAGGAAGTGCTCGCGTTAATCCAAAGGCGAATTCGCTTTTAGAGCGTCTTGCCAATGTAATCAACAGCGAACCAGCATTGGAAGTTATGGTCGAAGGCCATACCGATAGCCAAACTGTAAAGCCTGGTGCCTATGTTAAAGACAATTGGGAATTGAGCGTTGAACGTTCCACAGCCGTTATCCGTAAATTACAGGATGATTACGGAGTAGCTCCTGAAAAGCTAATAGCAGCCGGAAGAAGCAGTTTCCATCCATTAACAGAGAATGAAACCAAGGAAGGCCGCGCAACAAATAGAAGAACGCGCATTGTAATCTTGCCAAACCTTGACAAATTTTTGGCCCTGCTTTCTGCCAACTAAAAAGAAAGAAAGTAAATAACAATGATAAAAGCGGTTCATCTTAAAGATGAACCGCTTTTTTTACTAACGACTACCAACTAAATTCTACCGACTAAGAACGAGGCATAGTGGGCCGCACTTCTATCTTGCTTGGCAAAGTTCGCGGATTCATCTTTAACAAATCAACCACAAGTTTTCCAATATCCTCCTTTTGAATTTTCCAGGCATCCTCGGCATCCGGTTTGTTTCCATTGAAATAAGTAGAAACTGAGCCCGGCATTATGGTACTCACCTTTACACCGTGGTCCCGCAAGTCCAACATTGCGGCTTGTGTGAAACCTGTAAGCCCAAATTTACTTGCGTTGTAAGCGCTTCCACCTTTAAAAAAATTGGTTCCCGCCAAACTTGAAATACTAATAAAATATCCTTTGTTTTTCTTCAATTGATCTACGCTTGCCTTTAAAGAGTAAAATGGTCCGGAAAGGTTAGTGTCAATAGTCTCTTTCCATTGTTCAATAGAAATTTCATCCACAGAGCCAAAATGACCAAGTCCGGCATTTGCAATTACAATATCTACTCCACCAAATTGTCCAATGGCTTGTTTCACTGCTTTTTCTTGGCTTTCATAACTGCGCACGTCCGCCTCCAAACCTATTGCCTGCGCCCTATCGTTCCCGTGGGAGTTTAGTTGTTTGGCAGCTTCTTCAGCCGTTGCTTTTGTTCTCCCGGTTATAGCCACATTAATGCCTTCTTTCAGCAAAGCTTCAGCAATTCCATAGCCTATTCCTTTTGTACCGCCTGTAATGAGAGCGGATTTTTTTCCTAAATCATTCATAGTTTATCGTTTTTCCCAAAGTTACAAATAGCGAAAGCGAATGTTATTAAATTCTGCTTAAATTTGAAAAATGAAGTTGTTGCCAATTCTACTTTTCACTTTTCTGTTCTTCAGTTTTTCTTCCGAAGAAAAATATCAGGATCTACTTGTAAACCTCGAAGAGCTTTCAACAGAATTTGTTTACGAAATTCGCTACGCAACGCCAAACAATTTTATTGGCGAAACACTTTACGACTGTGCAGTATGTTTACTCCGCCCTGAAGTAGCCGAAGCGCTACTACAAGCTAATCAATACTTCTGCGAAAAAGGCTACCGCATAAAAATATACGATTGCTACCGCCCGCTGGACGTGCAAAAAAAGATGTGGGCAAAAGTGCCGCGTCCAACCTATGTAGGCAATCCATACGGCAACGGTTCCATTCACAACAAAGGTGCGGCGGTGGATATTACTTTGGAAACCTTGGATGGTTGCTATGTTGAAATGGGCAGCGATTACGACTACTTCGGAAGGGAAGCACATATAGATAACTACAATTTTTCAAAAGAAATACTCGCCAACCGAAAACTGCTTTTTGAAGGGATGCGCAAATTTGGCTTTAACACGATCCGTACAGAATGGTGGCACTTCAGCTTTCAACGAAACTGGAATTACAAAACATTGAACATTCCCCTGCCCTGCGATTAATTATTCTTTCTTTTTAGAAATTTTACCTTCGGCATTCCCACTCATTTTGAAGGGAATTTCAGGTGAATTCTTATAAAGTTTCAATTCAACCACATCAGACGGAAGGTTGAAGTCTTTGGCGGCCAAAGCTTCTTTTACTTCTTTAATTATCAACCCGCGTAAAACTCTTGAAGCTCTGCGATAATCAACAGTATCAACCCAAAAGAATACTTTTAAATTTACCGTACTTGCCGCAAGTTCGTCTTCAATCACAAAATTTTCGTGGTCGGCGTCACGGACTATTTCTTTATTTGCATCCAAGATATCTTGAATGACCTTTTTAGCAGCCTGAATGTCATCTTCATAACCGATCCCCACTGTGAAATCCACTCTATAAAATCCGTCTGCAGTATAGTTTTCAACAGGTTTTGTGAGCACATCGCTGTTGGGAATGTAAATATCGCGACCATCAAAAGTTTTTATATGTGAATACCGAAAACTCAACTCTTTCACCTTTCCGAAGATGTTGTCAATTTTAATAGTATCGTCAATGTTAAAAGGTCTGTTGAATGCGAGAATTATTCCCGCCAAAAAATTCTTCCCAATATCCTGAAATGCAAAACCTAAAATGATGGCGCCGCCGCCAACGGCAGTTAGCAGTCCAGTTGCAATTCCGTCTAAACCTGCAACACGTAATGCGATCATTATGGTTATTATGACCAAAATAATTTTTACTGCCTGTGCCAAAAATTTTGACATTAAAGGATCTTCTGACTTTTGTTGAAACCGTCGTTTGTAGAAATTGGTTAACAACTGCGCCAGCAAAACGCCCAATATTATAACCAAAATCGCCAAAGCTACCCGAGGGAGCACTTTCAGGAATTCTTTGTAATAGGTTTCCAGTGAAATCTGGATTGTCTCAGTGGGCGATTGTAATAGTGGAAGCATCTATTTTTTCTTTTAAAGATAATCATTCTTCACAAAAGAATAGTTCCCATAAATTAATCATAAAGTTTAGTGGGGCAAGTTGCAACATGTATCTTTGCAAAAAATAAAAAACAGTGGAACTTTCATTAAAAACATTTCGATTGATCAGCACCTTGGAGGCTATATCCTTTCTTGTACTTTTAGGAATTGCAATGCCCTTAAAATATATTTGGCACATGCCACAAATGGTGCAAATTGTGGGGATGGCGCATGGTGTATTGTTCGTGCTATATGTTGGCGGCGCAATCTATATGTACAAAAAACTAAAGTGGTCCATTACAGATTTGTTTATTGTTGTAATGTGCTCGGTACTACCTTTTGGGCCTTTTTATGTTGAACGTAAATATTTATAATGAATAAGGAAGCGATCCAAAATTATAGTTGTCTGTTTCAGAATTACCTCGTTAATGAAGGTATGGCTATTGAATGGGCTATTTTTTTGAACGTGATTTTAAACTGTGTTATCGTTTTAACGGCAGTATTAATTCTGGACATTGTTTTCAGAAAATTTATTATTGAAACGTTTAAAGCTTTTAGCAACAAAACGAAAACCACCTTTGACGACTATCTCGTAAAAAGTAACTTTCCAAGATACATTGCCCATACTTTCCCATTGGGGGTCGTTTGGTATCTCATCCCTATCATTTTTATTGAATCTCCGTTTATGACCAATCTGCTGTTGATTGCAGCTCAGATTTATTTGGTCATTCTATGTGTGTATATTTTCAGAAGTATTTTGCGCACTACGCGTAAATTCCTTGAAGAAAACGAGCGCTACAAAGACAAGCCGATGGAAAGCTATGTGCAAGTCACGATGATTTTCGCATGGGGAATCGGTATCTTTTTAACAATTCAACTTCTTACAGGATTTTCTATCGTTAGCCTTACTACATTGGGGGCGGCTTCCGCAGTTATTCTCCTTATTTTTAAAGACACCCTTTTAGGTTTTGTGGCAAGTATTCAGGTTTCTGTGAATGATATTGTTCGCATTGGCGATTGGATTACGTTTAGCAAATTTGGCGCAGATGGATATGTTACAGAAATAAACCTTGCAACCGTTCGTGTACAGAACTGGGACAATACTTACACCACCATTCCCACCTACAGTCTGATTGCCGATTCCTTCCAAAACTGGCGCGGAATGCAGGAAAGTGATGGCAGAAGAATAAAGCGTTCCATTTTTATAAAACAATCTTCCATCAAGTTTCTTTCTGTGAAAGATGTGGAAAGGTTAAAGAAAATCCAACTGATTAAGCCATATTTGGAACATCGCCAAAAAGACGTTGAGAAATACAACGAGAAAAACGAAATTGATAAAGAACTATTGATAAACGGCAGAAACCAAACAAACCTGGGGGTTTTCCGCTATTATACCGATGCGTTTTTAAATGAAAACTCTGCCATAAATAAAGATTTGTTTTTAATGGTGCGCCACCTTGCACCTACAGATAAAGGAATTCCGATAGAAATATTTTGCTTCAGCAAAGACAAACGCTGGGTGAATTACGAACATATTCAAGCTGATATTTTTGACCATCTTTTGGCTGCTATCCCCTATTTCGATCTTGAAGTTTTTGAATTGCCAACCGGAAAAGACATACAGGCCTTGGCTTAAAATAAAGTATTTGGGTTATCCATTTGTGGTATGTGAAGGTCTGTTCCGAACCGTTCATTCGCTCTTTTTATAAAATGTGCCGAAAGCAAAGGTGATGCTTTTTCAAGGTTTTGATGGACGAAAAAGTAGATGTTCTGCAAACCTTGGTCAATCCATGTTTCCAAACGATCTATCCAATCATTCAAACGCGTGTAATCACTTTCGTGATTTGCACCGTTATAACGTAAAAACGCAGTCGGTGTAGTTAGTCGCATATGCAGCAGATCGCGTCTTCCCGCAGAATCCACAATTACGTTTGTGATATTGTATTTTTCAAGAATTTTATAAAGTTCTTTGGCAACTTCATCATTATTGAACCAATCTGTATGTCGAAACTCTATGGCTGGTTTTAAATCTTTTGGAAGCATTTTGAAAAAAGGCTCCAATCTTTCAATATTTTTCGCGCCAAAATTATCGGGCAGTTGCACAAATGGCATTTCTAGTTTTTTCTTCAAATTTGAAGCATTCAAGATATATTCATTCAAAGTAGCTTCACAATCCTGAAGCCTTTTCCAATGCGAAATTCCCTGAAAAAACTTTGGAAAAAACCTGAATCGGCTGGTGTTTTTTCGTACCAACCCGCAAAGGTATCTGCCGGGAAAATTCTATAAAATGTTGCGTTTAGTTCAATACTGTTGAATTGGGTTGAATAATACGCAAGTTCATCTTTTGTGCCCCGCGGGTAAAACCCTTTTAAATCCGCCTTGTTCCATTTTGCACAGCCCACAAAAAGGTTTGGAGGACTGGATTTTTTGTATTTAGAAAGTATCTTCTTTGTTGTCGAATTATTGGGTGGAAGTGTAAAATCTATATTTTCTGGATGGTCAACTTTTCCGAATTTCATTTAATTACATTCTATATTTGATATCAAATTCACTGCATTACCATTTTCAGCATGAAAAAGTAAAAAATACATTTTCGTCATACCTTGAATTGGAT
>JAPKFY010000057.1 GCA_026646335.1 Aequorivita sp. | reverse complement strand
GAAATTGCGGCAGGCGATCTGAAATTTCTCGGAATCGAGGGGAATGGCCTGGTCCTTCGCCATCGCTTCCATCATGGAGCGGGGGGCCGCCCGATTAATCCATGGAACCTGTATTCACGCATTTAATAAAATAAAAATTGGCGATAATTGTTTAATTGCAGCCAATACAAACATAATAGATGGCAATGGCCATGAACTATGTATGGATAATCCTGAAAATAGAATTAATACAAAAGATAATGGCAATCCCATAATTATTGAGGATAATGTTTGGATTGCTGCTAATTGTATCATACTAGGCGGATCAAAAATTGGAAAAGGAGCTGTTATCACGGCTGGTAGTGTCGTTAAAGGCAGTGTGCCAGAAAAATCTATCTTCGGAGGTAATCCGGCAATACTTATAAAGCAATACTGATGAAAATAGCCATACAGCAAAGGGAAGGAGGCTTTACGGAGCGATGGGTTGCTTACTGCCAAAAAAATAGTTTGGACTATTTGTTGGTGGACTGTTTTAGCACAGATATTCTCTACCTATTCAAAAAAGAAAAAATCACCCATTTAATGTGGCATTTAAACCACGCTTCGTCAAAAGATTTGATGGTCTATCCCTATGTGATGAACACGGCGGAAAATATGGGAATTAAAACCTTTCCGAATTTTAATACCCGTTGGCATTTTGATGATAAAGTGGCACAGAAATACTTGTTTGAAAGCATTGATGCTCCATTGGTTAAAAGTGATGTTTTTTATGAAAAGGAGGAAGCATTGACTTTTTTGGATAAATCACAACTGCCTTTGGTGGCAAAGCTCAAACGAGGTGCTGGTTCTACGAACGTAAAGTTGATTAAAACAAAAGCGGAAGGAGTTGAATACATACAAAAATTATTTTCTGAAGGGATTGTTCCAACGGCCACTGCGCTTGGCAATTTTGATCAAAAACTGCGGGTCGCAAAACAGATAAAAGACCCTATTAAACTTGCAAAAAAAACCATAGGCTTTTTCAAAAAAAATAAAAGGGAACGAACCTTGGCCCATGCCGAAAAAGGGTATGTATATTTTCAGGAATTTATGCCAAATAATGATTTTGACATACGGATAATCGTTGTGGGTGACATTGCTTTTGGTATCCGAAGATTCAACAATGAAAATGATTTTCGGGCGTCTGGTAGCGGAAAGCTTGATTTTGATGTTTCAAAAATAGACTTGGAAACCGTAAGAATAGCTTTTGATGTTACCGAAAAGATTGGTGGGCAATGCTTGGCATTTGATTTTGTATATGATAGAAATAGGGAGCCAAAGATAGTTGAGGTCTGTTTTGGATTTTCAATGAAAGCCTATGATGCTTGCCCTGGTTATTGGAAAAGGGATATGAGCTTCGTTGAGGAAAAGTTTAACCCTCAAAATATTATGATGGAAAAATTTCTTAAGGAGTAATGGAAATATCCCGCGATATATTGACCCAGGTTACTATTTTGGATATTTCCTTAATATTGATGTATATCATTGGAGTATTTGTTCTTGCGCAAAAATTTCGTAGTATTTCAGTAAAGTTCATTAGACTTTTTATGCTAATTGGCATTGCTCATCTGCTATTTACATTTGTATATTATTTCTATACATTGGGCGATGTCGCAGATACTATAGGTTACTACAGGCGTGTTATGTATCAATATGACAGTTGGGGAGAGACATTTGGTCAGGGGACAACTTTTATATATTTTACTTTATATCCCTTGGTTAAATATATTGGCCTCACATATTTTGGGTCTTTTTTTGTGTATTCTTTCTTTGGTCTTCTAGGTTATTATTATTTGTTGAAGATTTTGATTAAGATTTCTGATGAAAGTTGGTCTCCTTGGTTTTACCTTCTGCTGATGCCCAATATACATTTTTGGACTGTGGCTATTGGAAAGGATTCATTAATATTTTTCGGGATTTCGTTGCTGGCTTATATATATTTTTTAAATAAAAAGTGGTACTACTACATCCTACCTGTTTTATTGATAGGTTTTGTAAGGCTACATATTTTAATACTTATCATATTGGCTTTGGGGTTTGCGCTATTATTTTTAAATAAAAAGATAAAGACTTTCTATAAAGTTATATTTGCTTTTTTCACAATCGCTACTGTTTATTTACTTTTTCCTTTATTAATAAGTAGGTTGGGTTTTTCTATGGATGAATCTCTCTTCGACCAATTGGAGATGTTAGAAAATAAAAAAATGCTCGGAGGATCTTCTGTCAATCTTGTAGGCGAAAACATATTCATAAAATGGTTCAGTTATGTTTTTAGACCCTTCTTTTTTGATTCCCATAATAGTTTTACATTAATATCTTCTTTCGAAAATTCAATCTGGGTCGTGTTATTTATTGTGCTTTTTAAAAACTTCAGAAAAAAATTACAGGAACAATTTAGACATATTTATTGGTTTACATTTTTCGCCATTTTCACCATCACAATTCCTTCTGCTTTTATTTTGATTAACTTAGGTATTGCAGTTCGACAGAAAACTATGGTTATACCCTTTCTCTTTATGGTTTTTTTTCTAACTATTTTTAAATTAGAGAAAATCAAATAATGGAGCAATTAAAAAAAATATGCTTTTTTACAATTTCACTTGCCAAGGGGGGCGCAGAAAGTCAATTAATCAAATTAGCCATTTTTTTTAAGAGAAAAGGCTATGAGGTGGTAATCATACAGGCCATTCCACAAAACGATTTTATAAAAATATTGACAGAAAATAAAATTTCTGTACAATTATTTAAATACGATACTCTTAAAGGAATAATACAATTATCTGGTTTTATAAAAAGAAACCGACAGGATGTTATTATTTCTTTTATGTTTGGGGCTAATCTTGCAGCACGGTTAATTAAAAAGAGGTTTGGAATTCCACTTATTACATCTGTAAGAACTAGTAACATCTCGAAATTCTATTTGGTATTGTATAAATTTTCCTATAAAATGGACAATTATACAGTTTTCAATTCTCATTTTGCATTAGAAAAATTTGTGTCAAATCGAATTGCAACATCCAAAAAATCCTTGTTTATCCCAAATGCCGTATCAATTGCTGAAAGTAATTTTTCCCGACCTAGAAACGATATATTCACTTTATTGAGTATAGCTCATTTTAGGCCAGTAAAAGATTATAAAACATTATTCCGGGCCATTAAAGTTTTACAAGAGAAAAATATCCAAATTAAACTTATAGTGATTGGAAATACGTTTGGGTTAGCGTGGCCAGAAACAATGATTAAAGAATTGGGTATAGAACAGAATATTCGATTAGAAGGTTTTGTTCAAAACCCTCAACCCTTTTTGGAAAAAGCCGATGCATTGGTGTTGTCGTCATTATGGGAAGGAACACCAAATTCTGTTCTGGAGGCAATGGCAAATAAACTACCAGTTATAGCTTCAGACATTCCTAGTTGTGAGGAACTTATAAATAAAGGGCAATGTGGGTGGGTGTTTCGTTTAAAAGATGAGCATGATCTTAGTTCTAAAATTGAATCGCTTATTTCTTTATCTGAAAAGGAAAAAGAAAAGCTTGGAAATAACGGTTATAAATATGTATTGGAGAATTATTCCGAAGATATTGTTTATAAGGAGTGGGAAGCATTGATTAACAAGATAAAATGAATCGGAATAAACGAAAACTCATCCGAATAACCACAGTCCCCATCTCCCTCGAAAAGCTCCTCGAAGGGCAGTTGGCGTTTATGAAGGAACATTTTGAGGTAGTTGCGATTTCTGCGGAAAAAGAAAGATTAGAAGCTTATGGAAATAGGGAAGGAGTGCGAGTGTTTCCTTTGGAGCTTACTAGAAAAATAACACCTCTAAAAGATATTGTTGCGGTCTTTAAGCTATACCGTTTTCTAAGAAAAGAGAAGCCAACCATAGTGCACACCCACACCCCAAAAGCGGGAATTGTGGGGATGATGGCAGCATGGCTTGCAGGAGTTCCAAATCGGCTGCATACGGTTGCCGGCCTTCCGTTGATGGAAGCAACTGGGCTTAAAAGAATGCTTTTGGATTTTGTTGAAAAACTCACCTATCGTTTTGCTACCAAAGTTTACCCCAACTCCAAGGGACTGTATGATTTTATCCTTCTAGAAAAAATTACAAAACCCTCAAAACTTTCAATTATAGGAAATGGAAGCAGTAATGGAATAGACACTGCTTATTTTGATCCAAGTTTATATTCAGATAATGATAAAACCTCATTAAAATCTGAATGGGGCATTTCGCAAAACCATTTCCTTTTTATCTTTGTAGGACGTTTGGTTAAGGACAAAGGAATAAACGAATTGATTGCTGCTTTTTCAAAACTTTTTGAGTCAAAAGACAAGGTTTCACTACTGTTGGTAGGCCCTTTTGAAAATGATTTAGATCCGCTATTGCCCGCAACTTTAAAAATCATTGAAAACCATTCACATATTTATTCCGCAGGCTATCAAAACGATGTTCGCCCCTTTTTCGCCATTGCTGATGCCCTTGTATTTCCAAGTTATCGCGAAGGGTTTCCAAATGTAGTTATGCAGGCTGGGGCTATGGGATTGCCGTCCATAGTAACAAATATAAATGGTTGCAATGAAATAATTCAAAACGGAATAAATGGCTTAATAATTCCGCCAAAAGAAATTGATGAGCTTTATGAAGCAATGAAATTACTTGTTGAAGAACCTGTTCTATATTCAAACATTAAAAAAGTGGCGCGAAATAATATTGAAAAAAAATATAACAGGAAACAAGTTTGGCAAGCTTTGCTTGAAGAATACAAAATGCTTGAAAGCTAGTGGTTATAACTCCTTTTCCTTAATTTTGCATCCTAAAGAATACTTCCTGAAATGTACCAAAGCTTACTAAAACCATTTTTTGACTTTTTAGGCGCACTTTTTTTATTGTTGGTTGCTAGCCCAATAATTGTTTTAGTGGCTATTATATTGGTGTTTTCAAATGGGGGTTCTCCTTTTTTCCTTCAAAAAAGACCAGGGAAAAACGAACGCATATTTACCATAATTAAGTTCAAAACAATGAACAATAAGAAGGGTCGCAATGGGAGCTTACTTCCAGATTCCGAAAGGCTCACGGCCATCGGAAAGTTTATCCGTTCCAGTTCACTCGACGAATTGCCGCAAATTTTAAATGTTTTAATAGGGGATATGAGTTTTGTAGGACCAAGACCTTTGTTGCCAGAATACCTTCCACTTTATAATGAAGTCCAAAAGCTGAGGCATAACGTTAAACCCGGAATCACCGGCTGGGCACAGGTAAATGGCAGAAATGCAATAGGTTGGCAGCAGAAATTTGAATACGATGTGTGGTATGTGGAGCACCAGTCTTTTTGGCTAGATGTAAAGATATTATTTAGGACAGTTGAAAAGGTTTTTAAAAAGGACGGCATTGCCCAAGAGGGACAAGCAACGGCAGAACCGTTTAAGAAGTAGAACATCACCACTAATTTCTCGTATATTCGCAAAGGAGAATTCAACATAAAATGAAATTCGATGATATTATTTGGAGCCAGTGGGCATTGTAAATCCGTAATCGATATAGCTGAATCCATCGGAGAGAAAATCTCAATTATTTATGACGATAATCCAAAAGTAGAAGCAGTATGCCATATTCCGGTCCAAAAATTCAAGTCTGAAATTTCTGATTTTAAAAAACCTTGGGTTATTTCTATTGGTAATAATAGAAATCGGAGGGAGGTAAGGAACAAGTTAACCCAGAACTTTGGGCTCTTGATTCATAGAACTGCTAGTGTTTCTTCCTGGTCTTCTGTCGGTGATGGCACTGTGGTTATGGCAAAAGCTGTTGTAAACGCATGCACAACCATTGGCGAACACTGCATAATAAATTCAGGAGCTGTAATTGAGCACGATTGTACGTTAGGAGATTTTGTTCACATTTCACCCAATGCCAGCTTGGCAGGTGGTGTAGCAGTGGGAGAGGGAACGCATATTGGGATTGGTGCGTGTGTACTGCCTGAAGTTAAAATTGGTAAATGGGCCACTATAGGCGCTGGTTCGATAATCATCAAAGATGTGCCTGATGGCGCAGTAGTTGTAGGAAATCCGGGAAGAGTTATAAAGATTAATAAATAGGTGAAAGATTTAAAAAGACTGTTCGATATTGTATTATCTAGCATTGGACTCTTATTTTTCGGCTGGTTGATCCTGGTTTTAATCCTCTTTGCCTATTTTGATACTGGTAAAGGTATCTTCCTTCAAACCAGGATTGGACAATACGGCAAGCACTTTACCATTTATAAGATTCGTACTATGCAAATTTGCACCGAAACTATTTCACGCTTTGGTAGTTTACTTCGCAACTCTAAATTAGACGAACTCCCACAGTTGCTAAACATTTTTTTAGGACAAATGAGTTTTGTGGGGCCGCGACCCGATGTGCCAGGTTATTATGATCAGTTGCAAGGCGAGGCAAGGAAGATTTTAAATCTAAAACCGGGTCTGTGCAGTAAGGCCGCAATGAAATATTATAATGAGGAAGACCTATTGAAAAAACAACAAGACCCATTGAAATACAATGATGAGGTTATCTTCCCAGATAAGGTGCGAATGAATTTGGAATATTATCATAATCACTCAATTTGTGAAGACCTGAGGATAATTTTTAAAACGATATCAAAATTCTTTGGAAAATAGATTTTTAAAAAGATGAACAATTCGAAAATATATCTTTCCTCCCCACATATGGGCGGAACAGAGCAGTCTTATGTCAACGAGGCATTTGACACCAATTGGATAGCACCCTTGGGCCCCAACGTAGAAGGTTTTGAAAAAGACTTGGAAAGTTATCTCGGCAACCAAAACCATGTTGCTGCATTAAGCTC
Organism: Aequorivita sp.; assembly: GCA_026646335.1. Taxonomy (GTDB): domain Bacteria; phylum Bacteroidota; class Bacteroidia; order Flavobacteriales; family Flavobacteriaceae; genus Aequorivita. Next base: position 12,129 of record JAPKFY010000057.1, on the reverse strand, counting down.
GGGTACGGCGGCCTTACATCTGGCACTGATTTTATTGGGAGTGGAAAGAGGCGATGAGGTAATCTGCCAGAGCATGACCTTTTCAGCTTCTGCAAATCCAATTGTGTATCAAGGTGCGACACCAATATTTGTGGACAGCGAACCGGAAACGTGGAACATTTGTCCAAATTATTTGGAGGAAGCCATTAAAGATCGAATTGCCAAAGGGAAAAAACCTAAAGCGATCATCACCGTACATCTTTATGGGATGCCCTATAAAGTTGATGAAATAAAAAAGATTTCTGAAAAATATGGAATTCCAATTGTAGAGGACAGTGCAGAAGCATTGGGAAGCAGTTATAAAGGCCAAAAATGTGGCACATTTGGCGATATCTCAATCCTTTCCTTTAATGGGAACAAAATCATTACAACTTCAGGTGGAGGGGCTTTGGTTTCAAGAAATTTGAAACACAAGGAAAAAGCTATATTTCTGGCTACTCAAGCTAGGGACAATGCGCCGCATTACCAACATTCCGAAATAGGTTATAATTACAGACTGAGCAACATTTCTGCAGGGATAGGCCGCGGGCAAATGGAAGTTTTGGACAAACACATTGGATTGAGAAGAAGAATGAACCAATTTTATCAGGATATTTTTCGCAAGTCAATGGGAGTGAAGGTTTTTTCCGAACCCAATCCTGATTATTTTTCAAATCATTGGCTATCTTGTATCCTTGTAGATAAAAACATTTGTGGTTTTTCATCAGAAGACTTCAGATTGGCGATGGCCGAAAATAATATTGAATCGCGTCCTTTATGGAAACCAATGCACTTACAGCCTGTTTTTAAAAATGCTCCGTATTACGGTTCAGATATTTCTGAAAAACTTTTTGAAATAGGATTGTGTTTGCCTTCAGGTTCAAATTTAATAAATAAAGAAAAGGTTAAGATTAACGATGTTTTAATACGTTTCATCGATATTTGAGGTATATTTGCTACCCCAAATAGTGTGAGATAGTGTTGAGAAAATATACCCTTTTAGCGAAAATAAAAATGCGTTCCAAAAAATTGACTTTCCTAAATCAACGGTATTTGCCCAGATGGGTTGTCTTTTTATTGGATATTTTTATTTGTATCGTCTCGTTCGCAACAATGTTTTTGATTCTGGACGGAACTCCTCTCAAACCCCATACCGTTTGGCCAAGCCCTTTACGCGGGTTGTTCCTTATTTCAGTTAACGTTATCTTTTTTTATTCGTTTAAAACCTATGCGGGAATTATCCGCCATTCCACATTTACAGATATATTTAAAGTTGCATCTTCGTCCTTTTTAACGGCACTTACCACCATAACTTTCAATTATATCTATTTCATTTTCACAGGTCAGAAAATATTTTTGACCACTGGAATTTTGCTATATATGTTCTTTTCTTTTACCCTAATGCTGTTTTTCAGGATTGCTGTAAAAGAAACGTACCAATATTTAAAGGAAATCACTACTGGAAAACTGAAAAAAAGGGTGGTGATCCTTGGGATGGACGACCAAACCATTTCATTGGGAAAAGCGCTTACCACAGAATCCAATCTACCCTATAAACTTGTTGGTTTCATTACCGAAAATCAAATCAGCAAAAATCTGAAGATTCTGAACAAGCCAGTTTTTTCGGTGTCTATTACCAATACTTCCAACGAATTTACAGAACTTTTGGCGCAGCACAATTTGGACGGGGTTTTGATTGTGAGCGAATCGTTGAACATTAAAGAGAAAAACCAAATAGTGGAAGCCTGTTTGGCCAATAAGGTCGAAATTTTCAACGTGCCGCTTGTAGAGCATTGGAACCGGAAGGAAGACATACAAACACAAATAAAGCCAATCCAGATTGAAGATTTGCTGGAGCGCACTCCAATATTAATGGATATTGAGCTCATCAAAAACGATTTGTACGGAAAAACTATATTGGTTACTGGTGGCGCAGGTTCCATCGGCAGTGAAATTGTGAAACAGTTAGCGGCTTTCAGTCCTAAAAAGATTGTCATTCTGGACAATGCCGAATCTGCCCTGCATGATATGGAATTGTATATGAATCAAAACCACAGCGGGCTGAACTTTGCAATAATGTTAGCAGACATTAGAAACCGTGAACGGATGGAAATGCTCTTTGCAAAATATAATTTCAATATGGTCTATCACGCGGCAGCATACAAACACGTGCCGCTGATTGAAAAAAACCCACACGAATCGGTATATGTAAATATTGGAGGAACCATAAACTTGGCAAACCTTTCAGTAAAATATAATATTGAAAAGTTTGTAATGATTTCAACTGATAAGGCCGTGAACCCAACCAATGTGATGGGCGCATCAAAAAGGGCTGCAGAAATGTATGTCCAATCGTTACAAGACCATATGAATACGAATACACGTTTCATAACTACCCGTTTCGGAAATGTATTGGGCTCCAACGGTTCTGTAATCCCCTATTTCAGAAAGCAGATTGCTGCCGGAGGTCCAGTAACAGTTACACACAAAGATATTATCAGGTATTTTATGACCATTAGTGAAGCTTGCCAATTGGTTCTTCAAGCCGGAACAATGGGCAACGGCGGGGAAATATATGTTTTCGATATGGGCAAACCTATAAAAATCCTCGATATGGCAGAACGAATGATCCGTCTTTCTGGCCTTAAACCCTACGAGGATATTGATATTGAGATTACAGGGCTTAGGCCCGGAGAAAAGCTATATGAAGAATTATTGAACGATACTTCTACCTCTTTGCCAACCTATCATCCAAAAATTATGGTCTCAAAAGTACCTACGGTTGATTATGGTGAGATATCCATCAAAATTCAGGAATTAGTAACTATTTCTGAATACGGAAAGGGAAAAGAAATTGTCAAGAAGCTAAAAGAACTGGTCCCCGAATTCTTGAGCAATAATTCAGAATATGAAATCTTGGACGTACAAAAGCATTTATAAGAAATATTTTGCTTCTAAGAGATACTCGTAAAAAACACTCACAATATTTTGTGAAGGCCTTATATTTGTAGCCTTAAAAAAAAACGTAATGAATAAAATTTCAATACTCCTTTTAGCCAGCGTAAGTCTGTTTTCCTGTGCTTCCAAAAAGGAGATAGTTTATTTTCAGGATGCTGAAAACTTAAATTTAAAAGAAATCAAAACCTCTTTTGAGCCCATCATTGAACCTAACGATATTCTTTATATTACCGTTTCTTCCATAGATGAAGAAGTAGTAAAACCATTCAAACGCACCATTGGCACTGAAGGTTCCTCAGTAACAAACAATATCCAGTTGCAAGGTTACCTTGTAGATTCCGAAGGGAATATCCGTTTTCCCGTATTGGGCACATTGGCAGTAATGGGCAAAACACGTGGCACAATTGAACAAGACCTGAAAACAAAGCTTTCTGAATACATCACCGATGTAGTTGTAGATGTGCGAATCATTAACTTTAAAGTAACTGTTATTGGCGAAGTAAAAGCCCCCGGAGTTTTCAGGATTCAGGATGAACGTATCACTTTGACCGAAGCCATTGCGCTGGCAGGAGATTTTTCTGAAGATGGGAAAAGAAAGGAAGTAACTGTAATTAGGGAAGAAAACGGTGTGCGTAAAGTTTCTAAAATTGATTATACCAGCTCAGAGTTTTTTACTTCACCTTTTTATTTTTTAAAGCAAAATGATATTGTTTACGTAGAGCCTTCTCTAAAAGGGGTTAAAAAATCTGGTTTTATTCCAGACGTGCCAGCTTTGTTATCACTTGCAACAGTGGTGCTGAGCACAATCATACTTTTAACCCGTTAATTTGCAGCCAGATATTATGGAGGAAAACCGCTACAAACAGGAAACCAAGGAATTGCCACTTCGCGAAATAATTGAACAATATACACGCTATTGGTATCTTTTTGCTTTGGGAGTTATCATTGCACTCGTATTGGCATTCATCTATTTACGGTACACTACTGCACTATACCAAACTCGTGCGACCATAATCATAAAAGACGAAAAAAGCGCCAGTAGCCCTATGGAAATGGCTGCTTTTTCACAATTTGGAAGTTTCCTCTCACGTTTCAATACCAGTAAGATAGACAATGAATTGGCCATCTTCAATTCCAAACGGATCATTTCAAAAACTGTCGAGGAGCTTGGGCTTAACATCAAGTACGAATCTGTTGGGGCCATCAAAACCACAGAAATCTATACATATATTCCTTTTAAGGTTCAATACCAATCCTTTAATGAAATAGGGAAGAAGGTAAGTGTTCCAAGTTTATATATTGAGGTAATTTCAAATACCGAATACAAACTGGAAGATGAAACCCAAGCAGTAGATGGTATCTACAAATTTGGCGAACAAGTATCGTTGCCTTTTGGAGATATAACCGTTCTTCCAAATCTTGAAAACCCAGAAAATTTTGCATCATTTGTGGATAGGACCGTTGTTGTTAGCTATCGCCCCATAGAAAACGTTGCGTTGGACTATCAGGGTAAAGTTGTTATAGAGAACGAAATTAAATCAAGCAATGTACTAGAGTTGAGTATGCTCACTCCGGTAACCGGAAAGGCTGAAGATTTTTTAGATGAACTTGTTTCCCAATACAACCAGGACGCCATTGCCGACAGAAACGAAATTGCGAAGAACACCTCAAAATTTATAGATTCACGGCTTCAGATTATTACCCGCGAACTGGATTCGGTGGAACGGAACAAGGAGGTTTTTAAAAGCGACAACCGTCTTACCGATATTCAGGCCGAAGCTCAAATAATCCTTGAAAACGCAAGCGAATTTAACAAGAAGCAGTTTGACATTGGCACCCAGTTGGAACTTTCAAAAACCATGATAGATTATATGGAAAAAAGTTCCAACGCCGAACTTTTACCTTCCAATATCGGCATTCAAAGTGAAGAAGTTGCCTCGGCTGTAAACAACTACAACCAGTTGATCCTTTACAGGAATAAATTGATGCAGAGCTCAACCACAAAAAACCCTGTAGTGCTGAATGTGAACAATCAAATAGAGCAGATGCGCGCCAGCATTCTCGGAAGTTTGCAAAATTCGAGCAATGCTTTAAAAATAGCAATGAAAGATCTTAATATTCAGGAATCTACAATTAATACAAAAATTGCACAAGTTCCTGCAAAAGAGAAGATATTTAGAGGTATTGAAAGACAACAGTCCATTAAGGAACAACTTTATCTTTTCCTATTGCAACAGCGGGAAGAGGCTTCTATAACCCTGGCTGCAACCTCTCCAAAGGCAAAAGTCGTTGACAGTGCCTACAGTACAAAAAAACCAGTTTCACCACAAAGACCGCTCATTTATTTGGGATCATTATTGGCTGGGCTATTAATTCCTTTTATGGGAATTTATGGCGCAAATCTATTGAACACCAAAGTGTCGTCCCGAAGGGATGTGGAACGCCACCTTCCCAAAACGCCGATTGTTGGAGAAATTCCAAAAATAAAACGCAACGAATCTGATTTAATCCAGCTCAACGACCGCAGCATAATGGCGGAAGCATATAGAATCTTACGAACTAACCTTCAGTATCTGTTCATCAACAAACTGGAAGAAAATGACAAAGGCAAAACTTTGATTGTTACTTCAACCATAAAAGGGGAAGGAAAAACTTTTGTGGCATTCAATCTTGCGTTGACCTTGGCGCTTACAGGCAAAAAAGTGGTCTTGGTAGGTGCAGATATTCGAAATCCACAATTACAGCGCTATTTGCCTGATCATTTAAGATCCAAAAAAGGACTTACGGAATACATCGTTTACGATGATTTGCAATTGGAAGACGTAATTGCCCAAAGCGAATACAATGAAAACCTGAGCATTGTTGTTTCTGGAGCCATCCCACCTAACCCTGCGGAATTGTTAATGCAAAAGCGAACCACTACCTTGGTGGATGAACTTAAAAAACAATTTGATTATATTATTATGGACACTGCACCGTCTATGCTTGTTACAGATACTATTTTGATAAACAAACTGGCAGATATTACGCTATATGTGGTTCGTGCTGGATATACTGATAAACGTTTGTTGGATTTTCCACAAGATGCCATTGATGATGGGCGTTTGGCAAATGTGGCCATTGTCTTGAATAATGTAAACCTTAACAATTTTGGGTATGGGAATAAATACGGTTATGCCTATTCACGCGAAGATCGTTCTTTGTTGAAAAGAATTTTGAATAAATAGAGCAAGGTCTATGAAACTGTTGAAATTCATCATCTTCTTTTGTCCTTTGTTAATTTTTTCACAGGAATTTGATATTGCTGGAAGCATTAAGGCAAAAGCAATACTATCTAACGAAGACGAAAATCCTTTTTGGTTTCATACAAATACAAATTATGCGGTTGGTGAGCTAACCAACATTTCGGCAACGGGGGAATTAAAAGCAAGTTTAGCCTATTCTTCATTCAAGATTAATGGTGGGGCAGCAGTTTTTGGAAGGGATGGAGTTGAAGATGCTGTACAACGACGAGATTTATACCTTCAATTCGAAAATTCTTGGCTTTTTGCAACTGTTGGCGCAAAGAAGCAAACGGAAGTTCTCGACGGACTTTCGGCAACCAATCAAAACTTTTTATGGTCAGGAAATGCTAGGCCGCTTCCCGGTGTACTTTTGGAAGCAAACAATCCACTTAAAATTTCAAATACCTTTGCTATTGATTGGGGAATTGCTCATTACGAATTGAATGACAATCGATTTGTGGAAGGTACGCACGTTCACTACAAACGGTTGGCATTGATTACCACTTTCAGTGAAAACCATAAACTCACAGCGAAGATCCAGCATTATGTACAGTGGGGTGGAACTTCTCCAATATATGGAGATTTAAAAGATGGCTTTAAGGATTATATCAATGTTTTTTTTGCACATAACACAGAAGAAATTGGAATTGAAGGAGAAACAATCAATAAATTGGGTAATCATTTGGGCTCTTACTTTCTGAATTATGAATTTAAAAACAGTTGGGGAAATTTTTCCATTTATCACGATCATCCTTTTGAAGATGGCTCTGGTACCCGAATGGCAAACTTTCCAGACGGTGTTTGGGGAGCTTACTTTAAACCCCAAAACCAAAAAATAATTTCCTCAATTCTTTATGAGTACATTGATACTTCAGATCAAAGCGGAATATCAGTAGGCAGTGGATATGACGGTTATTTTGGAAACAACATATACCGAAGCGGTTGGACTTATGAAAAAAATATTATTGGTGCTCCATTTATACTTTTCGACAAAAATCTGGAAATCAATGGCGACAATACGCCGTATTTTAGCAATCGTTCAAAGGTGCACCATTTTGGGGTTTCTGGTGAATTCAGTAATTTTCAATGGAAATTGAAAAGCACCGCCGCCAAATATTTGGGAACCTACCGTAAGCCTTTTAGTCCCGAATGGAAATATTGGTACAATTACGGCTCTCTTTCCTATAAAAACGAAAAACTCGGAACCTTTACGGTAATGGGGGGGGCAGATTTTTCAAGCATAACAAATACACTTATTGGCGGTGGAATTGAATATTCCTATACTTTCTAGATTGTCGGGATTTCTATTTATTTTCTATTATATTATCAATTTATATTTTTTTAAAAAATGATTGCCATAAGTTTTGGTCATGCTAAAAATAGCATTTAATTTTGTCCTTATTTAAAATTAATATAAATTATATAACAAATGAAAAAGTTGATTTTAGTGTTTGCAGCCGCTTTGGCAATTAGTTGTGGCGACAACAAAAAAGAAGAAAAAACTGAGATGAAAATCGGCACCCCAGTGGAAGAGGCCGCACCGGCCCAAACTACTGACGAAAAAGTAGCCGAAATAACCATCACGGGCAACGACCAAATGAAATTCGACAAGAGCGAAATTCGTGTAAAAGCGGGTCAAAAAGTGAAGCTAACCTTGAAGCACGTTGGAAAGATGGAAAAAAGTGTAATGGGCCATAACTGGGCATTACTTACCCAAGATGCTGATATGGCTACAGTGGGACAAGCTTCAGCAGTTGCTGCAGATACCGATTATATTCCAGCGGATATGAAGGATAAGTTTATAGTTCACACAAAAATGCTTGGTGGGGGTGAAAGTGAGACCATCGAATTTGATGCGCCAGCTCCTGGCACATACATTTTTATGTGTACTTTTCCTGGACACTACGCTTTGATGCAGGGTAAATTTATTGTGGAATAATTTCCTGAATAAAACATTTGAGAAGAAAGAGCTGCATTTTTAATGCAGCTTTTTTTATTCCTTTTTCTTTCTGAAGAGAAATCCAAGTGGCAGTACCAAAAAGATAAAAAGATACCACCCGGTAACCAATCCAATGATGGTTATTATAGCAGCAGCAATCATTATATAAATCTGAATGCTTTTTTTCATCTAAAACTTTAAATCGACTGAGTATTTATCCAATTAACCAACAAATCCCAAATCCCGAAAATTACGAATCCCTATACCTCGTCAGCGCCATAAACCAATTCAATGAAATCCATCTTTGGGATGTCGCCGAAATATTCCTTTATCTCAATATCCTTCAACAGTTCCGAAATATCATCTTTTTCGTAACGGGCTCCATCTAAAAGTTTTTCTAAGTTTTCAATAGGTTCTTTTCCGAAGAAATCACCAAAAATCTTAAACTCTTTTATGTGTCCTTTTTCAACAAAAATCCGCAAATCTATTTCTCCAATTGAAAAGCGTTTGTTTCGTTGAATATTGAACTTTGGGGAACGACCGTAGTTCCAGTCCCAAGTATCGTATTTTTCTTCTTTTAATTGATGGACGGCCTTCCACTCTTCGGGAGTTAGACGGTAGCTTTCAAATGGTTCGCTTTCTTCATAAAGTCCTTCCAACAAGAGTTGTCGAAATTCTTCAATCTTCAATGGATTCTTTAGAAATTCAGAGATATTTGCAACGCGGCTTCGCACTGATTTGTGGCCTTTGGACTCAATCTTGCTCATTTTTACGTTTAGCGCATTAACAACTTCACCTAAATCTGTATCCAGCAACAGCGTGCCGTGGCTTACCATTCTTTTTCCTGTGGAAAACTGTGCGGTGCCCGAAATCTTCTTTTCATCAACTTGTATATCGTTGCGGCCTTTCAGTTCTGCTTTCAGTCCCAAATTGTTCAAAACCTTTATTACAGGAGCGGTAAACTTTTTAAAATTGTTCAGACTTTTCACATCGTGATTGGTGATGAAACTGAAGTTGAGATTCCCAAAATCGTGATAGACCGCTCCGCCGCCGGAAACCCTTCTCACTACGTGAATGTTGTTCCTTTCAACGTATTCGTGGTTTATTTCTTCCAGAGTATTTTGGTTGCGGCCGATGATGATTGATGGCTCGTTTATGTAGAACAGTAAGTAGTCATGCACAGCACTGAAATTCCGCAGGGCATATTCTTCCAAAGCAAGGTTCAATCGTGGGTTTGTGTTGCCTTCGTTTTCAATAAAAATCATTTTATTTTATTTTTTCACAAAGATAAATAATTGTTTTTCGGGATTGGTTAATTCGGGATTCGTTAATTAGTGAAAAGTTAATTGAAGAGGCTCTTCGCAACTCACCCATTCACAAACTTAGCAATAAATGAACTCCCAATCCCTAATCTTCAATCCTTAATTAACAAATTAACAACTATCTTTGACGCCTATGGGCAGACTGGTTCAAATAGCCGTATTACCGCGTCAACAGGAAGATTTAGATTATATCTTGGAGCTTGCTTTGGAAAAAGAAAAGCTTCGGAAAGAAACCATAAGCGATTGGCGAATACGAAAACGTTCCATAGATGCGCGCAGGAAACCCATAAAAATAAATCTACAAGTTGAATTATGGATGAAAGGGGAAAAGCGGGAAATAATTCCGCCGTTTATTCCCCAAAATGTTTCTGGCGCAAAACAGATAGCAATCATAGGCTCTGGGCCTGCCGGACTTTATGCAGCACTGCGCGCTTTGGAAGCGGGCCTCAAACCGATTGTTTTTGAACGCGGAAAAGATGTTCGCGAACGCAGAAGAGATTTGGCCATTATAAATAAAGACCAAATTGTAAATTCCGAAAGTAACTACTGTTTTGGTGAAGGTGGCGCAGGAACCTATTCAGACGGAAAACTATATACGCGAAGCAAAAAACGCGGCAATGTGCTGAAGGCGCTGGAATGGTTTGTCCATTTTGGTGCGGATGAAGATATTCTTGTGGATGCCCATCCGCATATAGGCACTAACAAACTTCCGAAGATAATTACAGCTATGCGTGAAGCAATTATTGAAAATGGGGGAGAAGTACTCTTCAATTCAAAATTGACGGATCTAAAAGTGAAGGATAATGCTATTGAAGCTATTCAAATTAATAATGAAAACTGGTTGAAGTTTGATAACGTGATTCTCGCAACGGGCCATTCGGCTAGGGATATTTTTTATTTGCTTCACGATAAAAATATAAAGATTGAAGCCAAACCTTTTGCCATTGGCGTTCGTGTAGAACATCAACAGGAGCTTATTGATTATATTCAATATCACGGCGAAGTTGATAATCCATATCTGCCACCGGCTAGTTATTCGTTGGTGGAGCAGGTGGATGGACTTGGCGTATATTCGTTTTGTATGTGTCCTGGTGGAATTATTGCGCCCTGCGCTACGGAACAAGAAGAAGTGGTTACCAATGGATGGAGCCCAAGCAAACGCAACAATCCGTATGCTAACTCTGGAATTGTGGTAAGCGTTGAGCCAAAAGATTTGCCAAATTACAAAGAAGCAGACCCTTTTGTTTGCCTGGATTTTCAAAAAGAAGTAGAAAAACGTTGTTGGGAAGCAGGAGGGAAGACCCAGAAAGTACCAGCGCAACGGATGATTGATTTTGTAGAAGGGAAAATTTCAGAAGATTTTCCGAAGACTTCATATCAACCAGGCATTGTTTCAGCAGATTTGAATGAAGTGTTGCCGAGTTTGCTTTCAAAACGCTTGAAGAAAGCCTTTGTGGCCTTCGGGAAAAAGATGAATGGCTATTACACCAACGAAGCGGTGCTACATGCACCTGAAAGCAGAACTTCATCGCCTATAAGTATTCCCCGAAATCCCGAAACACTGGAACACATTGAAATAAAAGGGCTTTACCCATGCGGTGAAGGCGCTGGATACGCAGGCGGCATTATTTCTGCAGCCATTGATGGGATTAATTGTGTGGATGCTATTGCGCAGAAGTTAGTTCAGGATTAGGATTGATTAATTTGGAAATATATAAACCCCTCATATAATCAACTCCTCAACTTCAACTTCTCTTTCAATAAAAAAAGGCCGCCAAATGGCAGCCTTTCTTTTCATATGTATTCTAGAAAATTACTTTATTTCAAGTAATTCCAGTTCAAAAGTCAAATCCTGTCCTGCCAATGGGTGATTGGCATCCACGATTATAAAATCTTCTTTAACGTCGGCTATGCGCAGTTGGCGTTCACTGCCATCAGGGTTTTTGGATACGAGACCCATACCAACTTCTGGCTTTATTTCCTGTGGAAGATTTTCACTTGGTATTTTTTGGAAAAGTTCTTTTTGAACCTCACCATATGCTTCCTCTTTTGGGATGGTGATGGTTTTCTTTTCATTCACCTTCATAGCTACCAATCCTTTTTCAAATCCGGGAATCAACTTGCCTTCTCCAAGTTTTACCTCCAGGGGCTCACGTTGTACTGAACTATCGAACACTTGTCCGTCGTTAAGTCTTCCTGTGTAGTGAAGTTTTACGGTTTCATTTCCTTGTACTTGACTCATAATGTTTTGTTTTTTCAATTATTTAATCAGTAAGTGGGCAAAACTATGGGTTTGAGATGCCAATTCCACAAAATACGGGTATGAATGTTCAGGATTAAGGAAAGATTAACTAACTTTTGCCCTTGGAATCTTTCCTTTAAATGCCAAGATAATTGCTAGAACTTGAACAAAATCAATTTAGGGGAATTATGATTTTACATTTTTTGGGAAAACGGAACAGTCCGGGATTAATGAAATATTTCAATATTGAATTTCAAAGTTTCGGGACAAGATTTAAGAATACAATCGCTAAAGATTATTTTAAAAAAGAGGTTTTCGACTAATATTTATTTTAAGGCGGAATCAGAATTCAAGAAAATGTTATGG